>SVUC01000025.1 GCA_015063455.1 Oscillospiraceae bacterium
AACTTCAATATTATATTATCACTTGAAATTCCGCTAAGGCTCAAGATCCACGAAGTGACAGCAGTTCCTACGTTTGCACCAATTATTACACCGATCGACTGCTTAAATGTCATGATCTTTGAGTTAACAAAGCCGACTACCATTACCGTTGTAGCAGATGAGCTCTGAATAACAGCAGTAACACCGAGACCTGTAAAAAAACCCTTTACACTACTGTTGGTCAGTTTACCGAGAAGTGCTTTAAGTCCGTTACCGGCACGTCTTTCAAGACCGTCACCCATAACACTCATACCGAAGAGGAACAAACAAAGTCCACCTATCAAATTAAGCACATCAAAAATTGTCATAAAAATACTTCCTTCTGTTTTTGCTTTTGCGAAAAAATCAACCCTTGACCACGCAGCTATGCCACACGTAATCAAAGTAAATTATACCACAATAATTGTGATTAATCAAGGTGTTTGTCCAAAAATCGAATTACAATTAGTTATTACGAGTTTTTTTGCTATATTCAAAATTTATTGTCGAGCAACGAACTTGTTGACAATTTTTTCTCAATCTGTTATACTCTTAAAAAGTAATTTGTTGAGGTCATTTTTATGAAATATTCTACTATCTTCAAGTTGATTGCGATCTCTCTTATCTTCTCTCTTCTTATTCAGTCGAATGTATTTGCATCAAATGATAATCTTCAAGATGGTGTTGAGGAAAAAGAAGTTTTTAAGATACTTTTTATCGGAAACAGCTTCTCTGCTGATGCAACCGACGGAGAACTTTCTCCACACAGTATTCTTTATGACATAATGAAAAGTATGGTCGGGGATAATGCCGAAATACAAATCGGTCTTGCAAAAAAAGGAAGCCGAACTTTTGCGTGGCACGCTACTGCCGCTGAAACCAATGAGCCTGTTTACCAGTTTTTTCTCATAAAAAATGGTGAATCACAAATAATCAGCGGTTCACACACATCCAAGAATGTATTAACCTATACAGATTGGAATGCGGTGGTACTTCAGCCGTATAATACTGAAATCGAACAAGGGAGAGCCATAGGTGAGTTCAATGAATCTAAGAAATTTTTGGATTTGGCGTCCTCAACTCCGTATCTCCTCGATCACGTTTCAAGTCTTGCAAAAAATGCAGATTTATATTTGTTTATGCCGTGGGCAGATTCGCTCGATACATCAGTTTTTGATGCAGCTCGTGAAGACTTCAACAATATATGCCACTACATCAAATTGGCAGAAAAATTGACCGGTACATACACAGGCACCGCTTTCACCGGAACGATCCCTGTTGGTGCCGCGGTTCAAGCAATTCGAGGTACTTATCTTGCAAAACTGAACATCAATGCCAACAAGGATGTTAATTTCGGTAATGATCCTCAGATTGGAATACAACGAGATGAAGCTCATTTGTCCTTCTGTATCGGACGTTATCTCGCGGGGTTAACATTTGCTGAGGTACTCATACCCGATGAATTGAGAGATGAAAATTATTCCCTGCCGTCTATGTCAACTTCTGAAATAGCGGGTGAGCTTCCTGATGATTATTTGGATCTTGTACGTCTTGCGGTAGATGCCGCACTCGCTTCTGCGAAGTTTGAAGGGGATAAAAAATACAATGTCGATGTCCTTCGAGGATATGAAGAAAGTTCTATTGAAGTCATAAACAAAATAATTGAAAGTCAGACATTTACCTTTACCGATGTTCAGGATCTGACCGATTTTGACAAGCTGCTTTTGAATGCCGTTGTAGATGCATTACCGTATGACATCACAGGAGAACTCTCGATAGATGATCCTGTTACCCTCGATGAGCCAATTACAGCTCATTTCAGTTATCGTCACGGTTACCTTACAGGTGAAGTAAGTGTAAAAGCGATTATCACATCTGAAGTGACTGAAACCGAAACTTCTTCCGAACAGGAATCTCTTCCGAACGAGGAAAACTTATCTTCCGACTCGGAACAAACTTCTGAGACTGGACAAACATCCGAGACTGGACAAACATCCGAGACAGGACAAAGCGCAGAGGAAGAAAAAGATACGAAAATTTTTCCTATTCAAACTATTATTTTGATTATTGTTTTGGTTCTTATTATCGTATATGTAATCATATTCTCAAAGAAAAAGCTTCAAAAATAGTCAAAATCATTGAAGGATCAAAAAAAGCAGTAACACCGAGACCTGTCAAAAATCCCTTTACACTACTGTTGGTCAGTTTACCGAGAAGTGCTTTAAGTCCGTTACCGGCGCGTCTTTCAAGGCCATCACCCATAACACTCATGCCGAAGAGGAACAAACAAAGTCCGCCTATCAAATTAAGCACGTCAAAAATTGTCATAAAAATACTTCCTTCTGTTTTTGCTTTTGCTTAAAATAGTCTGTGACAGTACAGATTTTTCAGCCTTGTGCAATCAAGGATAATTATGCCACAATAATCGTGATTAATAAAGGTATTTGTCCAAAAATCGAATTACAATTACTTATTTTGCTGTTTTTTAGGTATACACAAAATTTATTGTCGCAACATTGTCCCGCCAACAGAGCTGTGGATCATCCGAAATATCAGCTCTGCTTCAACTTAAGATGAACGGTAAAATGATCAAACCCGTAAGTATGTTTATTGTAAAATAATGCTAATTCTCCCTTGAATTTTTTTTGATGCTATGATATAATTGAGTAAACATAGACTTGAGGAAAAACTTATGAAAAATTCTGTTTTATTAAAATTATTTTTAATCCTTATTGCAGTCTTACTCATTGTTCCGATAAACGTATTTGCCTCAGATGAGAACACAGATACTGTTCTTGATGAAGACGGCATTTTCAAGGTTTTATTCATTGGAAACAGTTTCTCCGCCGATGCAACCGACGCGGATTATTCCGACGACAGTATTTTATATGAAATTATGAAAAGTATGGTCGGAGACAGTCTCCAGATCAATGTTGGTGTTGCAATGAGCGGTGCCAAACCATTCGCGTGGCATGCTACTGTGGCTGAGTCGAATTCTCCTGTATATACATTCATATACTTTGAAGGCGAAAATCAGCGACAGATCTTAGGCAGTTCAGAAAGAACATCACAGGAAGTTCTTACCTATACAGATTGGGATGCAATTGTTCTGCAGCCATATGCAAGAGAGCTTGAAACGGGTGTATCAATGAGAGAACACCAGGAAGTCGTAAAGCTTTGTCCTCTTAAGGCATCAACTCCATATTTGCTCGATCATGTAAAAACTTTTGCTGAGCAAGCTGACATATATCTTTATTTAATTTGGGCGGATGCATCTGATACAACTGTGTTTGATGCTGCAAGAGAGGATTACAATAAGATTTGTAACTATACCCGACTTGCTGAAACATACACAGGAACAACCACCGGTGCTGGCTTTAAGGATACTATCCCTGTTGGCGCTGCTGTTCAGGCAATCCGCGGAACATATATTGCAAAATTTAATGTTAATACCGAGGCTGAAGAAGTAGAGCTCAGTACAGATCCGCAAATCGGAATCCAAAGAGACGGCGTACATCTCTCATTCAGTATAGGACGCTATCTTGCAGGACTTACCTGCGCTGAGGTTCTTATTCCGGAAGAATGGCGAGTCAAGGACTACACTCTTCCACCGTTGCGCACTTCCGCAATAGCAGGCGAGCTTCCGGAAGAATATCTGGAGCTTATCCGTCATGCAGTAGATGCCGCGCTCTCTTCCGCTGAGCTTGAAGGAAACGAAAAATATAATGTCGACTGTCTCGCCGGATACGAGGAAGATCCCATCGAGTTAATTAAATCAGAATTAGAAGCCTATACATACACTTTCAGTAACATACAAAACGCAGAAGAACTCGAACAGGCATGGGAGAGTAAGCTCACCGAAGGTACCTCATACGATATTACTGGAGATATTTCAGTAGAAGGAAATGTTACTTCCGGTGAACAGATCACGGCTAATCTTAACTTCCGCCACGGCTATCTTACAGGTACGGCGACGGTAACGGCAAACATTACCATTGATCCTCCTGATACTCAAGACACCACGTCCGACACAGGAACAGATGTAACGCCGCCTCAAGATGATGCAGATAAACTTCAACCGGCACTTCTCATTTCGATCATTGTTATTGTAGCAGCTGTACTCTTAACCGTAATTGCAATTTGTATAAAAAAGGTAAAAAAATGATATAAATATCGCGGCACATATTCATGAAGTATGTACCGCGTTTTTTATTGGCTTTTTCAAAGAAACACGGCATCATCTCCAAAAAGGAGACGGTTCCGTGTTTTTTTAAGAAGCTTCCAATTTATCTCTATGTCTATTTTATATTGATAAACTGAGCGAATTTGCGATTTCAGATGGTTAGATGTCTTTTTTTCGGGATATAGTCTAAGTTTCTGTACATGATTCTTTTTGCTTTCTCGTTTTTTAAGACTTTAATTGTCCCAGATTCTTATTGTGGGACACGGTACTCGTTTCAAGCAAATGGATTATCAAATCCTTTGTCAAGCTGTTCAGATCTCCCGTCCCTGACTCAAACACAACCACACGATATTTCTTGCTTTTGAAATCGCTGTACAACTTTCTCATCGATTCACGCAATTTTTTGTCGTTGGATTCAGCTTTTGTGAGCCACACTTCAGTGTAACGTTTATCATCATGTATTATTGTTTCCGTACAACTCACCTACCTCTCAAAACTGATTTTCGACGATCGGTACAGCATTTATTCAATTTTTAAATCAAAAAAATACCCTGAGATGTTCACAGAGTATTTTTTGTTTTCATATCAAAGCTCGACAGCGCCCGATTCTTGTTTCGAGATTGCAATTTCTAGATTCCCGTTTCTGCAGCGGAGCTTGTCTATCATTTCTTTTTCATTCGCTGATTTTTTAAGGATCACGTCGTATGTAAGTCTGAACATACTTCCCATATTTGTGGTCTTTACGGAAGAGAGCTCATACGCTGTTGTGTATTCTGCAAAAATATCGTCGAATACACCGGAATAGTCGAGGTCCTCGGGAATCGTGATCTTTACAGTTTTATATCTTGCGCTGTTCCGTCTTGTTCCAAAGTCAAGAAGATTATAAAGAACAAATATTGCACACAGAATAACGGTGAAGAGTACCGCGTACGCAAGGTAACCCATACCGGCAATAAGTCCCGCGCCCATCGCGAGAAAAATCGTTGAGATCTCCTTTGCTGTTCCGGGAACAGAACGGAACCTTACAAGGCTGAACGCACCTGCTACGGCGACGCCCGTTCCGATGTTCCCATTAACCATCATAATAACAACGCAGACTACCGCCGGAAGAAGAGAAAGAGTGACAACAAAGCTTTTTGTGTAACGTGTTCTGAACATATAGCAGAGTGCCATTATCAAGCCAATAAACAGCGATACGCCAACACACAGCAAAAAGTCTTTGACTTCTATTACCGTTGCAAATTCATTATCAAAAATCCCCTTGAATATGCTTTCAAAAGAATCGGTTTCAGGTGGAATGGTTTCAACATACATACTGCGGATTCTCCTTTTTATTGATTTTATTCGAATATATCAATGTTTGATACGCCGTTCCGTATTTTGAGAACGGTGTTTTGCAGAGCTTCTCGGCTGAAAGCAACTCGGTCATCCAAAGAGGAATACCTCCCGAGCATTTTATCTCCATAAGAACTTTTCCGTCCTCAAGGATCGGTGTTCCGTAAACCTCAGATCTCAGAGAAAGATCAGTTTGACGCGCCAAAACACTGTCATCAAACGTCACACGGAAGCCGTCTTCTTCATCGGAATAGTACGCTTCCCTGTCATACGCAAGAAAAACTGTCGGGTAAAGTGGAGCATAAAATCCGCGGAAATAATCTATTTCACGAGAGATCTGTGTATTAACGGGAGATTCTCCGCCCCCACACAACCACGTCACAGCATCACGCTCGGCAAGCGACAGCCGCCTTTTGTAGACAACGCCATTGAACTTCTTTTTCAGCTCAGCAAAAACCGTATCTTCACTTGACACCTGCGAGTAGCTTCTGAGTCTGAGTTTTTCCTTATACACGGGCTTTTCGATCGACCGTCTTATCAGAAGATATGTATCTGTGTCAAAATACAGGTTTCTGATCGTTGTTTTTCCGTATTGGTCCGGAATCATATATTTTGTAACCGATGACAAGATACGTTCTTTTTGAGCGATAGTAAGGACATATTTCAGCTCATATCTTCTGAATACTGTTTGATATGCCATAGTTCCCCCTTATCACTCAGTCTGATCCTGGCTATACTCGTCTGAATTGAGCCGATCGTCAATATAATTCCATCTTGTGTTTATAAAGTCACGAAGGTACTGTACCTGTTTCTCATAAGTGTTGTATTTATACGGGCTGACCGATCCCATTCCGATGCCAACACCCATAATGTTCCAGACCTTGAAATTCTGCTGTTGGCTTCCGTCGAGCATATCAGAATATTTGTCAACTGCACCAAGTGCTGTTTCAAGAAGTCCATCTTTTACCTCATTCCAGCGATCAACAAGACGAGTCGTAAAATCATCGTATGTCATCAGGTAATTCATCCAGTTTTCCGAAATGAATGTGTACGTCGACTCGGTTGTACACCATCCGTCATACTCCGGAAGATCGCCGTAATGATTTCCGAAAGCCATATCGAAATCCCACACGGGTCCAAGTCTCAGCTTACCTCCAGCATCACGCCACATAAAGCAGCTTCGGTAGAATGACGATTCGGTATTGAATGTAAGCTCGTTTACGATAAACCAGTCGATCCACGAATCAACATCAATATAATTCTCCCAGCCGCTGTTGTTTACGATAGCTGATTCCATATTCAGAATATACTGCTTTATATACCATAACTCAGAGGTATTGGCCTGCGGGATCTCAGGCTCTTTGATGAATATTCTGACCACGATATCAGTATCGAAATAATCGCGGTTATAAACGTTTTCTTCATCGAAATCCCAACCTATCTCGAGAAGGAAGCCGATCCCTTCGTCACCTGCGTCTGCCATAACTGTTCCGCCGAGATCAATACGTCCGTTTCCATCCTCAATTTTATCTGCAAATGTGTACACGCCAATATATTCTCCGTTGAGATACAGATTCACGGGAAAATGTGTTGGTGTATATTCAAGACCCGAGAGAGACGCTGCAATACTGTGTGCAACACAATTGCGGATCATTGTTTTATCAGCATAGTTCGATGAAAGCACCCAGTCTCTGTTCTGCTCGAGTCCAAATAAGGATGCACCCTTATCAAGCTTAATACGGTACGATTTTTTCGGAAAATAATTCCAAGATGCGTTTCCGCGTCCGCGGATTTTCATTGAATATGATACACCGTCGATCGTGAGTGTTCCGTGAACGTAAGTATTCTTCTCGACAATCTGCTGTGAAGAGTCGGTATGGATCTCCATAACGGGAAGATCGTAAGTCAACCTCTCTGACGTAATCATATATGTACGGGTATTTCCGTCAGAATCGGGTACTGTGATCTTACTTGCAGTTGTTAGATCCATTGAAATATAGTCGGTCTCTGTACCGTCGGTTGACATAAATTTTATCTTTGCTGATTTCACGTCAGATTCTCTGACAACAAGCGGAAACTGAATAACTGCAAGATTTCCAACGTAAGACAAGCTGACACCCTCGTATGCTGCTCCGGTAGATGAGTTCAGAAGCTTCACTCCCGCAACACTTTCCTTTCCGCGTCCGCCGTAAGTTTTGTTGACCTCACGTCCGTTATAGTTCGCTACGTTACAGTAAAGCTCAACCGCTGAGTCGGATGGGAGCGTATCCCCTATTACAACAAGTGACGAGTAGGGCGCGTCAAAGGTAAGAAGTCCACCTTCGATGAGCATTTCATCTGCAGATGAAACCTTAAGCTCCCCTACCTCTCCCCTGCACTTTATATTCAAGGGATATCCTCCCGCGCAGGTTGTCGGAAGATATACTATATCGACATCGCGATCTATAGTGATTGATTCCTCAAAAACGAACGCATCTGTAATGCAGATCACCGCGCGTTCTTCATATGAAAGGAACTCATCCGATACGGAAATATCTCGCAATTCTTCAAATGAATCCGCAAAATACACTCCGGGTGTGTCCTCAGAAGGAGCAACAACTGTAGGCTGCGGCTCGGTTTCACTCTCAGACTCCACGTCAGTCGATTCAGAGTCGGGCTGAGAATCAGACTCTGTATCTGTGGGATCCGGAGCAGTATCAGATGACTGAGAATCGGTATCTGTGTCAGTATTTTCTATTATTCCCGGATCTATCTGATCTCCGCTATCGCTTTGATCTGTTTGATTCGAACATGATGTTATAATAAACAGGGATAATATCCCTGCAAGGATTCTTGTTTTTTTCACTGTATTCCCCAAAAAGTGTTTTCTTAAATCATTATATCAAATTTTACACCTCAAATCAATACGCCTCTGTTATTTTATAGATGAATATTCATTGAATTACGGCTCATCCAAACAGTTATTATTAAAAAATCACCACTAAAAAATGACAATAATCCTATCACAAAATGATATTGACATTATCAATATGAATATGGTATATTTAGTAAAGTAGTATTATCTTCCTATAACCAAAGGAGAATAGATTATGAAATACGAACAGCTTCTTAATAATTTATACAGTTCGCTCAGTACCATGAACCAACCGCTGAAAAAAAGACTCCAAAAAAAAGGAACGATAGATATCGGTGTGGTTGAAACCACACCTGTAGTCTGGAAAGGTGAGCTTCACCGTTTTGAATTTTTCCGTCCGGAACGTAAGCCGATGATGGAACAGTCCGATGTTTACGGAGCACGTTTCCGATTTGTTAATATGGAAACCGGATACGTATATCCGGATTTTGCATTCAATCACATATACGGCTGCTGTTATACGGAAGACGGAAAAATGTATGTGTACGGCACACGGGCAAATAACCATACGGAATCCACAAACACTTTAGATGTATTTGTTTCAGATGACCTGGTTAATTGGGAAGTCCACACGGCGCTCACTCTCCCTGAAGGAGTTCTTCTTTTCAACAACACGGTATGTAAAGGTGACGGGAAATATATAACCGCAATAGAAATCGGCGGCGGTCACGAAATGGTAGGAACATACTTTACCATTGTATTTGCCGAATCGTATGATTTGATCAACTGGAAGCTTCTGGATGGCGATGAATATATTTTCGGACACGATCATTTTGTTGCTTGTCCTTCTATCAGATACTATGACGGATATTACTATATGGTGTATGTTGAAAACCTTCCGCTTCACAGATTTGTACCATACATTGTACGAAGTAAGGATTTGAAAACATTCGAGCCTGGTACCACAAATCCTGTAATGTTCTTCTCGGATGAAGACAAAAAGATTATATGTCCTGAAAAATTCTCTGCGGAACAAATTGCTTACATTGAGTCTGCACTCAACTTGAATAACAGTGACCTCGATTTCTGTGATTGGAACGGAAAAACAGTAATTATGTACAGTTGGGGAAATCAGTGGGGATGCGAATTCTTGGCAATGGCAGAATACAACGGAACTGAAAAAGAGTTTCTCCGGTCGTTCTTTGAGTAAAATTACGGTACAACGGTATTTACATTCCCTTGAATATGCGATATATAAAGCAAAACCATTATACAAGGAGAGGAAATATGTGTCATAACAACACGCTCATGCTTACTGTAAAGGATTCTGTCGAATTGCAGAATGCGCTTGATACTGCTGCGAAAGAAACTGACAAAAATGTTGAAATAATCATAAACGGAACAATTTATCTCGACAAAACATTAGAACTCAAAGATAACAGCGTGCCGATCACTATTAAAGGCGAAAACGCAGTAATTGACGGCGGATACCGTATAAGCGGTTTCAGATCCGTTGAGGTAAACGGTGTGCACGCCTTGTGCGCATCTGTCCCGCGCGATATAACTGACAATGTACTGTTTGATCAGCTTTTCGTAAACGGAAAACGCAGATACCGTTCTGTTTTCCCTGATGAAAAAACCGGATTTACCGGGGTAATAGACGAGAAGAAAAAAATTCACGAACCTGATTGGCTCACACCGAACAATATGTTCGATTATAATGGTGTGATACCTCGCTTCACTCAGCCCGAAGCAATGGAGCTTCATATTTGTCACGGCTGGGTACACGAGCGTCTTGAAGTGGCAAAGATCGACTACAAGAAAAACCGTGTTCATACCAAAGCGTACACATTTTTTGCAGTTGGTGCAGGATCATTCGGCGGACTTGTAAACGTATTTGAAACTCTCAAAAATCCCGGAGAATACTACATTGACAAGAAGAATTCGCTTCTCTACTATATTCCCGATGAGGACGAAAATGCCGACAATATTGAAGTTGTAGTTCCTGCCGCCGACAAATTCATTCAGTTCACGAATGCCTCTAATGTGTCAATAGGAAACGTATCTTTCAGATATGTTTCGGGCAGATATAAATACAACCGTTACAGTCCTGCCGGTATTTATGATGGAAATGTTATGTCACATACCTGTATTCAAGCTGAATGTGAACTCGGCGGAAGTATATCATTTACAGATTCAAACAACTGTAAAATCTCAGACTGTATTTTTTCACACCTCGGAGTATACGGTGTTGATGTCATCGGATCTTCCAATAATATCTCGGTTGAAAACTGCATCTTCACCGATCTCGGCTGCGGTGCCATGAAAACTCAGCACAATGGTACACGCGGTGTCAAAATGAGCAACATCAGATTTGCAAACAACAAGGTTGCAGGATACGGAAAAGCATATCTCTCAGCCTGTGCGGTTCTCTTCACTCATGTAAAATACAGTACTATTGAAAACAACGAGATCTGCGACGGTGAATACTCAGGTATCTCTTGCGGTTGGACCTGGAGCTACAAAAACGAAGGCTACATAGCAAACTCGATATGCAATAACCATCTGTATAATATCGGTAACGGCCGCCTCGCAGATATGGGTGGAATTTACACACTCGGTGTACAGCCTCTTACGCGTATTGCAGGAAACCACATCCACGACGTTCGTGCAGGATCAATACTTTGCTGGGGAATCTACCTTGATGAAGGTTCATCTTGTATGACTGTTGAGGACAACCTCGTTCACGACATCGAAGGAGACGCTATGCATATTCATTACGGTAAGAACAATCTTATCCGCAATAACATTTTTGCCTCTTGCAACGGAAGTCTTGTATGCTGTACAAGAAACGAAAATCATATTCAATTCTATCTCGATCACAACATTATGTATAACGAATCGGAAAGAATGGTTCGTACTCCCGCTTGTGAAAGCACAATACGTTCCGATTCTAATCTTTACTATTCCGACAGCGGAAGTATCGGATTCTCACGTGCCTCATACAGTCCTGACGAAAAATACATCTCACTGGATCAGTGGAGAGACGAGACAAAGAATGATCTCGCATCTATAAATGAAGATCCCTTATTTGTAAACGCCGCCGAAAAGGATTTCAGAATCAAAAAAGATTCTCCTGCGATAACTAAACTCGGCTTTATGTCTTCAAAGTGGATCGAAGAATAAATCAACAAATCAGAATAAAGTAAAAATCCGTGCCTTACAGACACGGATTTTTGTTTTGATTTATTGAAATGCTTTTTCAAAAGTGCGGTTACTTTTCGATAAACTGCATTGCGTAATTGTAGATCATAACAGCGATCATTGAACGAGGAGCTTTCTTCTGAGGCTCAAGCATAGCATCAACGCCACAGTATACTTCGTTGTCTATTGCCCATTTCATCTCTTCAGATGCCCAAGAGGAAACCTTTGAACCGTCGATGTAATTATTGAGTGAATAATCACTCTCGCTGTATTTTGAAACGTACTTCGAGTATCTTGCGATGATTACAGCAGCCTGTTCTACAGTGATCTCATTCTTAACACCGAATGTTCCGTCGCCGTAGCCGAGAATAATACCGTTTTCTGCCGCCCACTGTACATAGGGAGCGTACCATTCACCTTCAACTACATCATCGAAGACACTTGCTGATGAGTTGTAGTATGCAGTATCGACACCTGCAAGTCGACCGAGAACTGTTACGAACATTGCTCTGGTCATTGTAACGTCGGGGGCAAAGAGAGGCTCTGTTTCAGAAACACCGACAAAGAGTCCGTTCTCGTAAACGTATTGGATCGCGTCAATGTATTCTGCGTCATCCGCAACATCGTTGAACGGGTTTTCCCATACGATCTTCTTGAATACAACGCTGATCTTGTTATCTTTTCTGATGTTCTTGAATGTATACTCGCTTACAGGTCCAACATTCTTGCCGTTTACATACACCGCTTCGATTTCATAGCCTTCATCGGGTGTAATGTAATATGTCTTCGAGTTGCTGAATTTAACAGTTGATTTACCTTCACCGGTAATTGAACCGCCTGTGGTCTTATCTGCAACAATTGTAAACTTGCGGTTCATAAGCTGAGCCAGCATCATATACCATTCATCAATGTCAGTACCTGTCGCGGGAGTAAGCTCTCTGATCGTCTCATATCCGCAGACTGTACATACTTTGTAACGAACTCCGCCCTTTACCTCTGTTGCTTCAGATTCAATTATCCAATCACTTTCGGTATGTTCATCCTTATCTATTATCTTACCGCATTCGCACTTGTGCCAGTGATAGTTTCCGTCAGAGAACCAACCACCGATTGCTTCGTGCTCGTGCTTGGGAATAACCTCACCTTTTTCAAGAAGAGTATGGCATCCTTTACAGTATGTATCCCCTGTATATCCGTCCTCTGTGTCACTGGGATCTTTCTTGCCGTCAAGATATGTACCGCCAACGTGGTTAGTCATATCTTTCTCACCGATCGTATGTCCGCAGGAACACGTCTTGGGAGATACACAAGTCGCTTCTGAGTAACTATGTTCATGTGTCGAAGGGATCTCTTCACCATCCGCAAGTTTTCTGTCACAGACGGAACAGTATGTATCACCTGTGTAACCGGGTTTTTCAGGATCTCTGATCTCTTCACTGTGCTTTGAAATGTCGATCTTTTCGTCGCATTCATCGCATAAGTGCCAATGGACTTTATCGTCAGACACCCAATTTCCTGTTGAATAGTGAATGCCTGTAGCAGGAATTACTGTATCCTCAAGTGAGATTACGGAATAACCGGCTTCATCCTTGAAGAGCTTTCCGCAAGCTATATCTGTACATTCCCAATACTGAATATTACCATCATCGGTACAGGTTGCACCTTTTTCAGAATGTTCTTCCATACTGTGCTTATGAGTTACCTTGCACGGAATGAATACCGAGAAGTGTTCTACTTCAAATGAAAGATATCCGTCAGCATAGTCTGCCTTGATCTCTTCCTTTGTTCCGTCCTCGTGGATGTAAATAATAACATATTCATCATTAACATTTCCATCAAACGGAATTGTAACAGCAACCTTACCGCCGCCGAATCCTTTGGTATTCTCTGAGCTTTCGCTCTTGCCGAGCTGCTCGTTATTCTCGTTGACGAGTGACAGATCAACCGCACCGAGAATCTCTGTAGAATCTGACGCGTGGATCTCGTTCAAAGCGTTTACCTGTGCATTGTTCATCGAGTTGTGGCTGAGATCGGCAACAATTGCATCTGCATCTTCTCCGGCTACACTCTCGATTACGAGAGAAACGGAAGAACTATTTTCATCTGATGTAATTGTCGACAAGGAAGTATTATCGAACTGTACAGTACCTGTTGAAAGTTTTACTTCAAGATTGACGTCTGTTTCTTCATCAGCCGCCATATTTCCAATTGATTCTGTGGGAATGTTGACGTGTTTGATTTCTTCTGTTCCTACAGATTCTGCAGCAGATTGAACGTCGATTGAAATTGAACCGGATGAGCCTTCATTTTTGATCTGCTCGATAGCGTTTGCAAGCTGATTGCTGTCAATTTCAATTTCAACGTCTGCAGTAGGATCGTCTTGATCTTGGTATACGTTTACATTAACCTGATTCTTGTTCTCAGAATCAGCTTCAGAAACATTAACACTTACCTGTTTTTTTGTTCGTGTTTCTGTTTCATGACAGCCATAATTCTCACATAAACGTGTTACGGTAGAAGTGCCGTCACCGTTGTCAATCTCCTCACCCCAAGGAGTCCATTTGTGTCCTGTCGGTGCGATTGTTAACCCTTCAATTGTAGCAGAAACAGTTCCGTCTTTATCCGCATAAATTCCGCCGCATCTATCACAGGTCCAGTATTCAGCCATACCGTACCCTGTACAACTGTTTGCCTCAGCTTCAGTGTGGATAAGCTTGTGTCCGAGTGCTTCTCCGTATGTCAGATTACAAATTCCGCATACTGCAGCCTTCGTACAAGTTGCTTCTCCGCTGTGCTCTGCAAGATGGAGCTCATCACCGCACACTGTACAGTTTTTATAGTGGTAATACTTTCCGTTGACTGTTTTGCTCATCCATACAGAAGAATCTGTATGACCTGTTGCGGGAATAACACTTCCTTCTGAGTATACTTTACCACAGCAGGAATAAATTTCATCACCGCTGTAACCCTTTGTTGTACAGTCGGGGGATAAATAATTCTTGAGTTCATATTCCCCTGTATGATTTTCGGGATCAACAGGACTTACAATTGTAACAAGACGTTCTGTTCCATCTTCGTCAGCGTAATTGATTCCGATGCAAAGCTCGGAAGAACAAGTCCAGTATTCAACTTCCCCTTCTGTTGTACAGGTTGCGGGAATCGCCGAGTGCTTTGTCATTACATGAATGTGCTCAAGCTTCGGAATAGTATCACCGTCACGCAGCTTTGCATCACAGGATCTGCAATGTACGTCTCCTGTATAACCCTCAGAGGTCTCTGTAGCAGCTATGCTGTTCTTGTAGATCTCCCCGCCGACGTGATTCTTACTGTCGACAGGAACAACAATATTTTTTATTTCGTTATCTGCATCTGCACTGTCAAATTTTCTCTGGCAGGATGTACAGATCCAGTATTCAATATTACCTTCACTTACACAGGTCGCCGAAGCTGCGGCAACATTCTTCAGAACGTGATTGCAAGTTACTGTTACATTACATACGGCTTCTTTTCCGTCAGCAGTTGTTACTGTAACTGTTGTATACCCCTCAGAAACTGCTGTCAATGTTGTACCGGATACTTTGACAACAGATGTATCATTCGAGTACCATGTAAGTGTTTTGTCTGTTGTATTTTCGGGGGAGATATTTGCAAACAGCTGAAGAGACGTGTTTTCCACCATCGAAATGCTTATTTCATTGTAGAAATTCTTTCCGTCGGAGCTGATTTCAACTCTTTCCGCATTAACAACACTTATTGTGAGAGTTCCTTCATTATACTTCACGTTGTAGTTGGAGGAATCCTTACCTGTATTTCCGTCAACCACTTTAAGAGAACCTTTAGTGATCGGATAAACCCCCGCCTCGCCTGTAGCAGTAACGGAAGGTGCACCAATGATCTTATCATTGCCGCAAAGTCCTTTACTTTCATAGCTGAGAGAATATCCTTCACCGACATTGATGTTTACATCAGTCATTGTGATTACAAGATCTGCGGGTACAATTGTAAGTTCAGCCTCAAGCACCATATCTTCGTAATCATTTGCAGATATTGTCGCCTCTACGGTGTATTCTCCGACGTTGACTACATCTGCAACTGAATATGTAATCTTTGTGCCCTCGGGAAGAGAGAAGCCATCTTTCAGTTCAACAACAAGAGAATGTCCTTCTGCGTTATATGTTTCGGTCTTATCTTCGAAAACAAATATATCACCGAACGTCTTTTTTTCAACAACTTCTTCACGGACAAAAACCGATCCGCCATTTGCCTCATAATCAAGTGTGTCCTCGTTGAAGTTGACAGCCATTACGTCAGTTATTTTGACGTCTGCATACTCTCCTTCAACACCTTCTGCAACCTCAAATGTTACAGTTGCAATAATACCTGTATCGTTAATATTCGAAAAAGCAGAATTCAAATATACAAACGATATGGGATATGAATCAATTACAGGGTCTACGTAGAATTTACTATAGATCTCGCCGTTTGCAATACTTACGGGAGTAAGAACGTCTTTGTCATATTCCAGCTTAAAATTCAGACCGTAGACTCCGGGGTTGCTATCAACAATAATGTTAACAGCAACTGTATCACCGGAATTTGCTTCTACATCTTGTACACTGATCTCAAAGACATCCTGTGCGTGTATCGGTGCAGCACACAGAACGGTTATCAGTATACTTAATAATAACAAGTATGATAATTTGTTTCTCATTGAAATCCTCACTTACTTCCGACAAACTCTACATCATAGCCTGCAAGGTATCTTCCGATTCTCAGGATGTCAAGTACGTTGATCTTACCGTCTCCTGTAACATCTGATGCAGTTTCGTCCACTTGAACGTCATAGCGATTGACATACTTCTGAAGTCTTACAAGGTCGAGCATATTGATCGCGCCGTCTCCTGTTACGTCACCGAGAATGTATGTATATACTTCAACGGTTCCAGATTCGCTTTCAGAAGCAAATGTTTCTGTATCTGTGCCAAGCTCGATATTGTTTATTGTAATTTCGTATTCTCCGTCTGTTGCGTTATCGTTGATCTTGAATGTGAGTGTTATGAAAACATCATCCGCGTCAACGGTTTTGTCAACATCATACCAAACAATAACAACAGGATTAAGATTGAGATTAGGTGTCAGACTGTCGTTTGCGAACGAATCACCGGAAGTAACCGACTCGAGTGTAAGAACATCGGCAGGATATGCGATCTCAGCCTGGAATGCTGCGATACCGGGGTTATTTTCGAGAGAAACAGTAACCTCAATAGTATCACCGGGTCTGCCGCTTGCATCACCGATTATTACACTTACAGTATGTTCTGATTTCCATACTGCGTAGAGCGTGATATCTTCATCTGCTTCGTATGCACTTCCGGGATTATACGCTTCGTCAGGTTCTTCTGCGTATGGATCCTCAGACCAGCCAAGGAAGATATATCCGTCAAGCACGGGTTCTTCCTCTGTGATGTAAATTGTCTCGCCCTCGTTCTTTGTCTGAGGCTCGGGAGCATTTTCACCGCCGTTTGTATTGTAAGTGATCGTATAGGTCTTTACCTCGGGCTCTTCCTCGATGAACTCGTAATTCCATCCGGATTGTTCAGCAACATAATGAGCAGATGTGCCCTCGTAGAGATATACTGTTGCAATCTGATCTCCGTTTTCATCGGTCGGGAGAACATCATTGTAGGGCCATTCGATAGAATTTTCATTAAAGTCGTCACTCTTTGAAAGAATGTATACTTCTTCAAGATTATAGCAATCGCGGAATGCCTCTGACAGAACTCTGTCAGTATTGGCAGGAATTACGATACTACTGATAGATGTACCGCGGAATGCACCAACATCTATTTCATCAAGTGTCTCGGGCAGTGAAACCGATTTGATCTGAGAGCAACCATTGAACACGTCAAACCACAATTTTCTGTAGCCTTCGGGAATGACAAGGTGTCCATCCTCATCACCAAAGCGATGGTTAGGTGTGATTCCGAGATCAAATTCTGAGCTGATACCGATAACATTCATACCGTCAATCTCTGCAGGAAGCACGCCGATATGAACATCACTGGGGGCATCAAGACCGATGATCATTACTTCATCTTCCCCGCACTCATAATTCTGCTCGGTGATCCAAGTAATAGGTCTGTTCTGATCTTCAACATCGGGAGACGCGTAAGTGAAGATATCCTGTACTTCTTCAAGTGAAAGTGCACTCTTGAAGAAGGCAAAATCGTCAAACTGTGTTACAAATCCCTCGTTCGCCCAGTACATTCCTGTACCGTCGTTACCGATGATGAACGGGTATTCAGAATCCATCACATAGTCTTCCCAATCATATGTTTTAACAACGCTGGGTACACCGTTAATGTAGAATACTTCAATATTACTTTCTCTGCTAACAACTATGGCAATATGTATCCATTCACCCTCAATGTCAGTAGGATCAACCTCCCTGTCGTGGTAAATTCCTCCCACACCTTCAGGTGCAGATGTCAAGCGGTACGATTCTCCATTGTAAGCTAGGAGCATACCGGGATTCTCAAAGGAGTCCCAGTCCTTATTACCGAAAAGAACAGGGTCATCGCCTTCGTAGTTTGCAATCTTTGTCCAAGCAGTGATCGTGTAAGAATCTGCGCCGAACTCAAGATCTTCAATCTTAAGGAAGTTTGAGAAGGATGTCTCAATTGAGCTGCCAATGATTCCGTTTTCGACAAATACAGCATCAGAACCATCACTAACTATTGTAACGTTATAGTTGCCCTTAGCATCTGCGACACTTCCATTTTCAAAGGGAAGATACATATCTGCTTTCTCAAAAACTTCAGGAATATCTATGATCGGCTCCTCAGGCAATTCGATTGTGGGGTCATAGCTGTAAAGTGCGGCAACTTCGTCCTCAGAAAGTGCTCTCTTGAAGAATGCGAGTTCATCATAGTCCAAATCTGCAGTTTTGTTACCAAACATATATGACTGCTGATGGTCGTTGTTGAGGATAACGGTCATATAACCTCCGTCGAAGCAAGCCTGTTTTTCATCCATAGCTGCATCATACTCTGTTACAGCTACTACTCTGCCGTTGAAGTAAATTTTCATTAACTTTGTTTCACGGTCAACTGTGAGAACGACGTGATTCCAAGTATCAAAACGGTTTGTAATGGGAGAATTGAGGTAGGGAGCAGTGATATCCGTAGAGGTATATCCTGCATCAAGCCAACCGCCAATACGAGCAGAAACGCCTGTGTTTGTCACATTTAAGATCGTACCGTGCTGCTGCCCGCCATTAATCATATAGTTAAAGAGGGCAACTTCCCCGTTTATTTCATTCAGTTTGATCCATGAGGCGAGAGTATAAGATGTTCCGTCGGAGATGTCAAATGTAACTTCTGTTGTTACTTTGGAGTCTGTATGAAGAGCCTGACCGAAAAGACCGTCAACATATGTAGGATCTGCTTCTGTAAGGTCTCTTGCATCGGGATGTGTTCCGAGTTCATCGCGGTAATAATAAGATTGAGATGAACCCGCATAATGCTTAACCCCTTCTTCAAGTTCGCCGTCAAATGAGAGGTACACATCAGCAGAATTTGCCACTTTATAAGGATCCGAATCAAATTCCGGGGGGATGGAATAATCGGGAATCTCTACCTCCGGAGCAATAGCACCTTCATAACCCTCGGGAGCATACTCATAAATCGCATGAACCTCTTCGATCGTGAGTGCTTTCTTGAAGAACGCAAAGTCGTCATAGTTCATTATAAGGTTGTCACCGTTGTACGTACGCGTACCGTCATTACCGATGACAAAGGGATGTTCAGAATCCATTACACCGTCACCCAACGTGATAATATCAGCGTATACAGGAATACCGTTGTAATAAACTGTCTGAACCCCACTCTTTCTATCGACCACTATCGCAAGGTGAACCCATTGTTCTGTCATGTCAACACTTTCGTTTGAGAAGTAGTGCTTAATTCTATTTTTGTTAATGTTTGTGTCCAAACAAAGTGTTCCGTCGTTGTAGAACACAACGAAACCTTGGTTTCCGCCGGAGGACCAATCCTTGTTACCAAAGAGAGCGGGATCGTTTACGATATATGTATCGATCTTCGCCCACGTTGTAATCGTATAGGAGTCCGCACCGAATTCAAGATCCTCTACAACAAGGAATGAATCCGATGACGTTTCGATAGACTTGCCGAATTTTCCCTCTTCAACAAACATCGCACCGGGCGTTCCCCAGGATTCATCTGAGGTTGTGAGGTTATATTTCCCCTTAGCATCTCTTATACTTCCTTCAAAGGGGAGATACATATCTGCGTCCGCGTATACTTCAGGAATATCCACCTCTACGATCGGCTCATCAGGCACTTCGATTGTGGGGACATAGCTGTAAAGTGCGGCAACTTCGTCGTCTGTAAGTGCTCTCTTTATGAATACAAACTCGTCAAATTGAGTTACAAGACCGTCGTTTGCACCGTAAGTAAATGTACCGTCAGTACCGATCGCAAACGGGTACTCAGTATCCATAACACCGTCTTTAGGGAAAGGAGTTTTTATTTCACGTGGTACACCATCAATATATATAGTGCTGATATCGTTTTCTCTGTCAACTACAACAGCAATGTGAACCCATTCTCCCTGTACAGCAAAAGGATCAACGTCAAAGTTATTGTCAAATCTGTCGCCGCCTGCTGTTAAGCTTGCTCCGATAGCTATATCATTGTAATAAACAAGTACACCCTGGTTGTTTCCTGTTATCCAGTCCTTGTTACCGAAGAGAACAGGGTCGCCGCCATCATAATTTGCAATTCTTGTCCAAGCAGCAAGTGTGTAAGAATCTGCACCAAATTCAAGATCCTCTACCACAAGGAAAGAATCCTTTGAGGTTTCAATAGATTTACCGAATTTTCCTTCTTCAATATATATCGGATCAGGTACACCTAATTTTGAGCTTGCAGCCACAACATTATATCTTCCCATAGCATCTTCGATACTGCCGTACTCAAATGGGAGATACATATCTGCGTTCTTATATACTTCAGGTATCTCGAAACCTTCTGCCAAATCACCCGAGAATTTGTAGTTGTATATATCTGCAATATCATTTTCTGTAAGTGCAGTCTTAAAGACAGCAAAATCATCGAAGTTTGCAACAAATTCTTCGTTTGAACCATACATATATGAGGCGTCATTACCAATTGTAAACAGGAACTCGGAATCCAAAGCTTTACCTTCCAGATTCGGAATTTCTATTTTTTTCGGTTCACCGTTGACGTATAATGTACTGGTGTTCTCAGTTTTGTCAACAACAAGTGCAATATGGACCCAGTTGTTCTGAATCTTCTCGGATTCGACCGAAACTTTATCGTCATATCGGTCCTCTCCATCACCTGCCAGATTTGCCCCAATGGCTGTTTCATCGTAATACACGATCATTCCGCGAGAAGTTCCGTCATTCCAGTCCTTGTTGCCGAAGAGAACAGGGTCTCCACCACCATAGTTTACAATTCTTGTCCACGTCGTGATCGAATAAGATTCTACACCAAACTCAAGACCCTCTACAACAAGGAATGCGTCTTTTGATAATTCAACAGCTTCACCATTTTTTCCATCTTCAATAGAGATCGGATCTGATTCGCCGTAGTACTTATTTGCAGTTTTAACCTCATAATGACCTGTTACGTCTTCGATACTGCCGTTCTCGAAGGGAAGATACATATCTGCATTCTCGTATACTTCAGGAATGATAAACTCTTCACTTGATTCATCTCCCGAGAATTCATAGTTGTATATACCTGCCACATCGTCTTCTGAAAGTGCAGACTTAAAGACAGCAAAATCATCGAAATTTGCTATAAGACCATCGTTTGCACCATACGAATATGTACCGTCATTACCAATTACGAACGGGTGATAGCAGTCCAGAACTTTACCTTCCAAATTCGGAATGTCTATTGATGTCGGTTCACCGTCGATATATAATGTGCTGGTGTTCTCTGTTTTATTAACAACAAGTGCAATATGGACCCATTCACTCTGAATCTTCTCAGAATCGACTGCAGATTCAATGTCATATCGGTCATCTCCATCTGCTGCCAGATTTGCACCGATGAATGTATCTTCATACCATACGATCATCCCGCGAGAAGAGCCGTCGTTCCAGTCCTTGTTACCGAAAAGAACAGGATCCCCTCCATCATAGTATAAGATATTTGTCCAAGTAGTGATCGTATACGAATCCACTCCGAATTCAAGATCGTATACAACAAGGAATGAATCCTTAGACGTTTCAATGGCTTCACCGAATTTTCCTTCATTAACAAATGAGGGATCGGGTACCCCTTGGTATTTGTTTGCCATTGTAAGACTATGGTTTCCCGTTTTGTCAGCGATGCTTTCATCATCAAACGTCAGATACATATCTGCTGACGCGATGATTTCAGCACCCGTTTCTTCTGCGGATATTGGTATGATCACACACGACCAAACCATTATAACCGCAAGGACTAATGCAATTTTCTTTTTCATTTGCTGCCTCCCAGGTTTTATCCGTTTTCGGAAATAGAATAGTTTTTTACACCGGTATTCCCCCGCTGAGCCGAGGTTATCACACAGTACTGACAACAATCCCTCTCCTATACGGAAATTATTTTTATTCAAAGTATATTATACTGATAAAAGTATTGAGTCTGTAAAATGCTTTTTACCTTTAATTTACAAAAAAACAATAATTGCCTGCCCGATAAGAGCTGGACAGACAATTATTGTTCAATTTTTTAACAGTATTATTCAGCTGTATGGTACGAGATCTCGAGCACATCGGAATATGTCCCGAGAGGATCGTCAGACAAAATACACATAAGGATAAAACATTCATACGGATTTGAAACATTGAGTTTTCCCATAGAGCATTTTTCAAGTATCTGATTTGTATCATCAGTAAACCTGATATAACGTCTTTTAGAAATACTTTCATCTGCTTGCGAATGGATGAAAAAATTCATTGTCACAAGATCAAAGCGGTCCACTGATGTTCTTTCTGAAATTATCTCGTGTATTCTTTGTCTGCTGAACCGTTTATCGTAAAAATGATTATTCAGCTCAGATTTTTTGACTGATGACAAATTTCCATATCGGTCTACGGGAACAGCGGCATACAGTACCCTCTCAATATCACTTGCAGTAATATCCTCAGGACTATATATTCTTTTGCTGTTACGAATCTTTTCTATCCGCGCTTGCTTGTCACAGTCATACATTCTTGTATTAAGTGCAAGTGATTCCCTGCATTTGAGTATCTCGGTTTCTATCCGTTCTTCTTCAGTCTGATTATAAAGCTCAGCGATGGTGTGCTGTATCCTGCTGTAAAGCTCGAAAAATGTTTCGCGCGTTGTCACACTAAAGCGTACTTTTCCCTCTGAAGTTCTGAAATTCGCAAGATACTCCATAAGAGAATTG
>SVUC01000026.1 GCA_015063455.1 Oscillospiraceae bacterium
AACAACGTTATAGAGTTCTTCGGCGGCACCCACGTCAACTGGATCAACGCAGGTTCAAGTTACTGGGCTAACATCACCGTTATGATCGTCTATATCGTTTGGAATGCACTGCCCTTCAAGATCCTCATTCTTCTTGGCGGTCTTCAGAGTATCAACAAGCAGTATTACGATGCCGCAAAGGTTGACGGAACTCCCAGAAGAAGAGTATTCTCAAGAATCACAGTCCCGCTTCTTTCACCTATGCTCGCCTACGTTGTTATCACCGGCTTTATCGGCGGTTTCAAGGAATACAGCAGTATCGTAGGTATATTTGGTGAAACAATGGGTCCGCCTGATGATCCCGGCAGACTCAACACAATGGTTGGATTTATTTACGACTCTCTCTCAACGAACAAGCAAGGGCGTGCAAGTGCCGCAGCTTTGATCTTATTCGGAATCATTCTTTTTATAACCCTTATTAATCTTTGGGTAAGTAAGAAGAGAGTTCATTATTAAGGAGGATACGGTATGTCAAAAAACAACATGGCAACAATGCATGAAAAAGACATGCGTAAGGAATCCTCTAAACAGAAGATCGTAAAGATTATCGTAAAAATCATCATTTACGCATTCCTCATCGCTATGGCGGTGATCGTTCTGTTCCCGTTCTATTGGATGATAATTTCATCCCTCAAATCTCTGCCTGAATACCGCGAGTCAATTCCGACACTTTGGCCTCGCCAGATCTTGTTCTCAAACTACGCGGAAGCGTTCAGCACAGCAAAGCTCGGTCAGCTCTTCATAAACACAATGATCGTCGGTGTTGTATCCACACTTCTTTCACTTGTAATAACAGTCCTCTCCGCGTTCGCTTTTGCAAGACTTGAGTTCAAGGGTAAGGATACGCTCTTTGCAGCACTCCTCGCTACAATGATGATCCCCGGTGAGCTTTTCACCATCACAAACTACAGCACAGTAACACAGCTTGGATGGATCAATACATATACGGTTCTTATCGTTCCGTTTTTGGTCAGCGTATTCTACATATACCTTCTGAGACAAAACTTTATGCAGATACCGAATGAGCTTTACCTCGCCGCAAAGGTAGACGGCACAAGCGATATCAAGTATCTGTGGAAGGTTATGGTTCCCCTTGCACTCCCTACGCTCATCTCGATCACTATTCTCAAGATGATGGGTGCGTGGAACTCTTACATCTGGCCTCGCCTCGTTGCAAATGACGAAGCACACAGCCTTATCACAAACGGTCTGCGTAATGCATTTACCGACACAACAGGTGACGTAAATTACCCTGTACAGATGGCAGCGGTAGCAATCGTTTCAGCTCCTCTCTTCCTCGTGTTCATTTTCCTCAGAAAATACATCATGAAGGGTGTCAGCCGCAGCGGTATCAAAGGTTAAAAGTATTCTTTTATCAAAAGGATCTTTAACATATATCAAAGTTCAATATTTTTAGGAAGGACGGAAATCCATACCAATGAAAAAGAGAATTTTAGCAGCACTTCTTACTCTCCTTATGCTTGCAGGAATGTTCACAATGACATCGTGCGGCACAACAAAAGCAGGTGAAGCAAACTTTGACGTTCCGGAAGGCGGTTACGACGGAAGCGAAGTAACAATCACCTTCTACAACACAATGGGCTCTAACCTCAGCACAGTTCTTAACCTCTACATCGAAGAATTCAACAAGCTCTATCCCAACATTCACGTAGTTTCCACTCAGGTTGGTAACTATGACGACGTACGTGACCAGATCAGCACAGAGATCACAGTTGGCAATCAGCCCAACATCGCTTACTGCTATCCTGACCACGTTGCTCTCTACAACCTCGCAAAAGCAGTTGTAACTCTTGACAACCTCATCGACAGCGATGTAACTGTTACAAGAGCTGACGGCACAACAGAAGTTCTCGGTCTCACAGCAGAGCAGAAGGCAGACTTCATCGAAGGTTACTACAACGAAGGTAAGCAGTTCGGTGACGACCTTATGTACACACTTCCCCTTTCCAAGTCCACAGAAGTTCTTTACTACAACAAGACTTTCTTTGATGCAAACGGTCTCTCCGTTCCTAAGACATGGGAAGAACTCGAAGCTCTCTGCGCTCAGATCAAGTCTATTGATCCCAACTCTATCCCTCTCGGATACGACAGTGAAGCTAACTGGTTCATCACAATGTGCGAACAGTATGAATCTCCTTACACAAGCGCAACAGGCGACCACTATCTCTTTGATAACGAAACTAACAGAGCTTTCGTAAAGACATTCAGAGAATGGTACCAGAAGGGTTACCTCACAACTCAGACACTTTACGGTGCATACACATCCGGTCTCTTCGTATCTACTAACGAAACAAAGAGCTATATGTCTATCGGTTCTTCCGCAGGTGCAACTCACCAGCGTCCCGCAGCTAATGCAGACGGTTCTTATCCCTTCGAAGTAGGTATCGCTACAATTCCTCAGGTAAATGCTGACAAGGCTAAGGTTATCTCCCAGGGTCCCAGCCTCTGCATCTTCCAGAAGGATAATCCCCAGGAAGTAATCGCATCCTGGCTCTTCGTTAAGTACCTCACAACAAATGTTGAATTCCAGGCTGAATTCGCTATGGCTTCCGGTTACGTTCCGGTTCTCAAGTCCGTTGCAGAAAACGAAGTTTACGCAGACTTCATCTCCAAGGCTGACGGCGGTAACTACATCTCCGCACGCGCTGCAAAGGTTTGTCTCGACCAGGCACACGCTTACTACACATCTCCCGCGTTCAACGGCTCTTCCACAGCACGCAGCCAGGCTGGTGCTCTCATCACAAAGTGTCTCACAGCTGATGACGGCGGCGACGTTGATGCTATGATCAAGAAAGCATTCGAAGACGCAGTTGCTGAATGTGAATACAACAGCTAATAAAACTTAAATTTTCGAAAATTTAGATTTTTAGAATTTATTTAAGGTAATTATAAAATTACAGATGAAAAAATCAAATAAAATAATCTCTGTCCTTCTCGCAACGGTGATGCTTCTTGGTATCACCGCCTGCAAGAAGAATATTGGTGAAGACGGTCAGTCCGCCAACGCCGAAGATTACGCATCTACCTTAAAGCTTGATATGACCTCTGACACATTAAAGGAAGAGGTAACTGTCAAGACATTCATTGACGGTGACACAACTCACTTCAATGTCCCCGAATCCGTTATGGAAAACGGCGTGTTCAAGGCGAGATATCTCGCAATAAACACTCCCGAGTCTACCGGTAAGATCGAAGAATACGGAAAAACTGCAGCTGCTTTCACAAAAGAAAAGCTCTCCTCTGCCGTATCGATCATAATTGAATCTGATGACAACAAATGGAACGCCGACTCAACAGGAGATCGCTATCTCGCTTGGGTATGGTACAAGCCTGACCAGTCGTCGGATTACCGCAATCTCAACATTGAGATCCTGCAGAACGGCCTTGCAATCGCATCTAATGCCGCAGGTAACCGTTACGGTGAAATTGCCGTCGCGGCTATCGCTCAGGCAAAGGATCAGAAACGGGCTATATATTCCGGAGAAAAGGACCCCGATTTCTATTACGGAGAAGCTATTGAGCTGACGCTCAAAGAACTGAGATGTAATATCGAAGATTACAATAACATGAAGGTCGCGTTCAACGGTGTTATCACAATGAACAACGACAACAGTGTATACATCGAAGAATATGACGCTGAAACGGATATGTACTACGGAATCAGCATCTACTACGGTTTCAATCTTGCAGGCGAAGGACTTGAGATCCTCTCTGTAGGCAATGAATCCCGTATTGTAGGTACTGTTCAGTATTACGAGGCTGGCGGAACTTATCAGGTGTCCGGTCTCACCTACCGCCAGATGAAGCCGAAAGATCCCGGAAATATCCAGAAAATCAGCGACGGTCACTCCCCTGCGTATGTTCTCACAAATGCTGATGTATTTGCAAACGGCAAGATTGAGATAAGCGGAGAGGATGAAACCGAAATATTCGACTATGCAGCACTCGCAATGAACACCTCGATTGAAATGAAAAACCTCACTGTTGCAAGTGTTTACACAACAACAAACGAATCAAGCTCATCCAAAGGAGCTATGACTCTCACTTGTACCGCCGAGGATGGAACTTCCGTCAGTGTTCGCACAGTTGTGCTTTATGATGAAGCGGGTTCTGTTATTACAGAAGACGCATACATCGGAAAGACAATTGATGTTCGTGGTATCGTCGATTATTACGACGGTTCTTACCAGATAAAAGTATTCACAGCAAACGACATAACAATTATTCAATAAAAATAATAAGGAGCTAATCATGAAAAGATTTATCGCTATCGCACTTATGCTTGCTCTTTGCATCAGCGCATTCGCAAGCTGCGCACCCAGCGAAGCACCCGAAGAAGATATCCCCTCTATAAAAGATGCTGTAGCTTATGTTAAGACTGTATACAAAAATGCAGCTGAAACAACAACAAAAGACTTCGAAAGAATCGGAGCAGTTCCCGTTGGCGACGTTAAGTTCGACATCGAATGGACAGTTGACGTATCCGAAGATTCTGTAAAGATCGTTCGTGCTGAAAACGGTATCGTTACAATCGACATCAACGAAGACAGCCCCGAAGAAGTTGCTTACGTTCTCACAGCAACAATCAAGGACGCTGAAGGCAATACAGAAACTCTCACATGGAACCACGTTCTTCCCGCATCTATGAACGTTGACGGCATGACATATGCTGAAATCGTTGACTATGCTTA
Organism: Oscillospiraceae bacterium; assembly: GCA_015063455.1. GTDB lineage: Bacteria > Bacillota > Clostridia > Oscillospirales > CAG-272 > UMGS1696. The sequence goes on from SVUC01000026.1 coordinate 4,752, forward strand.
CACAATCGAATCCGGTGTGAAGATCGAAGACACATACCGTCTCTCCGGTACAATCACATCTATCGACACAGCTTGGAGCGAAGATTATCAGAACATCACTGTTACAATCGCTGTTGCAGGCAAGGAAGACAAGCCCATTATGTGCTATCGCCTCAAGGGTGACGGCGCTAAGGATCTCGCTGTTGGCAACGTTATTACTGTTGAAGGTATGTTCAAGAACTACAACGGTACTATCGAATTTGATGCAGGCTGTACTCTCGTTGGTATGGGTGATATTCCCTCCCAGACAGCGCTTCTTGACGCTGCATTCATTCTTCCCGCAGGCGATTCTCTCGCATATCCCTCTGTTATGTTCGGTGTAATCGAATCTATCCCCACAGCTTGGAGCGAACAGTACGGCAACATCACTGTTAATATGCAGGTTGAAGACAAGATCGTTCAGGCATACCGTCTCAAGGGCGAAGGTGCTAAAGACCTCGCAGTTGGCGACAAGATCACCGTTGCAGGTATCATCAAGAACTACAATGGCACAGTTGAATTTGACGCAGGATGTCTCCTCGTTCCCAACGAAGATTACCACAGCGTAAAGAACGCTCTCTCCGGCTACAAGCTTCTCGCAGGCGAAGCTCAGGAAGGTACTAAGACAATCACAGGTACAATCTCCAACATCGACACAGCTTGGAGTGAAGACTACCAGAACATCACTGTTACAATCGTTGCAGGCGGTCTCGAAAACTACAAGATCATGTGCTACCGTCTCAAGGGTGAAGGCGCTAAAGACCTCACAGTTGGTGACACAATCACAGTTACAGGTACTCTCAAGAACTACAACGGCACAATCGAATTCGATGCAGGATGCACTCTTGATGCTGTTGTGAAGAGCGAAGAACCCGCTCCTGTTGCTCCTGAAGATCCCGCTGAGATCGTTGCTGCTGCATACGCACTTGAAGCAGGCGCATCTCTTCCCTACACATGCACACTCACAGGTGTTATCGCATCTATCGACACAGCTTGGAGCGAACAGTATGGCAACATCACTGTTACAATCACAGTTGCTGATAATCCCATCCAGTGCTTCAGACTCAAGGGCGAGGGCGCTGCTGAGCTCGCTGTAGGCGACACAATCACAGTAACAGGTATGATCAAGAATTACAACGGAACAGTTGAATTCGACGCAGGATGCACTCTCGACGCTGTTACAAAGGCATAAAGCAGACTAATCAGATAACCGCACCATTTGGTGCGGTTATTTTTTATTTGTCAACACCGTTTTTATAATCGCGTACAATTAAACGATTGACTTTTCACAACTTTAATGCTAAAATAGAATCGCGGCGAATACTTATCATGCAGAACATTTCGGAGGGTATCAGATTGAACCATTTCGATCTATTTGTATTTATAATTGAGATCATCAGCATAACATCGTTTGCCGTCTCAGGTTCAATCACCGCGATTAAAAAGGGACTTGATACATTCGGTGTTGTAATAGTTGGTGTAACGACCTCTATCGGGGGCGGCATACTTCGCGACATTATCCTCGGAATTACACTCCCAAAAACATTTACGAATCCAATTTATGCAGCAGTAGCGGCTGTAATCTCTCTCCTCACATTCATAATCGAATACAGACACGCAAAAAAGCTCGGCGAAGAGATCAAATCAAACAAATTTACCGAAGCGGTCATGTTTTGGCTCGATACTCTCGGACTCGGTATTTTCACAATGGTAGGTGTTGCCACAGCGTACGAAATTTCAAACGAGTTCAGCGGATTTTTACTGTGTTTCGTTGGAGTCATCACAGGTGTCGGGGGTGGAATTATGCGTGATATTTTTGTCGGCAACCGTCCGTACATATTCGTCAAACATTTCTATGCCAGCACCTGCATTATCGGAAGTATAGTATGTATTATTCTGTGGAATATATGTGGCAGAGTAATTTCAATGCTGGTTGGTGCGACAGTCATTGTGGTACTCCGATTCTTCGCAGCAAAATACAGATGGAACATGCCGCATGTTCCAGGATATGATTACAAATAACAAATCATATTATAAATTCAATCTCTCGCATAAGGAGAATGCCTGATGAAAAAAACATCAATAACAATCTTGGTATGCATCATTTTCATTATGTCTATTGCAGGGTGCAGTGCAAAATATAAGGAAGAACATTTTTTAGGTAAAACATCAGGAGAAATTGAAGCCGAATACGGTCAATTTGACTGTGTTCTCATGCCTGCAAGTGAAGACGGATCATACCGAAACTGCCGCTGCGGTTACACAATAAAAGAGCCGCAAGCACGTTTCCTCGGAACATCGGATGAAGTTCTGTTTTTCATTGTATTTAATGAAAACGGAATTGCCGTCTCATGCGAAGAAGGTTACCGCCCTGGAGGGTGAAGCACATTTTTCAAACAATTCAAGAAATAACAGCCCCCCGACAGACTTCAGAATCTGTCGGGGGTTTACTGTTCTGTCGTAAAACTGTTTTTCCGTGCAAATGAAAATGGCATCCATTCCCTGAGGAACGAATGCCGTCTTTTCAAGCTAATACCCGGATTCGAACCGGGGACCTCATCCTTACCAAGGATGTGCTCTACCAACTGAGCCATATTAGCATTTTTATCCGCCGACAGAAATCTGCCAGCGGATATTATTATATCAGAAGTTTTAAGCTTTGTCAAGAGTGATTTTCACTTTTCTTGACTTTTTCATCTAAAAGCTTACCAATTCCACTCGTATTCGTAGTCTATCGTTTCTGCAACGGAAGTATCAACCACACAGATAAATGTCTTACCGGAGTTGAGAATAAGATCACTGCCATCACTGTATTCGATATCCATTGTAGAAGTCTTGGTAGCTCTTGACCAGTTTACAAGCTTACGCTGACCGTTTGTTATGTAATAACCGCAACCGCCGCTGACAGTATCTACCTCAAGTCTTCCGGATTCATCGCCTGGAATAACCGAAATGTCTGTAAAGAGGATAAGTACATTCTTAACGGAGATCTGTTCACCGTTGCCGCCGTCAACGTGAGCCTGACCGTTATACTGATACCTGAGGTACTCACCTGTTGCTTCGTCGTAAACAAAGTCTACTGTCTGAACGGGAGTAGATACCATATGTACGTGAGTTGCGGGACTTCCGCCGATCTTGTTATTTATGCTTTCGTCATAGAACTTGAAGAGAGGAACCTGGTTGGGATCAAGCTCAGTTCTGTATCCGTGATAATTGATCATGCTGACAATTCCTGCACCTGTTGTCATGAGAGTGTGCTCAAGGCTCATTGTAGCAAGTCTGTCGGGGTCTCTGTACATTTCATTGTTCGGAATATACTTTACACCGTCGATGTTATTGATTCCTCTGTACGAGATCTTAGCGTATGCAAGGGGGCTTCCGCCTGCGTGAACGTAGATAGCGTCGTGATTTGCAAGGAAGTCAACGAAATAGTCACGGGAAGATCTGATAGATCCGAGAACTCCTGCCTTTTCATAATCATCAAGGAGCATCATAATACGTGTGATACCGCCTTCAGCAGCACATTCGTAATAGATCTCACCCTCACTGATACCAACCTGCGGCAGACTAGTCCAAATATTATTTATCATAACTGCCACGGGACGATGATTCTGCTCTTCTTCGGTTATCGTCTTACCGTTCAGGTAATTGTAAATTCTATCCGAATCATAGAGAGCATCTGTAGTATCTTCGGGTTTGGATTCGACATCTGATTCCGAATCGGATTCAAGTGTGTCGGTATTATCATCCGGCTCATCTGTATCCTCAGCGCTGTTGTCTTCGCTATCATCACTACCTTCATTACTATCGTCGGCAGGATCGTCTGTGGTATCGTCGGCAGATTCGCTGTCGGAAGTGCCTTCGGAATCCTCGGCGGGATCCTTGTCATCTTCGCTTTCTGAAGGATCAGAAACCTGAGGATTGTCGCTTTCTTTGTCACCGGTATCTCCGGTATCATTATTACAGGAAGTCATCGAAACAAGAAGAATTCCTGCGAGCAAAATACTTAAAATTCGTTTTTTCATACTGTTCATAATCTTGTCATCCATCTCTTATAGAAAATAAAAATTGAGGTACTGTAAATGCATTATACAAAATATCTCACAAATTGTCAATAGAAAGTGATAAATATTTACATTATCGGGAGTTTTAGGGTCATTTTTATAGATTTTCCAAACACCATTCACTGTACAAATTAACAAGAGATGTGATATTTGTTTCATCAAATACGGTATCGGCTTTTGTGTGGATCTTATCTGCATAGTATCCGACAAGCTTATTCTTGTTCAATGACGCGACCGCCATACCGGACTTGAAATTCACCTGATCTGACGGGTAGAACGCACCGTTCGGCTTCTCGATCAGTGGTGTCTTGCCGTATTCCGCAAAGATATCATTAGCACGGTTTTTAAGCTCGGACACGCGCGCATCTTTTGCGGCATCTTTCGCAAATGTCATAAGCATATAGTCGCCGTCAGACACACAGTCGAAATTGACCACAAGCACAGAATCACGGATTCTTTTGTGACGTTTAGCGAACGCAGCCGATCCGAGAAGGCCTGCTTCTTCATTGTCAAACAAAACAAATGCCGCACGCTTGTCATTTATAGCCCCAATCACATCTGCAAGTGCCAGAACAGTCACAACTCCGGAGGTGTTATCGTTTGCAGTATGCTTATTCGCAGGGCCCGCAATCATAAGGAATAGGAGCCCGAACGTACCAATAAGCAAAGTCAGCTCTGTAAGTATAAATGAGTCTGTAAGGCTTGCTACAAGAAACGTCAATGCAAACAGCGGAACAAGTATAAAAACAGTTAATAAGATCTGATAAAGAAGGTATACGAAAATATTTTTAGGAGTGATGAAATTCGGAAACGGAAGAGCAGCGCAGGTGTCATAATGCGCGGTAAAGATCACGTCCGCGTTCTCTGCATCACCAATCACGATATTACGCGAAAAATATTTCTTTTCTTCTTCAACAGTGAGTGCTTCTCCGAAATGTCCTTTGAGCATTTCGATAAAATCGGATTTTTGCTTTTTATTTTTTCTGATCTCATACGAAGGAAAAATTATTCCCTTCCATTTTCTGACGTTTTCAGAATAAATATCTGACATAAGTCTTAACCTCTTAATGTTAAAATTATGTAATTATTATACCTCATATAGTGGGTTAAGTCAATATTCTGCAACAAAAAACCGCACAACCCATGTAAGCCGTACGGTTTAATTTTTATTTTGTGCTGTATTTATACTGCAGATGCGGAAAACGCAATGAAAAGTGCTAATGCTATTACAGCGGTGCAAACGACCGAGCTGATCAGCGTTATCAAAAACTTATCACGTTTACCTTTTTTGTAAAAGCTCACCGAAAGTCCGATCATCCACGGAAGAAAGAACGCGGCAATCAGTGATAAAGACTGTAGAATTTCAAGCATTGTCAGTCTTACCGATCATCAAAGCTCGCAGTTGCCTACAGTTCTCGGGAACGGGATTACGTCACGGATGTTAGATACACCTGTGAGGTACATTACGCATCTTTCAAATCCTAGACCAAAGCCTGCGTGACGTGCGGAGCCGTACTTTCTGAGGTCAAGGTAGAAGTCATAAGCCTCTTTTTCGAGTCCGAGCTCATCCATACGCTGTGTGAGAAGCTCAAGGCTGTCCTCACGCTGAGAACCGCCGATGATCTCACCGATTCCGGGAACAAGGCAGTCCATTGCCGCAACTGTCTTTCCGTCGGGATTGAGCTTCATATAGAACGCTTTGATCTCCTTCGGATAATCTGTTACGAATACAGGGCGCTTGAATACCTCTTCTGTGAGATATCTTTCGTGCTCTGTCTGAAGATCACATCCCCAGTATGCCTTGAATTCAAACTTATCGTTGTTCTTTTCAAGGATCTCAACAGCTTCTGTATATGTTACATGACCGAAGTCGCTCGATACAACGTGGTTAAGTCTCTCAAGAAGTCCCTTATCAACGAACTGATTGAAAAACTGCATTTCCTCGGGAGCGTTTTCCATAACATAGTTGATTACAAACTTGAGCATAGCCTCAGCGAGATTCATGTCGTCATAAAGATCAGCAAAAGCGATCTCAGGCTCGATCATCCAGAACTCAGCTGCGTGGCGGGTCGTGTTGGAGTTTTCCGCACGGAATGTGGGACCAAATGTGTAGATATTCTTGAACGCCATAGCGTAAGTCTCACCGTTGAGCTGACCTGATACTGTGAGGTTTGCGCTCTTTCCGAAGAAATCTTCCTTGAAATCAACCTCACCGTCCTCTGTTCTCGGAATATTGTCCAGATCAAGTGTTGTTACGCGGAACATCTCACCCGCACCTTCACAGTCAGACGCTGTGATAAGGGGAGTGTTTACATACACAAATCCTCTGTCCTGGAAGAACTTGTGGATAGCATAAGCAGCAAGAGAACGAACACGGAACACAGCCTGGAACAGATTTGTTCTCGGTCTGAGGTGAGAGATCGTTCTGAGGTATTCGATCGTGTGTCTCTTCTTCTGAAGAGGATAGTCGGAAGTGGACGCGCCTTCAAGTGTAACCTCTGTTGCGTGGATCTCAAAAGGCTGCTTTGCGTCTGGAGTTTCAATGATCTTACCTTCAACGATGATCGCACTTCCTACGTTGTACTTGCAGATCTCAGCGAAGTTTGCAAGCTTGTCATCATAAACGATCTGAACGGGTTCAAAGAATGTACCGTCAGAAAGCATAATAAAGCCAAATGTCTTTGAGTCTCTGATACTTCTTACCCAGCCGCCGATCTTCACTTTTTCGTGGTCTATAGTGTCACGCTCACGGTACAGCTGACGAATAGATGTAAGTTCCATAATTAGATTCCTTTTATTTAATCGTGAAAATTTTGTTTTTCTATAATATGATATTATATCACACTCTGCGCACACAATGCAAGTTTTTTTGCAAAAAATTACATCACTTTATTTATTCATATTTCAGAAGTCGCTCTCATTTTGAAATGTATCACACGATTTTTGAAAAAAGTTCGTCAAAATCCCCCTTCCATATGGGAATTAAGAGCAAAAACGAGTGATAAATCCGTAAAAAGCGACGAAAATCACGTCTTTGATGGGTGAATTTCAGAAACCACTTGATTTATTTTTCGTATTATTGTATAATAAATTGTAACTGCATATTCCGACAAAATTTATGATAGTTATTCACTTCATATTGATTTTGACAGTCATAGTTTCGTGCAGGAATTTATGCAGAAAATATTTACTTTTGACCTGAAACATAGTATAATTGATATCGCACGATTTTTGCATCTGTGCTGACATTTCCGTGAGTGCAAAGGCTCACGGAACTCCCAAAACATCAAAACGCGCACAGATAAACCTCCGTCGGACGAGTCAGTATCCGGCGTGTAAAACGGAAAGCGCGTCACAACTGAATAATTTGGTGTCACACCCGGCAGTTTTAATAGAACCGGGGTATTATTTACCTAAGAAATCGCAGCTGCAAACGGATTTTTTGATGCTTCTCATTTGTTTGAGAATATCCGTTTTGTAACACACTCTTTGCGGGGGCTGTGATTAGTCGGAGTGTGGGTTCGCGCAGAGCTGTAATACGGCTATACGTGGTCTTTTGCCGCAAAGGGGGATGCAAAAAATTATGAACAACACAATCGAAACACAAAAAAAGAATATTATTGAGCTGAAAAACATTACCGTTCGTTTTGACGGAGAGACTATTCTTGACGATATGAGTCTTTCCATCGGGGACGGTGAGTTTGTTACGCTTCTCGGTTCGTCCGGCTGCGGTAAAACTACCACGCTGCGCATTATTGCGGGATTTCTCGATCCTGACGAGGGGGAAGTGTTTTTTGACTCGAAAAACATAAATGGTGTTCCCCCGTACAAGCGTGAGGTAAACACCATTTTTCAGCGTTATGCCCTTTTCCCGAATTACAATGTATTCGATAATATCGCATACGGTCTGAGAGTCCGTCACGTTCCCGAGGCTGAGGTAAAGCAGAGAGTTCAGGAAATGCTCACTCTTGTCAACCTCAACGGTTTTGAGAAGAGACCCATCACAAAGCTTTCAGGCGGTCAGCAGCAGCGCGTTGCTATCGCAAGAGCTCTTATTCTCAGACCGAAGGTTCTTCTTCTCGACGAGCCTCTGGCGGCTCTTGACCTCAAGCTCAGAAAAGATATGCAGAACGAGCTTAAAAACATTCAGAAAGCTCTCGGCATCACATTCATTTTTGTAACGCACGATCAGGAAGAGGCTCTCTCTATGTCTGATACCGTTGTTGTAATGAACGAAGGAAAGATCCAGCAGATCGGTTCTCCCATCGACATCTACAATGAGCCCGAAAATGCATTTGTTGCCGACTTCATCGGTGAATCTAACATTCTCGACGGAATTATGAAAAAGGATCTTCTCGCATCTTTCTCAGGCCGTGATTTCAACTGCCTCGACAAAGGATTTGAGCCGAACGAGCCTGTTGACATCGTTGTTCGTCCCGAGGACGTTGACATTGTCGGCGTAAATGAAGGAATGCTCAAGGGAATCGTCACCTCAGTCACATTCCGCGGAGTTCATTTCGAGATCATCGTTGACATCGGCGGATTCAAGTGGATGATCCAGACAACAGACGAGCACCGCGCAGGTGAAGAGGTCGGTCTTTACATTGAACCCGATGCTATTCACGTTATGAAGAAGTCAAAGTATTCCGGTCAGTTTGGTGACTACAGCTCATATTCCGACGAGCTTGACGAGCTCAACCAGCTCCCCGACGAAGAAGACGAAGAATAAGCGGGGGACGGCAATGAAAAAACAATCATTTCTCCAGCGTCTCCTCGGCGCGCCGTATGTCCTTTGGGCAGCGATATTCATAGTTGTTCCTCTCCTCATCGTTGTATACTATTCATTCACCGATTCGGCAGGGAATTTCACTCTTGAAAACATAAAGTCTCTCGTTGACTACAAGGAGATCTTCTGGATCTCGATAGAATATTCGCTCATTGCAACAGTCATAACTCTCATTATTGCTTATCCGTTCGCTTACATAATGTCAAGAAAACGCGAAAGCTCTCAGAGAATTATGATGATGCTCGTTATGCTCCCGATGTGGATGAATCTTCTCATCAGAACATATTCGTGGATGAATATTCTCGAAAAAAACGGTATTATCAACAATCTTCTCGCAGGGATCGGACTTGAGCCGCTGAAGATGATCGGTACTCCAGGTGCGGTCATTTTCGGTATGATATACAACTATCTCCCGTATATGATCCTTCCGATCTACTCGGTAATGGTTAAGATCGACAAGAGCGTTCTTGAAGCTGCAGAGGACCTCGGTTCAAATTCTCTCTCAAAACTGAGAAGAATTATTATCCCAATGTCGATGCCGGGCGTTGTTTCGGGTATCACAATGGTTTTTGTTCCCTCGGTAAGTACGTTCTATATCAGCCAGAAGCTCGGCGGAAAGATAATGCTCGTCGGTGATGCGATCGAAAAGCAGATCCAGTCGCTGTACAACTACAACCTCGGCGCCGCACTCTCACTCGTGCTTATGGTTATGATCCTTCTCTCAATGGCACTTATGAAAAAGTTCGCCGGAGAGGGCGACGGAAATCTTTACGTTTAAGGAAAGGATGTGGTCATAATGAAAAAAGTATCAGGCAATATTTTCTTAGTTCTTATCTACATCCTCCTCTACGCGCCTCTTCTCGTTATGGTTTTCTTCTCCTTCAACGAGGCAAAAAGTACCTCCGTCTTCAAAGGATTCTCTCTGAAATGGTATTCCGAGCTGTTCAGCTCAGCTAACACAATAAACGCACTGAGAAACACACTTGTTCTCGCTGCACTCTCCGCAGTAATTGCAACCTTGATCGGCACTGCCGCAGCTGTTTACATCTATTACTGCCGCAGCAAAGCGTGGAAGAACACTCTCGATGTTGTAACAAATATCCCGATGATGAACCCTGATATCGTAACCGGTGTATCTCTGATGCTCCTGTTCGTGTTTATCGGTCGTCTTATCGGCGCGAAGGAATCTCTCAATTTTATGACTCTTCTGATCGCACACGTCACGTTCTGTCTCCCGTATGTTATCCTAAACGTACTTCCGAAGCTGAATCAGACCGATCCGCACCTATCAGAAGCCGCGCAGGACCTCGGAAGCACTCCGCTTCAGGCGTTCTTCAAGATAATCCTTCCCGCAATAATGCCCGGTGTTATGTCGGGACTTGTAATGTCATTCACGCTCTCTCTTGACGATTTCGTTATCAGCTATTATACAACGGGCTCCAGTTTCCAAACTCTCCCGCTTCTTATATTTGCAATGACGAAAAAGACAGTCAAGCCCGATATGTATGCACTCTCAACACTTATTTTTGTAACCGTTCTCGTTCTCCTTATCATCAGCAATATTATCCAGGCAAAATCTGAGAAAAAAGAACGCGTCGGAAAATAATTTTGAAATCACAGTATCCAATACAGAATAAAAAATCTATGTCACAAAGAAAGGTATTGTACCATAAATGAAAAAGATCCTCAGCACAATCTGCGCGCTCGCGCTTATCGCTTCGTCTCTCTTTGCTCTCTCGTCTTGCGGCGGAACTGTATCGATCCTCGAGAATCCCCGTGCAGAATATACCCGTGAATATGAAGGAACAACTCTTAACGTATTCAACTGGGCACTCTACATTTCCGACGGAAGTGAAGGTACATTTGATGTTAACTCCGCTTTTGAAGAGCTCACAGGAATAAAAGTAAACTATATTAACTACGAATCTAACGAGGCTATGTACGGTAAGCTCAAATCGGGTGCGGTTTCTTACGACATCGTAATCCCCTCCGACTATATGATCGAGCGTCTTATCAATGAAGATATGCTTCAGAAGCTCGATTTCTCGAAGATCACAAACTACGATCTCATCGACGGCAAATACAAGGATCTCTTTTTCGATCCTAACAACGAGTACAGTGTTCCCTACTCCGTAGGTATGGTAGGACTTATTTACAACACATCTATCGTTGAAGAAGAAGTTGACAGCTGGTCTATTATGTGGGATGAAAAGTACGCTGACAACATCCTCACGTTCAACAATCCCCGTGACGCATTTGCTATCTCGCAGTTCCTTCTCGGATATGACGTCAACTCAACCGATAAGACCACATGGGATGCTGCAGCTGAAAAGCTTATGGAACAGGTACCTCTTCTCAACGACATAGTGATGGATGAAGTATTTTTGAAAATGGAAGCGGGCAATGCAGCTATCGCGCCATACTACGCAGGCGACTTCTACACAATGTATGAGAACAACAATGATCTCGCATTCGTTTATCCCAAGGAAGGCACAAACATCTTCGTTGACTCTGTGTGCGTACCCGCAAACGCACAGAACTACGAAGCTGCTATGATGTACATCAACTTCCTTCTTGAGCCTGAGATCGCTCTCGCAAACGCTGAGTACATCTGCTACGCCTCACCGAACACCGCTGTTGTAAACAATCCCGACTACTCCTTCTATGGCGACAAGCTCCTCTACCCATCAGCTGAAGAAATGCCCAAGACCGAGTATTTCCACGACATTGATCCCGAGATCAGAGCGTACTACGAAAAGCTTTGGGAAAAGATCCTGATCGACTTGAATATGTAAACTTGAATATGTAAAACAGAAAAAAGCAGGAAACAAAATTCCTGCTTTTTATTTTTATAGTTTTTCAACCGATACAGAAAACGCTCATTTCAGGCGGACATTTTTCTCGTACGCTTTGACAACAGCCGACATTACTGCGCTGCGGAATCCGCCATTTTCGAGAGCCTCAACCCCCTCAATAGTAGATCCTGCAGGGCTTGTCACCTCATCCTTGACAACAGCGGGATGTTTTCCGCTCTCTTCAAGAAGTGCAGCCGTACCTTTGATAGTCTGAATCGCATATTCGTATGCCTTCGCTCTCGGAATACCGCACTTTACCGCACCATCCGCAAGAGCTTCAACGAACATACAAACGTATGCCGGACCGCATCCCTGTACCGCAGTACCTGCGTCGATCAGCTTCTCGGGAATAAAATCAAGCTTTCCTGATTCGGACATAAATTCAGCAAATTCATCGAGTCGATCGTCAGCATCGAGTGAAGACACGAGGATCATTCCTTCACCTACAGCCGCGCACACATTCGGCATAATTCTGATTATGGGACACTCGATCCCACACATTTCACGAACGCGTGACATTTCCACACCCGCCATCATTGAGATGATAACAGGCTTCTCTTTCCTTTCAGCGAGAGCGTAGGAGATCACGTCAAACGCATCCTTTGCCATCTGCGGCTTAACCCCGATAAAAATGAACTCAGCAGATGCGGCAACCTCGTCAGACGATGCTGCTGTACATCCGTATTTTGAGTTGAAATGATCGAGTCTCTCTTTGCTGAAATCAGCGATTATAATTTTGGAGCCGTCAACTTTTTTGGCACAGGCGTCAAGAAGCGCGCCTCCCATATTTCCGACACCGATAAAACCGAGCTTATACATGATCCTTCTCCTATCTAACGTTTCCGTTTCCGCGAACGATATATTTGTAAACGCAAAGCTCACCGAGCCCCATAGGTCCTCTTGCATGAAGCTTCTGCGTCGAGATTCCCATTTCACAGCCGAGTCCGAACTCACCGCCATCGGTGAATCTTGTGCTCGCGTTGTGGTAAACAGCCGCCGAGTCGATTCGTCTGAGGAAAATCTCAGCACTCACACCGTTTGATGTAACGATCGCTTCACTGTGATGGGTAGAATGTCTGCTGATGTGACAGATTGCCTCGTCAAGAGAATCTACGACCTTCACAGCCATAATATAGTCGAGGAATTCCGTATCGAAGTCACACTCGCCTGCATGAGATCCGTCAATAATTTTTGCTGCTCTTTCGTCAAGACGGAGCTCCACTGGAGTCATTCCCTGAGCGATTCTGTCGTCAACAAGAGCTTTTTTGATTCGCGGAAGGAACTCTTCTGCGATCTCACTGTGAACCACACACACTTCCATTGCGTTGCAAACGGAAGGACGGCTGGTTTTCGCGTTCACGATGATCTTCTCGGCCATAGAAAGATCAGCCTCTCGGTCAACGTAAACGTGGCAAATTCCCGTACCCGTCTCAATACACGGGACCTTCGCTTCCTCAACGCAGGTCTTGATAAGCCCCTTTCCGCCGCGCGGAATGAGAAGATCAATATACCCCACACCGTGCATGAGATCAATCGAGCTCTGACGGGTGGTGTCATCTACGACCTGCACAAGATCCTCGGGATAACCCGACATTCTGCATCCCTCTCTGAGCGCTTCAACGATAGCCTTTGATGATCGGTACGCATCACGACCGCCTCTGAGGATAACAGCGTTTCCGCTTTTTATGCAAAGTGCCGCCGCATCGGAAGTTACGTTTGGTCTGCTCTCGTAAATAATTGCGATAACACCCATAGGAACTGCAGTCTTCTCTATTACGAGACCGTCATCGCGAGTTGTCTCTGACAAAGTTTTCCACGCCGGATCGGGGAGAGATGCCACATCTCTTATTCCCTTCGCCATAGCCTCTATCCTTGCTTTTGTGAGAGAAAGACGGTCGATCATAACATCGGAAATCCTTCCCTTTGCATCGGTGACATCCTTTGCATTCTCAGAGAGGATCACCTCAGATGAGGAGATAAGACAGTCCGCCATATTTGAGAGAATTCTGTTTTTATCCTCGGTGGGTGCGGTCATAATCATCGGATATACCGATTTTGCCGCCTGCATTATTTCAAGAGTTGTTTTCATATCGTTAAATAAGCCTCATTCAAGTTATTCTGCGGTGGTGTCATCCGTCGCGGGAACATAAGTCATATATGCAAGAACAGCATCCACTGTCTCAGCATCGACCAAATACACAATATTCGACTTTGCAGGAGAAACGTAGTATCCATCGTCGGTTTTATTTCCGACAAGAAGCGTGTATGTTGTGTCAAGATAATTTGTATTCTGATTTCCCGCGTCGTCGGTTGACGTTACCGCCTCTTTGTATTTTACACCAACTGATACGCCACTGTCAAGACCATAAGCTGTTCTTTCGCTCTCATCAGCATAATAATCAGCGCAAGTGTCGAGGGAAACCTCTCCTACAAGTCCGGCAAGAGCTTCCTTACCTTCGGTGTCTGAGACAACATTGCTCTCCTCCGCTGACATCAGCGTAATGCTTGTGATGTAATTTACATCTGTCCACGCGGACGAAGGTATTTTATCGAGAATAAGAAGTGCGTCCTCGTTGTAATTGAAATATGAGTTAAGCCCTGACGAGATCATATAGAGAGTACCGTCGGCCTTGAAATAGTACGCCGAGTTGAAGGAATTGTAGTCCCCGATCTCATATGTGTGAGACGTGCCGTCAGAGTATTTTACTTTGATCACATAATCGGGAGAGTCAAATCCGTATTCTCCCGTGTCACCTCCGTCAACCTCACACACAGCACCAATACTTGCGATAGCTGATGCCATATTCGATATCTTTGTCTGATCAAGCGGGAACTTGCTATCCTTAACATAGCTCCAAGCTGTACCGGAACGAACGAACGTCATATCCTCACCGCCGTCTTTTGAATAAGTGATCGAGGAAATAGTTGACGCGTCGTAATCGGCAATCATTATCACCTTGTTCGCCTCTTCTTCAGCTGCAAGACGTTCTGCTTCTGCTCTTTTGTTTGCCGCCGACATCGCAGAATACGCAACGACAAGCAGAACAAGAAGAACACACAGCACAGCAAGCGGCAGATATTTGTTTTTCTTTTTTCTTTTTACGTTATAAGCCATAGTTTATTACTTCTTTCTTCTTCTGATCCATACGACGAATCCGAGAACAATTACAGAAAGCGGAATCACGAATACAACGATAACAGACCAAAGTCCTGCCTGAGATGCCGTAACGGTGAGAGCTTCAGAGCTGAGCTGCTTTGCCATAATAGATATGCTTGTCTCGTTTTCACTCATCCAATTGAGTGTGGACATAAACACCGCGGAGTTGCCGCCGGATACGTAAGAGTCCGCGTTCTGATCTGAGAGTGCAGCAGACGAGAACCATACGAATTTCGAATCGTTCTCACCTTCAACAGCTGCACCTACGAAAACGGATCCTTCGTAGTCTCCCTCTTTCTTTTCGAGAGTCTCACCCGCTATGGATGTAACATAAGAGCCGGACGATGTTGAGAGAAGCGGGATAACATCTTTTGTTCCGTCAGAAACGATACCGTGAGACCTATCCGCAAGAACGTAAATATTTGTATTTGAGATAAGCGAAAGCGGTCCTTCATTTGTTGAACCGAGTTTCGGCAAGAGTGTGAACGGATACATCGTATAGTTATTGCGGTTTGTTTCAATAACTATACCGTCAAGTGCTTCAAGCCCCATATGTTTTGCGAGGGAGGCGATATTGGGCATTGTTGCAGAAGAATAAGACAGTGCGCCTGTAATGAGAATAATGTTTCCGCCGTCATCGATATACGATTTGAGCTTGTTAAGCTCGTCTGACGAAATATCCGAAGTGGGATTGTTGATGATTACAGACGCGCAATCCTCGGGAAGAGAATCTACTGTCAAAAGAGAGTAATCACTCACGATACCGATGTTTTCTGCTGTAATATACGAAAGTGTTGTCTCGCCGAGAGCTGTCTCACCGTGACCTGAGAGAATGTACGTTGTCGGAAGGTCATCGCGGGTTACATAATCGTATGCGGTCGTAAATTTGAGTTCTCCACAGAAATACGGAGTTCCTGTGGGCATCTGACCGTAATAGTAGTAGTAAAAGAGCTCTTCTTCAGAGTATTCTGTCACGAAGATCTCATAGTAGTCTATGACATAATGTCTCTTTGCACTCTCTGCGATAACGGAATTCGGCGAAAGAGATTCGCTTGTGTATTTCTCAATGAAGGTAGGATTTGTTGTGGGATCTACCGTTTTTACATTGATCTTTGAGTTGAGCGCGGCATATCTTCCGAGAAGCTCAATTATTGTTTCGTCCTCATATCCCTTCTGACTGAGGATATAGAATGTCACTTCTTCATCGCTTCCTGCAAGAATAGCCTCGGTCTCACCGCTGATCGAATAAAGAGACTCGCTGGAGAGGTCAAATTTCGTATAAATCGTCGGAACTTCACACACAAAAAGGTTTATCAGTACAACGACTGCGATAACAACTGCTGTCATTGTGATGCTGAAAGATCCGATCTTGAGGTATTTTTTATTGAGCCCGCCCTTCTTTTTCATATTTTCGGGTGTAATGTTTGTGTCTTTGTTATTCATATTATTATCCTCCTTTCAGATCAGTTCCAGCGTTTCTTTTCCATTGACTGTACTGTGAAGTACACGAAAAGAGCGATAACAGACACATAAAGCACAACAGCTGTCAAATCAAACATACCGTTTGTGAATATCGTGAGTCTGTCAAACAGTGCGAATGCGGAAAGAATATTCGGAACAAGCCCCTCGAAGAGAGAGGAATCAATAATATAAACTATGATCGCTCCTGCTGATATTACTGCTGCAGCGGATACGGTTACAACAGTATTTTTGATCATAGTGTGGATCACAAGTGCTATAACGATCGCTGCGATGATCACACCTGTAAGAGAAACGGATGCGGAGTCTGAAACGAGTGTTGAAAGTCCTGACATAAAGTTTATGAGGACAAGAACACCGATCGAGATAACTGCGGCGATAACCTGGCTCTCTGTAAGGGATGAGATAAACATAC
Organism: Oscillospiraceae bacterium; assembly: GCA_015063455.1. GTDB lineage: Bacteria > Bacillota > Clostridia > Oscillospirales > CAG-272 > UMGS1696. The sequence goes on from SVUC01000026.1 coordinate 21,526, forward strand.
CTATTGCAATAAGAGCAGCACCGAGCAGGAAGAATGCGAGGAGTGTTGCATATGCGGGAAGAAGATGTACCTTTCCGAATGAGCAGAGAATAAGCGGATAAAATGACGCAACTGCACAGGGAATGAAAAGTACTGTTATCATTGCGAAATATTTCGCCATAACGATATCAGTCACACTCATCGGAAGTGAATACAGAAGCTGATCAGTCTTGCTGTGCTTTTCTTCTGCAACCGAACGCATCGTCAGAACGGGCACACCGAGCATATAGATAAACGATACCGCAGAGAGAACATACTCAAAATTCGGATAAAGTCCGTTGAAATTATATACGACCATATAAATACCGATCATCAACAAAACGAATGCAATGAAGATCGGACCAGTCATGCCGTTAAAGTAGCTTTTCAGCTCTCTTTTATATATTGCTTTCATTTTTTACACACCTCGCACATCATTTGCCGCCGAACAGCGGTTTGTAATCGTCATCCGAGTCGTCCGATTTCTTGCCGGATTTATCGGGCGAGACCTTTTTTGTCTCCTCATCGTGAGAGGTTTCAGCCTCAGCCCTCTTTTTCATATTCTCAACGGCGGAGGCCGCAAAGATCTCCTCAGCAGTAAGTCGCGCTTCTTCTGCGGCTTCATCAGCCATATCTATCTTTGTATTTTTCTTTGCGTCACCGGATGTGAGCTCAAGGAATACCTTTTCAAGAGTTACTTCCTCGTAGTCCATTGAAAGAATAGGCGCTTTCATATCTGCAAAACGGAAGAAGACCTCTTCTCTGATGTCAGATTTGTTATCAGTTGCGATCCTGATGTGCAGCTGACCGAGAAGTCCGCCCTCGATCTCGATGCTCTCGATCTCCCTTATTGATTCAAGAGCTCTCCTGATCTTTGACTCCTCCCCGCGAACTGTGAGGTCAATGTAGTTTTTACCCTCGTACAGCTTTGTGAGGTTTTCAAGTGTGTCAGATGCAACGATCTTTCCGTTTGCAATAATGATAACGTAGTCGCAGACTGCGGAAATTTCTGTGAGAATGTGGCTGGAGAGAATTACGGTGTGATCCTGGCCAAGCTCCTTTATGAGCTCGCGGATCTCAATAATCTGTCTCGGGTCAAGACCTACTGTCGGCTCGTCGAGAATTATGATCTCGGGATCTCCGATTATAGCCTGAGCGATACCGACTCTCTGCTTGTAACCCTTTGAGAGATTTTTGATAAGACGGTCAGCGTAAGCACCGAGGCCTGTTTTAGTTATAACTGCATCAACAGCCTTGTAAAGTGC
>SVUC01000027.1 GCA_015063455.1 Oscillospiraceae bacterium
CGCCATGGGAGAATCTCATCTTAACGTGACCGTACTGACCGGAACCACCGGACTGCTTTTTATGCTTACCTTCAACATCAGATGTACCCTTGATTGTTTCGCGGTATGCGAGTCTGGGAGTTTCAAGAAGTACAGTTGTGCTGTAACGGCTCTTCATTCTGGAAACAACAACGTCGAGCTGCATATCACCCATACCGGAGATAGTCATCTGCTTTGTTTCAGCGTTGTTTTCATATATGAGAGTCGGGTCTTCTTCGAGAAGTCTTGTAATACCAGTGGAGATCTTATCTTCGTCACCCTTTGCAGCAGGCATAATAGCCATTGTCATATAAGGATGCGGGAACTTGATCTTCTTATATTCGATAGAAGAGGACGCTGTGAGAGTGTCGTTTGTATTTGTGTTAACGAGCTTAGCGATCATACCGATATCACCGCAGCAGAGGGACTCAACTTCTGTCTGCTTCTTACCACGGATCGTATAGATGTGACCCATCTTTTCGGTAGAACCGGATGTTACGTTATTGAGGGTCATGGAGTTATTGAGTGTACCGCTCATAACCTTGAAGAATGTCTGCTTACCGAAGGAGTCAGCGATAGTCTTGAATACGAATATAGTGCATTCGCCGTCAGCAGCGATTTCAATTTCGTCGCCGTTTTCGAGCTGCTCAACCTTCTTAGCGGTCGGACGCGGGAAGGAACTTGCGATCGTATCGAGGAGGAATGTGATACCCCAAAGATTTACTGCAGAACCTGAGAATACGGGAACGATAGAGCCGTCGATGATACCCTGGTGGAGTGCCTCAACAGCTTCTTCCTGAGAGATTTCACCTGTTTCAAAGAACTTATCAAGGAGTTCTTCACTTGTTGCAGCGAGAGCTTCGTTGAGAGCTTCTTTATAGTTTTCAGCAACAGCCTCCATAGAAGCGTCGAGGTCGGATTCGCTTCTCTTACCCTTTTCGTCGAATGTGTAGCACTTCATTTCAACGAGGTTGATGAACTTGGTGTTCTTGCCATCCTTTACGGGAACGAGTACGGGACAAACTGTTGTACCGAACTGATCGTGGAGCTGGTTGAATACTCTCTCGAAGTTAGCTTCGGGATCGTCACACTTGTTGATGAAGAATGCCTTGGGCATACCTGTTGCGGAAGCTTTATCCCATGCGAGCTCAGTACCAACTTCAACACCTGCCTTGCCGTCGAGAGCAATGATTGCAGCGTCGGCAACACGGATAGCAGCGTGTACGTCACCTTCGAAATCGAGGAAGCCGGGAGTGTCAATAAAGTTGATCTTAATGTCACCCCACATAGCGGGAGCTACTGAAAGGTTCAGAGAGAAACCGCGCTTGATTTCTTCGGGATCATAGTCGCAGACAGTATTGCCGTCGGTGGTCTTTCCGAGTCTGTCTGTCGCCTTTGTTAAATATAACGCTGCTTCAGCGATGGAAGTCTTACCGGAACCGCCGTGGCCAAGCAGAACGATATTACGAATGCTTTTTGTTGTGATGTCTGCCATTTTTTTCTCCTTATGTATTTAATACAAATTGAATTATTATTAAGAATATTCAGGATTTATTTGCAAAAAAACAACCCTGTCTTTTCTATTATACACTATATTTTATCAGATTGCAATAGAATATCTTAAAGTTTGGGCCTGTGCAGATGTAGTATATTTGATCAAAAAATTGTGTAAGATGCACAATTCACGGACGTTTTACCCGAAAAAACAGCTCAAATACACTTGTGAATATGATGTATTTATCTTATTCGCGTACAAGAACCTCTTCGATCTCGCAAATATACATCTTGTGGTAGTCTCCGTTTGAATAACATCCGAGAGCTGACTGGTCGAGGAACGCTTTTTCACTAAGGAATTCCGAATACAGCTTTCTTACCTTCAGAACGAGTTTCGCCTCGTCAAACCATACCGATTTTCCAAAATTGTTTTCATCGCTCACGGGAGTGAGGGAGCACTCTTTTGCCTTATCAAAATCACGTCCGCTGTTTCTTCCGCAGAATGTGAGAGCAGAACGGTATTCTTCGTCAAAGAACGAAAGTGTCATTCTGTCGTTTTCTTCAGTGAAAGCAAATGTGTGTCTCTGAGGTCTGATGAAAACATAAGCGACGGGCTTGTTCCACAGTACGCCGACTCCGCCCCAGCTTGCAGTCATAGTGTTGTAATCCTTGCCGCAGAGGAGGGAGGTGTCTTTGTTTGCCGATGTGACAAGCATCCAATCCTTGCCGATCAAATGAAAAGGATTGTCTTTGATCTCCTCGGGAGATATTTTTTTGAAATTTGCCATATTATTCTCCGTTTACAATTGTTTATCTGATCAGAAGTTTCTGCCGTTCCATCCCCAGCGCTCAACTTCCGCGTACTTTACATAGATGCGGTCTGAGGGGATTCCGCATACGGATGAGATAAGCTGACAGGTCTTCTCGGTCATTTTGTCATAAGATTCTGTGGTCTGTTTTCCGAAAATTTCGATCGTTACCACCATACAAGGCGCGTCTGATCCTCCGAAGTACATTGAGCAGCCGTATTCAAAATTGATCATAAGCCAATTTTCTGTTTTTCCCGGGAAGGACTCAGCGAGAGCGACTGCGAGGTCTGACTTGAGTTTGATTTCTTTTTCTTTAGCGAAAATAATGTTTGTTTGAGCTGTGATAAGAGGCATGATTATATTCCTTTCTTTACGATAATTATATGTGAGATATTTTTATGATATCACAACAAGGTAGAGTTGTCAAGAATACCATTGACAAAACTGAGGGAATATGCTATAATTTGAAAATGATAATCATTATCAAAATGAGGGCAAAAATGGCAGATATAAAATACAAAACAAAGCAGAGGGAAGAGATCCTCAACTTCTTTATACAGAACAAAGATAAATGCTTCTCAGCGAGAGAGGTATGTTCTTTTGTTAAAGCGGGAGAAGCTACCGTTTTCAGAACGATCGCTGCTCTCACAGATGAGGGAAAGCTCAAGAGATTCAAGGGCGACTCATCAAGAGGTGAGAGTGCGTATTATCGTTATAATACCTGCGTCGCGGAGGACGAGCACATACATTTGATGTGCGAAAAATGCGGTCGGTTAATTCATATGGATTGTGAGTTTATAAAGGAAGTGATCTCGCATTTCAGCACAAAGCATCAGTTTTCCGTTAACTGCGAGAAAACCGTGATCTATGGAATGTGTGACTCGTGCAGCAGCGGAGGGAATGTATGAAAAGACTGATCTTGATACTTTTGATTCTTACCTCAGCTTTTTCTTCTGTTTCCTGTTCGGCAGGCGATGGCACAGATGACGGAAGACTTTCCGTTGTCACAACAAACTTTGCTCTGTACGATTTTGCTCGAGCGGTGTGTGGAGAACAGTGCGATGTAACAATGCTGCTCTCTCCCGGAAGCGAATCGCACGATTTTGAGGCAACACTTTCAGATATCGCTAAGATCACCGATTCTGACCTTTTTGTTTACATCGGAGGGGAAAGTGAAGATTGGATCGGAGATATTTTCGACTCTCTCGATTCAATGGGAGAAGAGATAAATTCAATGTGCGCTCTTGACTCGGTCGAGACTTTTGCGGAAGAGATCACCGAGGGTATGACTCACGTTCACGATGATAGCTGTGAGATCGACCACGATCACGAAGATGAAGCGGATGAGCATGTGTGGACATCTATCCCGAACGCTGTCGCAATTATGACCGACATCAAGGTTCGCCTCGCAGAGCTCGATCCCACTATAGCTGATAAGCTTGAAGAAAACACTCGCGAATATTCTGAGCAGCTTTTCGCAATTGATGAGGAGATCAAATCAGTTGTAGAGTCCGCGGAGAACAAAACGATAATTGTTGCAGACCGTTTCCCGTTCAGGTATTTTGCGGAACACTATGGACTTGACTATTATGCCGCATTTTCGGGATGCTCATCTGATGTTGAGCCGACACTTGATACCGTGAACTTCCTTATTGAGAGAACAAAAGAGCTGTCTGTCCCGATTTTTGTGATTGAATTTTCCGACGGGACAACAGCCAAAGCTGTACAGGCAGAAACAGGGTGCGATATTTTATGTCTCCACTCTGCACACAACGTCACCCGCGAGGATTTTGAGGGCGGCATCACTTATGCAGATATTATGAGACGGAATTGCGATGCGCTGAAAATTGCGCTGAATTAATGATGGAGTAATTATGAATTTGATTACAGCAAAAGATCTGACACTCGCATACGACGGGCATACTGCGGCATCAAATGTGAATTTTAACATTACCGCCGGAGACTATGTGTGCATTGTAGGGGAGAACGGATCTGGAAAAAGTACACTTCTTAAAGCTATAACAGGTGAGATCAAGGCGGCAGGAGGCTCGCTCATAATTGACCGGAATGTGCTGAAAAACGGAATCGGATATCTTCCTCAGCAGTCGAAGATACAGCGCGATTTTCCGGCTTCCGTGAGAGAGGTCGTTTTGTCTGGATGTGTGAAGGATGACAGCTTTGGATTGTTCTGGAAGAAAGAGTCGAAAAACAAAGCGGAAGATGTAATGCACCTTCTCGGGATAGGCGGTCTCGCGGACAAATGCTTTGGGGAATTGTCGGGTGGTCAGAAGCAAAGAACTCTTCTTGCGCGTGCCGTATGCGCGTCGGATACCATTCTTCTCCTTGACGAGCCTGTGACAGGGCTTGATCCCGATGCAGCACACGAAATGTATTCCGCGATACGAATGATAAACCGCGAACGCGGATGCGCGATCGTGATGGTCACACACGATATACGATGTGCCTTGAATGAAGCCGAGCACGTCCTCTCGATGTGCAGCGGACACTCATTTTTCGGGACAGTTGAGGAATACGTGGCTCACGAAAAGGTTGATATTGAAATAGACGAAAAACGTCACAACGAGTGCTCTCACAGCTGCGGCGAGCATCATCACGAGTAAACTGAGGAGGGATGGATATGTCAATAGCGGAAATATTTGCATCGGAATTTCTGACAAAAGTGGTGATCCGCGCGATGATCGTCGGGGTACTTGTGTCCCTTTGCTCATCTATACTCGGAGTAAGTCTTGTGCTTAAAAGATATTCAATGATCGGTGACGGTCTCTCGCACGTCGGCTTTTTCGGACTCGCGATAGCTGCGTGTGCAGGAGCCGGAGCGACTTACTCAATGGAAATATCAATACCGATCGTAATTCTTGCGGCGGTACTGATCCTGCATTTATCAAGGAATGACGGGAAGATCAGCGGGGACGCGGCCTGCGCGGTCGTCTCAACGGGTGCGGTGGCTATCGGAACACTTCTTTATAATTTCACAGGCGGCAAGAGCGGAGATATCTGCAATTCTCTGTTCGGCTCCGCATCTATCATAACAATATCGAACAAGGATATGGTGATCTCAATAATCCTTTCGGCAGTAGTTCTTCTTTGGTTCGTTCTGAGTGCGAAAACTATTTTCTCAGTCACCTTTGATGAAACATTTGCCTCGGCGGCAGGAGTGAAGGTGAGTGTGATCAATCTCGCACTTGCGGTACTCACGGGTATCACGATAACGGTTGGAATGAAAATGATGGGATCAATAATGATATCTGCAATAATTGTTTTTCCTGCCCTAACTGCAACGAGAATAACAAAGAATTTCAGACTGACCGTGATTTTCTCAGCTCTGATCTCCGTCGTCTGCTTTGTTGTCGGATTTTTTGCAGCGTGCTGCCTGTCTCTACAAACCGGCGCGGCAGTGGTTACGGTAAATCTTGCAGCGTTTGTAATTTCTTGGCTTTCGTCTCGTGTAGTATCTCGAATAAGAACAAAAAAACGTGTTGCCTCAGTATAAAAAACGGCTTGGTATTCTTCTCGAAATGAGAAGTACCGAGCCGTTTCGTTTTTTTATTGGTTTATTTGTCAAGAGAGAAGAAGCCGTGGCAGAGATCACTTTCAGGTCTGTCTGTCCACATTCCTCTTGTAAAGTCGGGAATAGAGACGGGGGAGCCGCCATTTTGGATGGAAATTTCGGAGAGGGGAGTGATCGCCATCCAAGCTGCTGTATCGTATGTATCGATCGGGAATGAGTCACCATTGCGGAGTGCTTCAAAATAAGCTTCAAATATAAGCCAGTCCATACCGCCGTGACCACCCTTTACACCTTCGATTTCGAATTTGTGCCATACGGGATGTTCCCAAGTTTTGCGGTATTCTTCAGCGTTTCCGTAGAAATCCTTGGAGAAATGCTCGCCGCCGTCCATGAAAATTCCGTCACATACTTCGCTGTAGTAACCCTTTGTTCCGCGAACGGTGAAGTTTCTCGAATAGTTTCTCGGAAGAGTTGTGTCGAGGGTGAGGGTAATGAGCTCGCCGCCCGCGCACTTGATGTTTGTCTTTACAATGTCTCCCTGAGCAAAATTGAATGTGCGGAGCTCTGGATTTGCATCATCATTATTCTTTGCGAACTCGTTGAGTCCAAACGCACCGGATGCCATTGAGGTAAGTGAGACCATACGGTTGCCGCGGTTGATGTTCAAAATCTTCGCGATCGGTCCGAGCTCGTGTGTGGGATAGTTCTCGCAGTTACGATTCTTGTAGTTGCGGAGTCTGTAGTGACGCTTTTCTTCACCGTATACGATCTCGTCACGAAGATCGTGCATATATCCGCCTTCGCAGTGAACGATCTTTCCGAAGACGCCCTCGCGTACCATTCGCATAACCATCATTTCGTTTCTGTCATAACAACAGTTTTCAAGCATCATGCAGTGGATGCCTGTCTTTTCGTATGTATGTACAAGCTCCCAGCAGTCGTCGATTGAATACGCACCGCCGACCTCAATACCGACTTGCTTGCCACAGTTCATTGCGTAGATTGCGGCAGGAATATGGTTTTCCCACGCTGAGAAAACAAATACAACGTCAACGTCGTCTCTTTCGCAAACTTTTCTGTAATCTGTTGTGGTGAAGATATTGTTCCAGCTGCGCTTTTCTTCAAGACAGTTTTTTGTGTCCTCGATTCTGTCCTCGTAAACATCACACAATGCGGTAACTACAACATCATCGCGCTCTGCGAGTATGTCTACTACGTGAGTGTGACCTCTGCTGCCGAGACCAATGATACCAACTCTGAATTCTTTACTCATAACCAATTCTCCTTTTTGCGAACGAGATGAAACATTTTCACAAATAACACAATAATTATATCATAATATTTACCTCTGTCAAGTGGTTTCATTTTATGGTGGTATCAATTTTTCGACTTTTTGAGATTTTTGAGAATAACTGTAAGTCCCGTAAAAACGAGCAGAGCACCGAAGACCGCACGGAGAGTGTTTTCGGGAAGAGATCCTCTTATAGCAGTTCCGAGTATCACTCCCGGGATTGCGGAGACGGAACAAAGCAGTACAGCACTGGGTTGTATTTTCACTCTGTTTTTTATTTGTACTATCAGCGAGGAGGATGCTGCGAGAAGAAAGAATACAAGATTTTCAGCCTGTGCGGTTTTCTGAGCCACACCGAGGACGAGTGTCAGATATACGACGAAAAGTCCGCCGCTTCCGATTCCGCATCCGGTGACGACGGCGAGAATGAGCATGATCGAGTATGAAATTATGTGCTGCATACAGACTCCTTTATGAGAAGATCCCGCTTCTTATGACCATTGATACTCCCGAATAGATCGTGATCAGTGCGAAAGCGAGGTTTAGCCATACTGCTTTTACTTTTTCTTTCACGATTCCACCGAAAAGTCCCCCGATGACAGCCGGGAGAATCACACCGTATACTGACGACATATCAAGCTCTGTTATTCGATAAAACATCAGCGAAACCAGGGAAACGGGAATAACGCACGACATCGAAAAAGAATACATTTCTTTTTTTGTGGCTTCTTGGTCAATGATTTCGTCTGTGTTTTTTGTGCTTGTGAGAAGGCGGGAGACGAGCATAAAAAGAATTCCGCTTCCCGTTCCGAAAATTCCATTGAGGACTCCGCCGAGGAGTGAGAGTAATACTGCGCTGAGAATGATCAAAGCTGAATTTCCAAGGATACTTGATTTCATTTGCAAAAGATCCTTTCCGATAACAAAATAAAAAGTCAAAATACTCATATAAATGGCACAGTTTGTCCGATTATATATTTATTATGAGATATTTCCCATAAAAATAACCTTGTAATTTTATGTTTTTCGTGGTAAAATATATATTGGCTTAATATTGCCGTACAATGTGATACGAGAATGATCTACATTATAAATAAAATATCAAAGATTAACATAACAGAAAGTCCGGAAAGGAGCAGTCATGCCTCAGAAAAAAAGTGATAATAAAACCACCGGAAAAACAACGGCTAAAAAAACAAATAAATCAAATTCTAAAAATACATCAGCAAAGCAGACAACCCCAAAAGAATCCGTGAAAAAACCGATAGAGAACACGCTTTTCTATCAGGCCGCTCCGTACATAATCGCGGTAGCGGCAATCCTCATCGCAGTATGCGTTATTTTCGGCGAAGGAAAAGTAGGCGGAGGAATCAAAGGAGTTCTGACGGGACTTTTTGCGGGTGGTGCGTATGTACTTCCTGTTGTACTTCTTCTCAGAACATTTCTCTGGAACCGTGACGTTGAAGAGGGACAGAACAAGGGCAGAAATATTGCCACAGGTGTTGTGTTCGTTCTTATCATTATGATCCTTCACATTCTTGCAGGAGGAGATGCAACTCTCTCACCGAAGAACCACTATGTTGACGGTAAAACGCTTGTCGGCGGAGGAGTTGTCGGCGGAGTGCTCGGAGAGCTTCTTATGAGAGGCTTCGGAAAGATCTGTTCACTTATAATTGATTTTGCGGCAATCGCAGTTCTTGCGCTCTATATTGCGGGAATCACTCCGAGAGGACTTTTTATCTTTATTGCATATAAGATCAAATATGCTGGGGAAAAGAGAGAGGAAAGACGTGCAAGACGGCTTGAGAAAAAGAAAAATGCTCCGACATCAAAGGCGAAGATCAGAGAAGAGGAGTATCTCGCATATCTAAGAGAAAAGAAAAAACAGGCTCTCAGTGCAAGATCTGACGATGAAGAGGATATTTCAGCCGCAAATAATACTCAGCTTCCGCTCGGCAGACCGCAGCCGTCTGTGTATAAAGTAAAACGCAGACGTAAGGTCAGAGTTGATATTCCTGTTGATGACGCAGTATCTCCCGAAATTTTGGCGAGAGACGATCTCGCAGAGGATTATTCGGACTCCGATGAGGACAACAGCAAAGAGGTACAGGAATTCCTTGACAGCAAAAATGTTGACCGCGACGCTGTTGACGAAAAGCTGTTTGACGAGGTTATGCGCAGAACACGAGAGAGGATCGAGAAAACCAAGAAAACAGAAGATATTACGGAACAGGAGCATGCCGCAGCTGTCGGAAGCTTTGCAGACTCTGTTCGTGGTGACGAGATAGTTGCGGGAGAAGTTCTCGATGCAGTTGAGATCGCGGCAATCGGTATGAGGAGCAGACATAAAAACGGAGTCGAGATAATCAGCGACTTCGATGAAGCTGATGAAAATGATATAGCTGAAACTTCGGATGCAGAGAGTGATTTTGAAGCTCCTTTCGATCTTGACGAAGAAAGTATCTCGGGTGAGACAGATACGCTAAAGCTGATCTCTCAGATGAATAAATCATCTTCAGGTGTAAAAAAGACTGAAAAAAATTCTGAGGAAGAATTTGATGTATCAAAGATTTTCGTCAATCCCGAGGATGCTCAGCTTCTTGACAAGCTCTCTGAAGCCTACAGAAAAGATTCTCTTGACGTGAAGCGTGAAACTGTTTCTGCACCCAAGACAGAAGAGCTTAAGAAAACAAAAGCCCCGATGCCTGAGTACAAATTCCCGCCGATTGACATTCTTGCTGAGGACAACAACAAGGTCGGAGAGAATATCAAGGACGAGCTTCAGGACAACGCTGTAAAGCTTGTGGAAACGCTCAAGAGCTTTAATGTAAAAACAAAAATCGAAAATATTTCCCGCGGACCTACGATCACACGATATGAGCTTCTTCCCGAACCGGGAACGAGAGTACGTTCGATCGTGAATCTTGTGGATGACATCGCGCTCAATCTTGCAACAACAGGTGTTAGAATAGAGGCGCCGATCCCCGGAAAATCTGCTGTCGGAATTGAAGTTCCGAACAAAAAGCAGGCAACCGTACATCTTCGTACATTGATCGAGGACGAAAGATTTGACTCGGCAAAGAGCAAGCTTACAGTTTGTCTCGGCGAGGACGTAGCAGGTGAAGCGGTTTACTTTGATATCGGAAAAATGCCGCACCTTCTCATTGCGGGATGTACAGGCTCCGGTAAATCTGTGTGTATCAACTCGATCATCACAAGCCTTCTTTATAAGGCATCTCCCGATGACGTAAAAATGATCCTCATTGACCCCAAAAAAGTTGAGCTTAACATCTATAACGGAATCCCGCATCTTCTTGTTCCCGTGGTAAGTGAACCGAAGAAGGCGGCAGGTTCTCTGTCATGGGCAGTCAGCGAAATGGAAAGACGTTTCGGTTTGATCGAATCTGTTGGTGTGCGTGACATCAAGGCTTATAACGAAGTTACAAAGAACGATCCTGATTACGAATATATGCCGAGAATCGTTATCATTATCGATGAGCTTGCTGACCTTATGATGACAGCTCCCGATGACGTTGAAGATTCTATCTGCCGAATCGCTCAGAAAGCGAGAGCAGCAGGTATGCACCTTGTGATCGGTACACAGAGACCTTCGGTAGATGTTATCACAGGTCTTATCAAAGCAAATGTACCGTCAAGAATTGCGTTCAGAACATCGTCGCAGATCGACTCGAGAACGATTATTGACGTCGGATCTGCCGCAAACCTCATTGGTATGGGCGATATGCTTTTCAATCCCGTTGGTGCGCTCAAGCCCAGACGTGTTCAGGGTGCATATGTTTCCGAATCGGATGTCGAAGAGGTAGTTGCATATATCAAGAATATGAACTCGTCATATGACAATTCGGGCTCTGAAAAGATCGTCAATGAGATCGAGCGTGAGGCTCAGAGATGCGGAGTCAGCGGAAAGAAGGGAGCTTCTGCTGCAGCTGATGACGGAGGGGAAGATGAAGATCCGATGCTCAAGGCGGCGATCGAGCTTGCAGTTGACAGCGGTAAGATATCTACTTCTCTGATCCAAAGACGTCTCTCACTCGGATACGGACGTGCTGCAAAGCTCATTGACAGAATGGAGCAGCTCGGATATGTTTCGGCTCCCGACGGTCAGAAGCCTCGTGAGGTACTTCTTTCAAGGCAGGACTTTATGGAAATGCGGCTGAAGGATGAAGCCCCGTTTGATCTGTAATAAAAATTAATCTGATGTAATAAAGTGTTAGGAAAGGATGCAAAGAACGGTTCACTTTACGGTGGAGTGGACATCTCGTTTTTTGCGTGACGGATATGGGAAAATTAATTGTCCTTGAAGGACTTGACGGCTCAGGTAAGGGGACGCAGACCGCGCTTCTCGCTGAATATCTTAAAGAAAAGGGCAAAAATGTCCGCGTGATAGATTTCCCCGACTACTCAAGTGAGGGATGTACTCTTGTTAAGATGTATCTTGACGGAAAGCTCGGAGATAACCCCGATGACACAAACGCTTATGCGGCATCTATGTTGTTCGCGGCTGACAGATACACAAGCTATGTAATGTCCTGGAAGAAGGACTATCTTGCAGATGATACTTATGTTATCGCAAACAGATATACAACGGCGAACGCGTATCATCAGCTCTCAAAAATGCCGGAGGAAGATTGGGATTCTTTCCTCAGCTGGCTGTGGGACTTTGAATTTTCAAAGCTTGGACTTCCCGCGCCTGACTGTGTACTTCTTCTCGATATGCCCGAGTCGGTTTCATCAGCCCTCGTGAGAAAAAGAAGTGCGGAAACAGGACAGATCCTCGATATTCACGAAAAGGATCACGATTATCTCGGACGGTGCAGAAGGGCAGCTTCTTATACGGCGGACAAGTGCGGTTGGAAAGTAATAAAATGTGCTGACGACGGAGATGTTGAACCGTTTACAAGAGAAAAGATCTCAGCTTCTGTTGCAGAAGCGGTTGCGGATCTTTTGTAACACAGGCGAGTATAATAAAAAATAAACAAATGTTTATGGATTGTTAACCGCTTTGGAGCTTAATAATGGTATAATAAGGTTAATAATATACTTTGAAAAGGAGAGGCTGTGGATATCACGGTGATTGAAAATATGGTACTTGAATTTTTGGCTGACGGTTTTGAGGAAATTGAAGCTCTTTGCCCGCTCGATCTTCTTCGACGCGCAGGAGTTGAAGTGAAAACGGTATCTCTCCGAAATGACAGAAAAGCTTGCGGTGCTCACGGAATTGTAGTTGAGAGTGATATCACAGCGGATGAAGCCAAAAAGCTTTACTCGAATTCCGCGGTCGATATGATTATCCTCCCGGGAGGTATGCCTGGGGCAAAGAATCTTGATGAGAGCGAAATTGTTGATCTCTTTGTGAACAAGGCTGTGGCTGACGGTGCGTATATCGCTTCGATATGTGCCGCACCAATGGTACCCGGAAAGAGAGGACTTCTCAGCGGACGACGCGCTACCTGCTATCCGGGATTTGATGAATACCTCATCGGTGCTGACTATACAGGCGGACGTGTTGAGGTTGACGGTAACATGATTACAGGATGCGGAATGGGAGCAGCCGAGGAATTCGGACTCGCTCTCGTAAGACTTATGAAAGGAGACGCTGACGCGGAAAAGCTCCGTACAGCAATATTGGCGAAATGATAAAGAAGCAAAAAGATGATATAAGAGAAGAATACAAACGTCTCAGAAGTGAGATGTGCCCGGAAGAAAAGTTCAGAAGAGACTCAGCAATATGCAAAGCGGCAGAAGGGCTTGTAAGCTTCAGATACGCTGAATTTGTTCTTCTGTATGCGGCAACTGCTGACGAGATCGATGTGTTTGATATTGCGCGTGTCGCTCTCGAGAAAGGCAAGAAAGTTCTCTTTCCGAGATGCGACAAAAAAACTCACACAATGAAGTATCACATCGTGAATTCCCTCGACGAGCTTCAGCCCGATGCATACGGCATCTGTGAACCTCCGGAAGAGAATCCGATCTACGATGCCGAGAATGAAACAGGCGGAGCTGTTTGCTTTGTTCCGGGGCTTGTTTACGACAGAGCAGGCTACAGACTCGGTTACGGCAAAGGCTTCTATGACAGATATCTCTCGGGATTCTCCGGATGTACGATCGGCGTAGTTTACTCCGATTATATCCTTCCCGAAGTTCCGCGCGGACGCTTTGATATGTCCGTTGATATTCTTCTTACCGAAAAGGGAGTCCGTGTCACAAAAGATTCCAAAAAGACACATCCCGGAAAGGGTTGATCTTGTCCCGCAAATCGACAACATATGCGCCGATTCTTTTGATCGTGGTGTTTGTCCTGATCGCTGCGGCGAATTTTCTGCCCGAGGATGTTCTCGGGATTGAAGAAAATCCGTACCTTGCGATCGTTATGATACAGCTTTTGACATACGCTGTTCCGGCGCTGTTTTACTCAAGGATCAGGGGTAAAGATTTCACCCCTAAGCTTCGGCTGAGACTGTTTAAGCCGTCGCAGATTCTGTATATTCTATATTCAACTGTATTTATGCTCAGCGGAGTGCTTATCATAAGTATGGTTATGTATACCTTGATTCCCGATACATTTGAGGCCGCCTCAGCTTCGGGATATGCCGCATTTGCGATGAACGGAAGATTTTTTGACACCGCATATCTTATTCTGACATTTGCCGTTCTTCCCGCTGTGTGTGAAGAATTCCTGTTCCGCGGGATTATGATAGGCGAATATGAATCGGGCGGTGCAGGGCTTGCGATCGTTGTGAGTACAATTATGTTCGCAATGTCTCATTTTTCATTCGCGCGCTTTCCCGTGTATTTTTTCTCGGGACTTGTTCTCGGCGGGGTACTTTATGCAACGCGCTCACTTGCGGCATCAATACTTATTCATTTGATAAACAATACAGTTGTGCTTCTTTGTGAGGACTATGTCCTTCACATAGTTGATAAGCAGAACGTCAGTCTTGTTTTGTTTGCGCTGATACTTGGAGCTGTATTCATTGTTTCTGGCATGCTCATGTGTTATGAAGCGCAGAATATTTATCGCGGTTATGCAGAAGATAACGTAGAATCAGATTATGCTTTGCGAGAAAAAAGAAGTATTTTCGGACGTATATCAGAAGCGTTTTTTGCCCCTACATTTTTATGCGCGGTTATAATTTTTGTGGTTATGGCTATTAAAGATTTTTGATCCGCACAAATGAGGTGATTATTACGGAACAAAATAGAAGAAATGAAGAATTCAGCTCGACGAGAACTTTTTCCGTTCCGTCAAACAGCGCTGATTCTCTGAAAAATAGAATAAATCAGGCGAACGAGCATAATCTTTCGGAGAGAAATGATGCGGCACGAAGGGCGAGACCGACGAATGCCGTTGATCCCTCGCGCAGACCGATGGGACCCGATGGAGTACAAGCATCGGCGAACAACACACGTCCAGTGGATCCTCGTCAGAGTCGTCCTCAGAATGTTCAGCAGCCGCAGAGACCGATTTCAGCACAGCAGGGCGGACAAGTGCCGAGACAGCGTGCTGAACAGCCTGTGCGCGCAAATTCTGCGAATGCACAGGTGCGTGATCGTCAGCAGATGCCTGCAAGCGTGCAGAACCGTGCTGTGAGTCATCAGCCTGTAAGAGTACAGAATCAAGCGCAGAATCCTCAGCAGGAGCGCGCTGTAAGAGTGCAGAATCAGCAGAATGTTCAGGCTCAGAGCCGCATGGCAGCAAATCAGCCTCAAGCTGCGAGACCGCAGGACAAAGCACCAAATCGTGTTATGCCGCAGGGTAGTCCTACAGATAATCGTCCTGCAAATCTGCCTAAGGTACAAAGACAGATGCCTGCACCGATGGTGTCACCGGAACCTAAGAATGTTCAGCAGAATCAGCCTGTGAAGCCCGAGAGTGCAGCTGTTCTATCGGCTCGCAGAGAACAGAACTCTGTTCAGCCTGCCAAGCAATCTCAGCAGAAGCTGCCGATCGAGGCGAAAAAGCGAGGTGCCCTAGAGGTCGGCGGACGGACAATGATGCAGACCAAGCAGAATGACATCTCAAGCATTACAAGCAGCGTTAAGCTCAATAAAAAGAAAGCTGACGATTACGAATACGAAGGCAGTGATGAAGGCGGAAACACTATCGTCAGCGTTATCAAGGCGATTGTCTACATTATATTTGTTATAGTCGTATCTGTATTTTTAGCTGTAGCGGTAATAAATGTCGGAAACGATGTCTTCGCATTCGTCAAATCAGATGAGATCGTTGAGGTGACAATTCCCGAATACGCATCTCTTGATGATGTAGCAGAGGCTCTCTATCAAAAAGAAGTAATCAAATACCCGACGATTTTTAAGCTGTATGCAATAGCTAAAGAGGATGACGGTGAGTTTGTCGCGGGAACATATTCTATCTCGCCTATGACCAACTACGAGAACCTGCTCGAATCGTTCAAGGAACAGCCTGTTACGGGAATCGTTCGAATTACTATTCCCGAGGGAAGTACGACTGACGAGATCATTAATATTTTCCTCGCAAAAGGAATAGGAACGCGAGAGGGATTTGTCGATGTAATCGAGAATTATGAGTTCGATTACTGGTTTGTCAAGGAACTCGAAGAAAACGGTACTCACGAAGACCGTATTTACAGACTTGACGGATATCTTTTCCCCGATACCTATGATTTTTACTTGAACTCGAGTGAATATACAGTAATAAATAAGCTTCTCAAGAGATTTACACAGATCTTTACGAAAGAATACAGAGATAAGTGTGTTGAATACGGTTATACTGTCGATGAGATCATAACTCTTGCATCAATTATTGAGAAAGAAGCGGGTATGCCGTGGGAATTCATTACAGTGTCGTCTGTATTCCATAACAGATTAAACTCACCTTGGAATTTCCCGTATCTTGAGAGTGACGCAACGATAGTGTATGTTCTTTCACACGAAAAAGGCGAGAGAACTCCAATTACCGCGGCAGATCTTGACTACGATACACCGTATAATACCTATATGTATAAGGGACTTCCGCCCGGACCTATTGCGAATCCTTCAGCGAGTGCTATGCTTGCCTCACTTACTCCGCAGGATACTGATTATTACTTCTTTGTTGCGAACAAGGGTAAGACTTACTTCTCGGAAACAAAAGAGGAGCACGACGCTTACATTGCACAGTTTAAGGCTGAAGCGCAAGGTACCGGTACTCAAGGAAACTGATAAGCGGCAAAAAAAGAAGAGAGAAGTGACATTTGCCGCTTTTCTCTTCTTCTGTATTTTTCAGACTGCAGATTTTATTTCCTCGTCTTGTCGGAATCGGCGAAGTATATTTTGTTTATTACAGCACCGAACAGCAAAATCATCATACAGAAATATATCCACAGCATTATTAGGCATACTGCCGCAAGTCCGCCGTAGATGTACGATGCATTCGGAAAGTTTTCGATGTACAGAGAATAGAAATACGAGAACACTATCCAGCCGACAGACGAGAAAATTGCTCCGGGAATATGCCGTGTGATTTTGCTCGAGACATGGGTGCTTCGCCTTGATACCGAATAGTATACAGATGTAAAAAATATGCTCATTATCAGAATGAAAATCGGTGTGCGGGAGGAGTAGAATATTCGGTGAAAATCTTCTCCGAGAAGATCAGCAACAAAGTCTCCGAACAGCAAAAGTGAGGCAACAGCCGCGAGCATTGCAATAAAGATCAAGGTTGCGATAATAGATTTTAGCCGTCTTGCCACAATGTTTTTGCTGCCTTCTGCTCTGTAAACAGATTCGATACCATTGCGTATCGCTGCAATTCCGCGTGACGCACTCCAGAGCGTTGTGACAGCCGATATTGAAAGAAGAGATACATTCGGTGCGCCGCTGAGTTCATTTGCGATGTATTCCACAACTTTGCTGAGGCTCTCAGACAACGGAATTGAGATCATCTGATCGCGAGTCGTACCCGTAAAATTCTCAGGCATAAATATGCCGAACAGAGCAACCATTATTGAAATGAACGGAACTGCGGACGTAATAACAAAAAATGACGCCTGCGCGGCATAGACTGATATTTTGTCTTCTGATACTTCGCGGGTTATCTTCTGTATTTCCTTTATTATTACGGAAGAGAGTATTATTCGTGATTTCAAGATATTCCCCCTCGATAAAAATAAAGCACAAACTTATTATATTGCCGAAAGTTTGTACTATTTACATAAAAATAAAAATGATTTCAGATTGGAGAAAAATATATGTTTAAGATTGGATGTCACCTCTCTACTGAGGGAGGTTATCTCTCAATGGGTAAGAGAATTCTCTCGATTGGCGGAAATACTTTCCAGTATTTTACCAAAAATCCCAAGGGCGGACGAGTTAATAAGGTTCCGGATATGAACGATGTTGCGGCTTTGTATGAGCTTATCAAATCAGAGGGAATGACGATGCCTCTCGCTCACGCGCCGTATACATACAATCCCGCATCAAAAGATGAGGCTGTACGTAATTACTCGCGTGATTCTATGAGAGGTGAACTTGAATTTCTCGAAAATCTCCCCGGTTCACTTTATAATTTCCACCCCGGATGCCACGTTCAGCAGGGCGTTGAGGTTGGAGTGGACTTTATCGCAGATATGCTTAACCACGTTTTGTGGGAAGGTATGCAGACTACTGTTCTCCTTGAAACTATGGCTGGCAAGGGAACAGAGATCGGCCGTTCTTTTGAGGAACTCAAAATGATAATCGACAGAGTTGATCCCGCATTCAGAGAATACCTCGGCGTGTGCTTCGACACCTGCCATACAAGCGACGCGGGATACGATGTCATTGGGGATTTTGACGGAGTTCTTAAGGAATTTGATCGTGTGATCGGTATTGACAGACTCCGTGCTATACATCTCAACGATTCTATGAATGTTCCGTCCTCTCATAAGGACAGACACGCGAAGATCGGCGAGGGAAACATTGGTATTGATGCAATCACAAAAATTATAAATCATCCTATGATCTCTGACCGTCCGTTCTATCTTGAAACTCCGAACGAGCTTGACGGATATGAAAGAGAGATCGCGCTTCTCAAGGAAAAGAGGATCTGACGCTTTTCGGTTTTGTAATATTATAATGATAAGAACTGAGAATAATATACTTGAGAGCTTAATTGTTTGAGGAATCTGTACATGGATGAGAAAGTAATGCAAAAAATCGCTGGGGTCGTTATGCTTGAAGACCTTGGCGGTCTTTCTGCGGATTTAGAAAAAATCGAGAACGCAATAACCGAGGTGTCGAACTCGAGTTATGCTGATATTGGAGAATATTCGGGTGAACCGCAGATCATGGTGTCACTCTCCCACGAGGCGAATGGAGATTTTGAGACTGCAATGCGGGACGACGAGGCGGAAGAGAAGCACAGCGAAGGATTGTTCGCGTGTTACACTCGTTTCGACGGAGAATATAATTCTGTGCCGAGAGTGGTGTGAGGTGCTGATGAAAACTACTGATGAAATCACAAATCTCACCGTTGCCGAGTTGTCCAACGAAATAAGGAGCCGTAATCTTTCGGCGCGGGAGATTACAGAGGCATATCTTTCCCGCATAGAAAAGTGCGATTCTGATATAAACTCATATATTACCGTCACTCGTGATATCGCGCTGAGTGCGGCAGATGAGGCTGACAGACGTATTCGCACAAACGAAAATGCAGGTGAACATCGTCTTGCAGGAATTCCGTTTTCTGTTAAAGACAATATCAATGTCAAGGGAACTAAAACAACTTGTGCATCGAAAATACTCTCTGAATTTGTTTCACCGTACAGTGCATCTGTTTTTGAGAAAATTGAAGGAGTCGGAGGGGTACTTCTCGGAAAGACCAATCTTGACGAGTTCGCAATGGGATCAAGCTGCGAAAAATCGTACTTCGGTGCAGTAAAAAATCCTCTCGATCCTGCTCGCTCACCCGGAGGATCGTCGGGTGGTGCTGCTGCTTCCGTTGCCGCAAGAATGGCGCCGTGGGCTATCGGAACAGACACAGGCGGAAGTACTCGTCAACCTGCATCGTTCTGCGGGCTTGTCTCAATGAAGCCGACATACGGTCTCGTATCACGGTACGGAGTTGCGGAGCTCGCCTCATCACTCGATACCGTCTCTCCTATCACCAAAACGGTATACGACAATGCACTTGTACTCTCATCAATGTGCGGACGTGACACACGGGATATGACGTCGATCGAACCTGACGGTGATCTTCTTGGAGAAATCGGTGAGGAGATCAAGGGACTCAAAATTGGTCTGATGAAAGATTACGAGGGACTCTGTACTGAGGGTATGGCGGGATCCCTCAGACGAGCCGCGGGTATTCTTGAATCTCTCGGAGCTGAGGTCGAATACGTGACTCTTCCGCCGAGTAACATATCGCTCGACACATATATGGTTATGACCTCAGCAGAATGTTCGTCAAATCTTGCGAGATATGATGGAGTAAAATACGGTTATTCATCGGGCGGTGAGTCTTATGCCGATATAATGATCGGCTCAAGATCGGCGGGCTTTGGCGATGAAGTGAAAAGACGTATCGTCACAGGTGCGTTTGTTTTGTCGTCTACTTTACACGGAGATTATTACCGCAAGGTCAAGGCAGTTCAGCTTCGGATATGCAAAATGATTGACGAGATATTTGGAAAATACGATATGGTCCTCACTCCGACAACATCAGGTAAGGCGTTCAGACTCGATAAATATGCGGAAGATCCTGTTGAGTTGTACGGAAGTGATATTTTCACAATTCTTGCAAATTTAACAGGTTGTCCCGCCATCACTCTCCCGTGCGGAGGGGATGGCAAAATGCCGTACGGTGCAATGCTGATGGGGAAGAAGCTGTCTGAGGCGAAGCTCTACCGCACGGCGTATGCGCTTGAGGATGCGTTGAAGCCTTACGTTAAAGAGGAGGTGCGTTTTGTATGAATACCTCTTACGAAGCCGTTATAGGACTTGAAGTCCATGTTGAATTAAAGACTGACACGAAGATATTCTGCTCGTGTTCGAATGGATTCTCAAGAGAGCCTAACACTAATGTTTGTCCTATTTGTCTCGGATTACCCGGCGCACTGCCGATGCTTGGAGAAAAATCTGTAGAATACGCGCTCAGAGCAGGAATTGCCTTCGGATGTAAGATAAACAAAAAATCGTGGTTTGACAGAAAGAATTATCACTACCCCGATCTGCCTAAGGGGTACCAGATTACACAGTACGAAATGCCAATATGCCTGGGCGGTGAAGTTCCGATTGACGTAGGCGGAGAGAAGAAAAGCATCCGCTTAACACGCATTCATATGGAAGAAGATGCAGGGAAGCTGATACACCGCGGGGATAAATCTCTCATCGACTATAACCGCGCAGGAGTTCCTCTGATCGAGATCGTCAGCGAACCCGATATGCGAACACCTGAGGAGGCAAAGGCGTATCTGAATTCACTGAGACGCATTTTGCTGTTCATCGGTGTTTCCGACTGTAAAATGAACGAAGGCTCGCTCAGATGCGATGTGAACGTCTCTGTGCGTCGAAAAGGTGAGGCGGAATTTGGAACAAAGGTTGAGATCAAAAACCTCAACTCCGTCAATTACGTTGGCCGAGCGCTTGACGATGAGATTAAACGTCAGATTGCGCTGATAGAACGTGGTGAGATTGTTGACGCGGAAACAAGGCGGTATAATGAGGACACAGATCACACTGAACGAATGCGTAAAAAAGAAGGTGCGGTCGATTACCGATATTTTACAGAACCGAATATTCCGCCGCTGATCCTCACTGACAGCTATATTGAGGAAGTGAGGCGCCGTATGCCGAGACTTCCAGACGAAGAAGCGGACGCTCTTGTGAAAGAGATTGGGGTGAAAAAGGAAGACGCATATCTTCTTACATCGACCTCTTTCATACTTGATTATTTCAAAAAATGCGCGGAAAAGAGTAAGAATAAGAGTATTTGCGCTAATCTTTTTATCAGTGAAGTGCTTACTTTACTTGATGAAAACTCCAAAAAAGAGTATATTTCTCCCGAAAATTTTGGCGAAATTGCGGATATGTTTGCGGACGGAAAAATCGTCAGCGGAGTTGCAAAACGACTTGTGAAAATGTCTGCTGAAAGCGGAGAGAGCCCCGTTGTAATTGCCGAAAGGGAACGTCTTCTCAAGATTTCGGATGAAAAGGTTCTTCGCCCGATCGTGCTGAAGGCGATTGACGCAAATCCGAAGGCAGTGTCAGATTATTTGGGTGGAAAAATTGCCGCCGCAAAGCAGCTTATGGGAGCTGTTATGCGAGAGAGCGGAGGCGGCGCTGACCCGATAATTTCGGAAAAACTGATACTTGAGGAGCTTGAAAAAATCAAAAACAAAATATAGGATAAGTAAAACGTCTGTCCATTGGGGATGGGCGTTTTTTTGTGCGAAAAAGAATTTATGAACAGGCTTAAATATTATCAAGTGCGTGTTTGATCTGCTTTCTTAAGGTAAAAAAATTTCTCGTTTTTTATCATTTGCTGATGTGCACAGCTTGGAAAATTAAGGAAAATACTGTGCCAATGACAGTAATGATTGAAAATACCAAAAACAGGAAATAAATCGCGATTTGTCGGAGTTTTTGTTATGCTGTGGGAGAATTGAGTCGGAAATAGTGGGAAAAGGCGGATTCTTTGAATTTTTATTTAAATATTGCCGTAATTTTTTTCAAAAACCTATTGATTATTATTATGTTTTGGTATATAATATTATTACGTGGAGAGAAATGCCACAAAAATGAGCGAAAGGGAGGAGAAATTCAGTGTTAACAGGCAAGTATAACCATTCGCTTGACTCAAAAAACAGAATAATCATTCCCGCAAAGCTCAAGGAACAGCTTGGAGATACGATAACAATTCTTCGCGGAAGTGATAAATGCCTTACGGTCTACTCTGCTGAGGAGTGGGAAAAATACGCACAAAAGATCAGCGAGCTTCCGAAGACGAAAGTGAAGGAGATCACAAGATATCTC
>SVUC01000028.1 GCA_015063455.1 Oscillospiraceae bacterium
GATCGCGACAATGAAGTCGCAGTTCTCACATCGGCAAAACTCACCTGCCTCGCGGCAGAGAGGTGCGGGCGGATTTTCGGGGATCGCAGCAAAGCGAACATATGCGATACCAAGTCCGCGGAGAACCGAATCAACATCTGCCATAGCGCCCGACTTGTCAGCGGAAGACTTGCCGCTTACGATGAGGGCTTTTTTGCCGAGTGGGACGATCAGTGCCGCCGACTCGGATACACAGTCAAAGCCGGTGATGATCTTCACCGACGCGTGATTTGAAAAATTCATAATAAACTCCTAAATTAAAGCTGAACTTTTGCAAGCGCCTTCGGCGCTCGTCCAAAAGTTTCGTCCACCTTTTCAAAGGTGGTAGGGTTCGAAGGGACAAAGTCCCTCGTAGGTTCTTCCGAGTTTATGAAATAAACTCGTGAGTCGGAGTCACTCATCATATATGATGGAGGACTCCGAAACAACCTTCTAAGATTTTTCTATCAAATTTAGTTTTGACGGGATTGTTTGTTATGTTCTTTTCTTCTTTATCGAGAAGAAAAGAACCAAAAGAAAAACTCCCACGACGTCCTGGGCTTTCCGATCTCTGCGGAGATCGGCTTGGGGACTCTGTCCCCGAGACCCCTGCCAACTTTTGAAAAAGTTGGATCAAAACTTTCCACGGGCGGTCTTGTTCGTCTGGCGAAGTTGGATCAAAACTTTCCACGGGCGGTCTTGTTCGTCTGGCGAAGTTTTGATTAAAGTTCTGCTTTTTCCTGGCTTTCGAGGTACTCGTTTACCTTGAGAAGTGCGGCGAGTGCGCTATCGGCTGCCGTCTCGTCGAGGTCCTTCCCTATATATTCCACAAGCTCTCTGACAAATCCGAGATACTTTCTGTTCGCTTCTCTTCCGATCTCCGTCAGCTCAACGTATATTACTCGTCTGTCCTCGGGCGAATACTCTCTCGTGAGATATCCCTTCTTCACAAGCACGTTCGCTGATGTCGTCAGCGATGCGGGTGAGAGGTGCAAATACCGCGCAACCTCTGCCATCGTATTCCTTCTCGCTGGCTCGAGACTCGCTACCGCTTCAAGCACGTGCAGCTCTCTGAGAGACAGATCCTTCTCGCACACGCGGCGCAAATATTGCTCCTGCAGAGTAATAAAATGGAGCGCTGAGTGAAGCATATAGTCGGTCAAAATGTCATTCTGTTTCTTATTCATCGTTATATTCTCTTTCTCTCAAAATATATACAATAAAAATATTTTTATACTCAAATTATTATAACATACCTACATACCTCTGTCAATGAGTTGAAAGAAAAATCGAGAAATTTTAATATTTGAAACCAAATATCCCTATTTTTTTGAAAATTCACTTTCATATGGAACAATTCAAATCTCTCAAACGTCTAATCAAAACGCGCATTTCACTCCGAATACACAAATTATCATATAATATTTCCATAAAAGATAACATTTGTCAAAAAATAACTCTTGATAATTTATTCAAATATGGTATAATATTTCTATGGTATTATTTTCTCAAATACTAAACTATGGAGGCAAAAATGAACAAGATCAAAAGACTTTTGTCCGCTGTCCTCGCAGGTATTATGATCGCGTCAAGTGCGATCGTGGTAAGTGCAGCTCAGGTTCCCTTTACTGATGTATCGAACCACTGGGCTTGGACTAACGGTCAGATCCCCTACCTCACAGAAAAGAATGTTCTCGCAGGTTACAAACAGGACAACGGTACATATATGTTTAAGCCTGACGGTCAGGTAAAGAGAGCTGAATTTATCAAGATGCTCACAGAGACCTTCGGACTCAAAGCAACGGCTGATATCAGCTACAGAGACGTTGAACCTGACGACTGGTTCTATCCTTATTACCAGAAGGCTGTTGCTCAGGGCTTTATCCTCAACTACGGTACTTCCGGTTATCCGAACGGTTATATCACCCGCGAAGAAGCTACTGCTCTTCTCGTAAGATATCTCGATCTTCCCAAGGGATATATGGCAGCTCCTTCCACATTCGTTGACTCTGCAAAGATCTCCTACAACTACAAGAACTACGTTCTTCAGGCTGTATATGCAGGCATCATCAACGGATATGTTGAAGATGACGGCACATACTTCAAGCCCCAGAAGACTCTCTCCAGAGCAGAGGCTCTCACTATTCTCTACAAAGCTGCCGGCTGTATTTACGACAAGAGTGTTTCCTCCCGTGAAAACGGAGCTCACAGCACAAACAATACAATCACTGACGGCGGTATCACGATCAGCAATGTTACCTTCAACGGACGCAACATCATCACAGAAGGTGCATCAAGCGGTAAGATCACATTCGTAAAGTGTGTGTTCAATGACGACGTTTACATCCGCGGCGCAGCAGAAGTTACATTTAATGACTGCGAAGTCGGCAATGTTTACGCATCCGGCGGCGGACGTATCACCCTCACAAATGATACAGTAGTAGATCTCGTCTACCTCGACAAGACAGCAAACATTTCCGTACACAACGGAACAAGACTTAACGAGCTCGAAGTAAGACAGAATGCGAAAAATGTTAAGGTATCCGGCGACGGTGCTCTCGGCAAGGTCTATATTCTCGCATCCGGCTTCAATTCCGTTATGATGCCTGAAGAATACGAGATCGGCAACAATCTCACAGCAGGCTTCGCAAACGAATCTTACTCAGGCGACAGCTTCTCTCAGTATTCCTTCGAAGTTGAGCCCTTCGTAACTCTGTTTGAAGGAAACTACTATGTGAATGCAGGAATGTCTGAATCCGGTAAGCTTTACTACTACTTCACAGATACTTACACAACTCCCACAACAGACGGCTACACTTCCTATTATGAAAGCGCAAATTATGCAGGAAATATTCCTGTTGAAAAGGGCGAATTCGTAAGCAGCAGCGCGTTTGATGCAGAAGATGTAAAGGATTACGGTTACGTTGTTCTTCAGCTCAAGGACGGCAACCGCAAGTATGCACCTGTTGTTGTAGACAATTCTCCCAAGAGTGAGACAGGCTTCTCCACAGATCCTTATCTCGCAGGCACATTGTCTGTAAAGTTTACAACTTCAAACGCAGGTACTCTCTACTGGTTCTACACCGATGACGGTAACCCCGTAAATCAGCTCGACTTCCTCAAGCAGTACAACGAAAAGGAAAGCGCGCTCAAGGGTACTGTTAAGGTATCGGCTAACAAAACATTCTCCTGCGAGCTCAAGAGATCCTATATCGAAAACTATTCTTACGTTGCGTTCATGCTCGTTGACAACAACAACGGATATTACAAGGTAACAACAGTATGCGTAGGAAACACAGGATTCTCCACTTCTCCCACAGTATCTACTCCCGGTACTGTCAAGTATACCGCAAACGTAACAGGTAAGATCTACTACTTCCTCAGCGAAACTGACAAGATCCCCACAGCTGACAAGTTCTACAGCGAATACAAGGGCGCAAAGAGCCAGCTCAAAGATACTGTAAACATCCAGATGATCTCAGGTGCTACATTTGATTACGACACCGATTATGCTGAAGATTATCCTTACATGATCATGGCTATCAAGACAAGCACAGGTGATTGGCTGCCCGGCGTTGTTCTTTATGTAAACTACTCCACAGGCTTCAAGAACGAGCCCACACTCGAATCAGGCACTGAGATCTCCTACAGAGCTGATCAGTCCGGTACAATCAAGTATTACTACACCGACGAAGAGGACGCTCCCACAGTCGAAGAGTTCCTTGCAGCATACAACGATACTCTCGCTAAGTACAAGAAGAGCTCTACCGCAGGAACAACTTACGGTTCTATCTCGGTAAATGCATCTTACGCAAAGAAGTATCCTTACATCGCGATCATGCTCTCCGACCGCAGCGGCAACAACTTCTGCCCTGTTGTAGTTAAGCTTGACATCGCTTCTCAGCTCGGATTTACAACAACACCTCACGTAGTTGACGGTGACGTAACATTCAGAACTCAGGAAGACGGCGACGTTTGGTTCTACTATACCAAGAATTCCTCATCTGTATCCTCCGAAGAATTCAGAGCAGAATGGGATTCCGTAAGCTCCACAAGACGTGACGTTATCTCTGCAGACAGCTCATCTGACGCATCCTTCGAGCTCGACACAGACCTCTACAGAGCAGGTTACAAGTACATTGTATTTGCATTCTGTGATGATCCGAACGAAGAAGTATTCTCCATCCCGTTCGTTCTCGACCTCTCCAGCGAGTCTATCGAAAACATCGGTAACGGAATTAACATCGACTTCGAGCTTCTCAGAATCAAGGTTACAGCTGTTACAGGCGGTACTGTTTACTGGTACACAACAGATAAGCTTGACAAGGTTGCAAACACATCTTCCGATTTCGAAGATGAATACGCTGCAGCTGCTGATGCATACAAGGATTACGATTATCTCTCAAAGAATTCTTATCTGAGATTCTATGCAGATACTGATGATCTCAAGCAGTATATGGTATTCTGTTTCTACACAGACGGCGAATATCTCGAGCCTGTAGCAGTTGATCTGGACAGCTTCGAGTTCGTTGAAGGAACAGGCGGAAGTGACGACGAAGACGAAGAAGACACATCCGATAAGTTCGACGACGGAAGCACCGTTACAGGAAGCGGCTTCGCATACACATTCTTCGATGCGAAGAATGACCAGATCCTTGTTGTTCCGAATTACAACGGTACAGTTGAGTTCTTCTCTGTAATAAACGGCAAGACCAAGATCCCGCACGCTACACAGACCGTTACAGCACAGGAAGATGTAGCATTCCCTGTAACACTCGACACATTCGTATCAGGATTCCTCTCATACAACACAGACATCTACGTTCAGCTCACATCCGAAAACGGAGTTCACGAAGCAGTACTTATCATCACTATTGCAGGCAATTAAGCTGAACAAGAACGAAACCAAACAAAAAAGCTCCCACAGACCACACGGTTTGTGGGAGTTTTGTATTGTCTATATACAACCACCGGTTATACTGCCGGAGAAAAGCTTTAGCTTTAAGGCTCCCTCCGGGAGGGAGCTGTCGCTGCAGGTGACTGAGGGAGAGTGCGTTAACGGTAAAATATAGCAATATTATACGTTCCGCACTCTCCTTCCAACGCAAGCGGTCCCCCTTCCTCCCGGAGTAAGGCTATGTTAACCGAATTCTTAGCAGTAATGCGCCACATACAATTAGCGATCCGGTTCAGTGATTTTCAAAAGCTTACGCATTGAGGTAAAAATGTTCAGAATATTGGTAGGGAACGGCGCCCTCGCCGTCCCCTACCGAATATATTTCTTGATCTCTGCTTATTTCACTGCACTCGGCACGGCTTCATCGAGGATCACGGTCATTTTTGTTCCGATTCCGACACTCGATACAGCTTCGATCTGACCGCCGTGCTGCTCTACGATCCACTTTGCGATCGAGAGTCCAAGGCCGCTTCCGCTGACGCTGTTTCCTCGGGCGTTCTCGCCTCGGTAGAATCTGTCAAAGATTCTCGGAAGCTCTTTCGGCGGAATCCCGATTCCGCTGTCGGAGACTTCAATGCAGATCTTGTTCACGTTCTGCGGATTCTTGCCCGATCCCGCAACACTTTTTTCGTAAACCTTAAACGATATTGCCCCGCCCGCCTCGGTGTATTTTGCGGCATTGTCGCGGAGAATTCTGATACTTTGCTTTATCAGCGCGGGGTCAGCGTTGATCTTCGGCGGTATGCCGTCATCGCTGTCGGGCAGACTTGTGATCGAATAATCGTGCTTTTCGTCGATCATTATACTTTCTTCAAGGATCTCGTCGACAAGCTCGCACACGTCGATATCCTCTCTGTTCAGCGAAAGGCGATCCATCTCACCTCTCGCAAGGAAGAGAAGCTGGTCTATGAGAGTTTTCATGTGCTCCGATTCAGCCAGAAGTGCCTCGATCGCCTCGTCTCTGACCTGCGGATCGTCCTTGCCCCATCGGTCGAGCATATTCACATACCCTTGAATGACCGAAATCGGTGTTCGCAGCTCGTGAGAAGCATCGTCGACGAAGCGGATCTGCTTCATTTTACTCTCTTCAAGTCGGCGGAGCATATTGTTTACGGCAGCCTCGAGCCCCGACAGCTCCGATTCGTGAACCTCGATACGCTTGGTGGAATCGTCGATGTTGTCGATCGCATTCTCAAGCTTTTCAAGCTCAGCGGAAGAAATATCGGTGTCGTCAGTATAACTTTGGCGTGCGGACTGTCTGATCTCGCTGTAGTTCGCCGTATGGCGCTCGCCCTCACTCGATATTTTCTCAGCCATAATTGCGATGTCGTCGATCGGACGGAGATATTTTTGAATCATCCCGCGTCCCGTGAAATGACCGATTATGAAGGCAATGAACTGCACTACGATTGCAACGAGGAAAACGGCGGCTATGACCGTAAACACAACGGAACAATCGACCTCGTAACCTTCGCCGTTTACCGAGAACTGATAAACGAATCCTTCAAACGGGAGGATTCGGTCAACAAAACTTGATCCGTAATTGAAAAAATCAAAAATGGCGTAGATCGGCTGCTCGATTCTCGCCTCAAGTGTGTGGTACTCAGTGACGGCAAACTGTCGGTCATCGACATTGGTGAGGACTCCGCCGTGCGCCGCCTCTACTGAGAGGCACCACACGATAACAACGATCACTACGACGAGGATATCCGTGAGGATATTTTTCGCAAATTTTCTTCGCATCAAAGCGGCGTTCAGTTTGCGCGAGATCGACGCAGTACTGCGTTTTTTCGATTTTGTGGTTTGGTTATTCATGTTAATTTTTTATCACTTTCGTGGTTTTTATTCACTTACAGTGGGTTGATTTGTGCGAATCGGAGGCTTTCACATCTGCGCGGACGGCGCAACTTTTGATTTCACTTACAGTGGGTTGATTTGTGTAAAGATATAATTCTTTATGTCCTACGCGGACGGCGCATAAGGACTCTCGTGCCGAGTCCTTATGAATCCAGGCACTTAAGGGAAGGCGGCGAAGCCGCATCCTCCCTTAAGAATCCTACCTACAGGTGCAAACTTATAGTTATACTTCATCGACGCGGCAGATATTAGCCGCGTCTCGACGAACGTACCGTCCGTAGTTTTAGGGGGGATTCTTAAGGGGGGATCGGAGTGCTGTTCACCATCGGTGAATTGCACGACTCCCCTCCTTAAGCGGCTGGATTCACAAGGACCTGCCGTTAAGGTCCTTATGCGCCCGCCGCGTAGGCGTAAAGAACTAATTGCAATTTGCTCCGGCAAATTGCTTCCCTAAATCCTAATGATTTCAAAGAAATCAAAATTTGATATCCGCCGCACGCAGTGCAAATTTCAAGTTACTCCTCGTCGGAGATCATGTACCCAACACCGCGGATGGTCTTTATGATATCATCCGATATCTTGTGTCGGATGTATCGCACATACACATCAATGATGTTCGTCTCACCGTAGTATTCGTAGCCCCACGCCTCGTAGAGAAGGCGCTCGCGGCTCATCGCAATGTTTTTGTTCTCCATAAGAGTCTTCAGAAGAACAAATTCGCGGTTCGTCAGCTCCACATTCTCACCGTTGTACGTAACCTCGTGGGAGAGAACGTTCATCTCAATACCGCCGCAGACCAGATTCGATCCTGTTACTTTTTTGTTGTTTTCCTCAGTCCCCTTGTGCAGTCTGAGGATCACGCGGATACGTGCAAGAAGCTCCTCGATCGCAAAAGGCTTCGTTATGTAATCGTTCGCACCCATATCAAGCCCAGAGACCTTGTCGGTCACAGAATCGCGCGCGGTGAGAAGTATCACAGGTGTATCGTGCGATTGGCGGAGACGTCGGAGAACTTCAATTCCCGACAACTCGGGAAGCATAATATCGAGAATGATAAGATCATACTCCCCACTCTCTGCAAGCTCGAGTCCTTCGCGGCCGTTGAACGCCTTGTCAGTTTCGTATCCCTCGTGGATCAGCTCAAGCTCAACAAACCTTGCGATCTTTTCTTCATCTTCAACTATTAGAATCTTACTCAATTTTTTCACCGTCCGTTAATTTAATGTCCTCAGTCAGTGCTGCCGTCCCCGCGATCTTTTTTGTCCTTGCGATCTTCGATCGAGTAGGAGCATTCGAGGACAAACCCGATAATAAAAGCGATCACAAGAGGAGTGATCTCGAGAATTGCGACAGCAACGAGGATGATCACGGGAACACTCAGAACTACATTGCCGTGTCTGCGGACAATAAGAGAATTTTCCACGCTTGCACGAAGAATTTCCTTGACCTTTTCGACAAATTTTGTCCAGCCGTCGCTGTCTTTCTTACCTTTCTTGGTGTTTGACGGCTCGACCTGCTCATACGATGATGCGCTTTCAACGGTTGTCATACTCGCTGTAAGAGGCCGGATCTTACCCTCGCTTTCGAGGAGCTGAAGCGCGTCGAGCATATCCCACGAGCTTCTCTCAAGCGCGTCGCGGGCGTCGTCCTCCGATATACCTGATTTTTCGTGGAGTTTTTTCACCATATCATTTTTATCCATAATGTGAAACCTCTTTCTTTTGTTTTCTTCATGTTTATATTATAGCAGGATTTTCATGAAAGTAAAAGGGGAGTTTG
This sequence comes from Oscillospiraceae bacterium, assembly GCA_015063455.1. Taxonomy (GTDB): domain Bacteria; phylum Bacillota; class Clostridia; order Oscillospirales; family CAG-272; genus UMGS1696. The sequence goes on from SVUC01000028.1 coordinate 8,612, forward strand.
ATTAAGGTTTCATTAAAAGTCTTTGTTTTCACTTTAGTAAAGTGCGGGAAATTCTGTATCGCTGAGAGCGATAGATCTTTATTGTCCTTACTCACCGAAGGTGAGTGGAAGGACGGCGTATCAAATTTCGATTTCTTAAATCGATAATTTCTATTTGTCCTACGCGGACGGCGCATAAAGACCCTCGCGCCGGGTCTTTATGAATTCAGGCGCTTAAAGAGGGGGCACTCCCTTCGGGATGCCACATCCCCTCTTTAAGAATTCTCCCCTACGGGTGCAGACTTATAGTTATACCTCATCGACGCGGCAGCCCTTTTGCCGCGTCTCGATTACAGTATTGCTGTAATTTAGGGGGGATACTTAAGGGGGGATCGGAGTGTTGATTCACTTTCAGTGAATTAACACGACCCCCTCCTTAAGTGCCTGGATTCACAAGGACTCGGCACGAGAGTCCTTGTGCGCCGTCCGCGTAGGACATAAAAAATTAATTGCAATTTGCTCGGGCAAATTGCTTCCCCAAAAAACAACAAATTCAAACAAAACAAAATTTGATAAGAAAAAACAAAAAGTGACACAGTCCCCTGCATCACTTTCATGTGTGAAATTTTATAATTTGCATCAGCGAGCTGAAATTACAGCTCCACCTTTCCCTTGGCGATCGCAAAGATCTCCATAAGCTCCGCATCACTCATCGTTGTCGTACGGCCGTCAACATATTCACGGTCGATCAGCTCCTTCATCGCCGCAACGATGGGGGATTTCTTATCAACATTGTTCGTGCTCTCGTCGGGGCAGCGGTTCTTCAGCCAGTGCGCGATTCCCGCAAGTCCGCTGTGCGAGTCGATCGCAACCTGCGCGGGACGTCCGAGAAGCTTTTCTGTGTTGAAAATGTTGTAGATCTCTTCATCCTTCATCAGACCGTCGGCGTGGATTCCCGCCTTTGTGATGTTGAAATCGCGTCCTACGAACGGGGTCTTCGGCGGAACGTTGTAACCGATCTCGTTCTTGAAATACTCACCGATCTCGGTGATAACCGTCGTGTCCATACCGTCTGTCGTACCCTTGAGGGAAGCGTATTCCATAACCATCGCTTCAAGAGGAGTGTTTCCACATCTCTCACCGATACCGAGAAGAGCGCAGTTAACGGAAGAACAACCGTAAAGCCAAGCGGTAGCACTGTTTGTAACAGCCTTGTAGAAGTCGTTGTGACCATGCCATTCGATCATCGCAGACGGAACACCTGCGTAGTGTGTCAGACCGTAAATGATACCCGGAACGGATCTCGGCAGAGCCGCGCCGGCATAAGAAACGCCGTATCCCATTGTATCGCACGCACGGATCTTTACAGGGATCCTGTATTCCTCGGAGAGCATCTGGAGCGCTTCTGCGAACGGAACAACAAAGCCGTAGTAGTCAGCTCTTGTAATATCTTCGAAGTGGCATCTCGGAGAGATTCCCATTTCAAGAACTTCCTGAATAACGGAAAGATATTTGTCGAACGCACCTTTTCTGGTGAGTCCCATTTTGTTGTAAATATGGTAGTCAGAGCAGGACACAAGAACGCCTGTCTCACGGATTCCGAGAGATTTTACAAGCTCAAAGTCCTTCTTGTTCGCTCTGATCCAGGTTGTGATCTCAGGGAATTCATATCCGAGGTCCTGGCAAGCCTTGAGCGCTTCTCTGTCTTTTTCTGTATAAACGAAAAATTCAGACTGACGGATGATACCCTTCTCGCCGCCGAGGCGGTGCATCATTTTATAAAGATCGACGATCTGCTGAACTGTGAACGGCTCCTGCGCCTGCTGACCGTCGCGGAATGTTGTATCTGTGATCCAGATCTCCTCGGGCATATGGAGGGGAACATAACGGTGGTTGAACGAAACCTTCGGTACAGATTCGTAGTCGAAAAGCTGGCGATAAAGGTTTGCGTCAGCTCTCTCCTGGAGGGAATAACGGTATGAGGACTGTTCTATAAGATGTGTTTTTTCTGAATATTCTATTTTAGTTCTATGCTCATTAACCACGGTATTCACTTTTCCGGGATTCATGAACATTTCATCGTTCTGCATAAAAATTACCTCTGACTTTCATTTTCTGCTTTTATTTCATATTTTATAGTGATATTATATCACATAAAGTGAAGCCTGTCAATGTTCGTTATGCAAATATTCGATGAATGTTGTGGATATTTTTGCATTTATTATGCATAACATTGCAGGGCGTCTTGCATCTGTGCGGCGCAACAAGTTTCGATTCGTGCGAATCGGAGGCTTTTATTGTCCTTACTCACCGAAGGTGAGTGGGCGGACGGCGCATAAAGACCCTCGCGCCGGGTCTTTATGAATTCAGGCGCTTAAAGAGGGGGCACTCCCTTCGGGATGCCACATCCCCTCTTTAAGAATTCTCCCCTATTGGTGAAAACTTATAGTTATACCTCATCGACGCGGCAGTTGTTGGCCGCGTCTCGACGAACGGGATGTCCGTAGCTTTAGGGGGATACTTAAGGGGGGATCGGAGTGTTATTCACCAACGGTGAATTGCACGACTCCCTCCTTAAGTGCCTGGATTCACAAGGACTCGGCACGAGAGTCCTTGTGCGCCGTCCGCGTAGGACAGTAAAAATCTATCGCTCTCAGCGATATGAAATTTGATACGCCCTCCGCGCAGGAGCATAAAAAATTAATCGCAATTTGCATCCAGCAAATTGCTTCCCCAAATCTAACGATTAAAGAAATCGAAAATCCCCCGCACTTTCCAAAGTGCAAAAACATTAAAAATCCCCACCAAAACTACCCACTTTTTCGTTAGATTCACAAACGAAAATACAGCTCTCCACATTGACATAAACGCCCGTTTGTGATATAATATTCTTAATATAGACATTTCAAAATAATAAATAATCAAGTGCGAAAATGAAATGCCGACCGAGCTTATTTTCAGCCCAAAATAAACGGAATTTCACAGCGCGCGGAAAGGTAATCACGATGAAATACGTTATCGAAAACTTCAAGATATATAAATCCGGTGAGTTTTCGTTATCTCACGATTTTTGCTTTGATACCCTCTCCGATTCTGTTTCTTCTTCTGCGGATACCCGAATTGTCCGCGGCAATAATATTTATATTTTCCCCGGTTTCACAGATGTTCATGTTCATCTTCGTGAGCCGGGTTTTTTGTACAAAGAAACGATCAAATCAGGTACAATGGCTGCCGCAAGAGGCGGTTTCACAAGAGTCTGCTCGATGCCCAACCTCAATCCTTGCCCCGATTCAGATGAAAATCTCGCGGTGCAGGAGGAGATCATCAAAAATACAGCCGTAGTCGGTGTGATCCCTTACGCCTCGATCACAAAAGGTCAGGCGGGAGACGCTCTCTCCGATATGGATATCCTCGCGGAGAGAGTCGCAGGTTTTTCTGACGACGGACGAGGCGTGCAGAACAGAGATCTTATGCGTGCGGCAATGCTGAAAGCAAAATCACTCGGTAAAATGATCGTAGCTCACTGCGAGGATAACTCGCTTCTCCGCGGTGGATATATCCACGACGGCGAGTACGCCAGACTCCACGGACACCGCGGCATCTGCAGCGAATCCGAATGGGGTCCCGTCAAGCGTGACCTCGAGCTTGTGCGCGAAACAGGATGCGCGTATCACGTCTGCCACGTCTCAACTGCCGAAACAGTCGAGCTTATCAGACAGGCAAAGAAGGAAGGCCTTGACGTCTCCTGCGAAACAGGCCCGCATTACCTCGTTTTTGACGATATGATGCTTGAGGAAGACGGACGATTCAAGATGAACCCGCCGATCAGATCAGCGAGAGACCGCGATGCACTCATCGAGGGTATCCTCGACGGCACGATCGAAATGATCGCAACCGACCACGCACCGCACTCAGCGGAAGAAAAGAGCCGCGGACTTGCAGGAAGCGTCATGGGAGTCGTCGGAATTGAAACATCGTTCCCTGTAATGTACGAGTATTTTGTAAAAAAGGGAATACTCTCACTTGAGAAGCTCATCGAGCTGATGTCGATAAACCCGTGCAAACGATTCGGAATCAAGAATGAAATGAAGGATAACTTCACGGTGTTCGACCTTGGAGAGAGCTACACAGTCGATCCCGGCGAATTTTTGTCAATGGGACGGGCAACACCGTTTGAAGGAATGACCGTCAGCGGAAAATGCAGACTTACAGTCTCCGACGGACACGTGGCTTACGAAAACTTTTAACCAAACGTTGTCCACAGTAAAGTTTTGATCCAACTTTTTGGGCAGTTGGCAGGGGTCTCGGGGACAGAGTCCCCAAGCCGATCTCCGCAGAGATCGGAAAACCCGGGGACAACGTCCCCAGGACGTCGAAAAAGTTCCTTTTTGGTTCTGCATTTACTTGTAAATGCGCTCCTCGCTAAAGGAAAAAGTACATAACAAAAAATCTTGTCTGATCAAAACTTTATAGGGAGAATCTTAGAAGTTTGTTTCGCAGCCCGCGTGGCTGCGCCGTAGGGTTTCACCCTAAGAACCCACGAGGGACGTTGTCCCTTCGAACCCTACCACCTTTGAAAAGGTGGACGAAACTTTAGGCTGCAAAGTTTCACTTAAATCGTTAATAAAACTATCACATATAAGCGAAAGGATATAGTATATGGCTAAACGTACAGATATTAAAAAAATTATGATAATCGGCTCAGGCCCTATCGTCATCGGTCAGGCGGCTGAATTCGACTACGCAGGTACCCAGGCGTGCCTCGCTCTTAAAGAAGAAGGATACGAGGTCGTCCTCGTTAACTCTAACCCCGCTACAATTATGACCGATACCACCATCGCTGACCGAGTTTACATGGAACCTCTCACCCTCGAGTACGTTGCACGTATCCTCCGCCTCGAGAGACCCGACGCGATCATCCCAGGTATCGGCGGTCAGACAGGTCTTAACCTCGCTGTCCAGCTCGAGAAAAAAGGTATCCTCCGCGAATGTCAGGTAGAGCTCCTCGGTACTCCTTCTTCCTCAATCGAACAGGCTGAGGACAGAGAACTCTTCAAAGAGCTCTGCGAAAAGATCGGCGAGCCCGTTATCCCCTCGGAGATCACTTATTCGGTTGAAGAAGCGCTCGAAGCTGCTCACCGTATCGGTTATCCCGTTGTTCTCCGCCCCGCATTCACCCTCGGCGGTACCGGCGGCGGATTCGCTTACAATGACGAAGAACTTATGACAATCGGTACAAACGCATTCAAGCTCTCCCCCGTTCATCAGGTTCTCATCGAAAAGAGCGTCAGAGGTTATAAAGAAATCGAATTTGAAGTAATGCGCGACTCCTCCGACCACGCTATCACTATCTGCGGTATGGAAAACATCGACCCCGTCGGCGTCCATACAGGTGACTCAATGGTTGTCGCTCCTATCCTCACACTGAACGATCACGATCTGAAGATGCTCAACGATTCCGCAATCAAGATCATTCGTTCACTCAAGATCGAGGGCGGCTGCAACGTTCAGTTCGCACTCAATCCCAACTCCAGCGAATACTTCCTCATCGAAGTTAACCCCCGCGTTTCCCGTTCCTCCGCGCTCGCGTCAAAGGCCTCCGGCTACCCGATCGCTAAGGTTACCGCAAAGATCGCTGTCGGTATGTCCCTTGAGGAGATCGCTATCGCAAACACAAATGCGGCATTTGAGCCAAGACTCGACTACATCGTAGCTAAGCTCCCCCGCTTCCCGTTCGACAAATTCTCCCAGGCTAACAACAAGCTCGGCACTCAGATGAAGGCAACGGGCGAAGTTATGGGTATCGGAAACACCCTCGAGGAGTGCCTCCTCAAGAGCGTTCGTTCACTTGAGATCGGTGTTTGCCATCTCCATATGGCAAAATATAACAGCTGGTCAAACGATCAGCTTGAAGCTTACATCCGCGAGTTCCACGACGATCAGGTGTTTGCAGTTTCTGAGCTTCTCCGCCGCGGCGTAAGTGTGGCTGAGCTCTACGAGATGACAAAGATCACACCCTACTTCCTTGAAACATTCAAGAAGATCATTGATTTCGAAGCTGTTATCGCTGAGCACAAAGGAGACTCAAAGATCCTCGCTGAAGCGAAAAAGCTCGGCTTCTCCGACAAGTACATCGCAAAGCTCTGGGGTGTCAGCGAAGAAAATATCCGCATCGCAAGAAAGGATGCCGCAATCTCTCCGAAGTATCTTATGGTAGATACCTGCCATACAAACGCATATATCCCCTACTTCTACTCGACATACAACGCTGACGCAGATCAGACAAGCCAGTCGATCGTAAGTGACACAGAAAAAGCAGTAGTTCTCGGCGCAGGTCCTATCAGAATCGGACAGGGCGTGGAGTTCGACTACTCAACCGTTCACGCGGTAACAACTATCCGCAAGTCAGGCTGCGAAGCGATCATCATAAACAACAACCCCGAGACTGTCTCCACTGACTACACAACATCCGACAAGCTCTACTTTGAGCCTCTGACAACGGAAGATGTAATGAACATTCTCGATTACGAAAACAGCTACAAGGTTATCGCATCTCTCGGCGGTCAGACTGCTATCAACCTCGCACCTTCTCTCAACGCTTGCGGAGTTGACATCATCGGCACAAGCGTTCAGGCAATTGAGAACGCTGAAAACCGCGACACATTTGAAAAGATACTGAAAAAGCTGAACATTCCTCAGTCTGAGGGACGCGCAGTTACAAACATTGAAGACGGTGTGAGAACCGCAAACGAGATCGGTTATCCTGTTCTCGTTCGTCCGTCATTCGTACTCGGCGGACGCGCAATGCAGATCGTCGCTGACGAAGAAGGACTCCGCCGTTACCTCAAAACTGCGGTTGAGATCGACGAGGACAAGCCTGTTCTTGTTGACCACTACATTCTCGGTAAAGAGGTTGAGGTTGACGCCATCTGCGACGGTGTTGACGTATTCGTTCCCGGAATTATGGAGCTTGTTGAAAGAACAGGCGTACACTCCGGCGACTCGATCTCCGTATACCCAACCTTCTCGATCTCCCCGAAGGTAAAGGGTACTATCCTTGAATATTCAAAGAAGCTCGGTCTCGGTCTCGGAATCGTAGGTCTTTACAACATCCAGTTCATCGTTGACAAGGATGAAAAGGTATACATCATTGAAGTAAATCCTCGTTCTTCGAGAACTGTTCCGTTCCTCTCAAAATCCACAGGCTACAGCCTTGCTGATATTGCAACAAACGTAATTCTCGGAAAATCTCTCAAGGAACAGGGCATCTTCGGACTTTATCCCGACGAAAAGAATCGCTGGTACGTCAAGGTTCCCGTATTCTCCTACCGCAAGATCGAAGGTCTTGACGCATATCTCTCACCCGAGATGAAGTCGACAGGTGAAGCGATCGGTTACGACGATGTTCTCTACCGCGCGCTGTACAAGGCACTTCAGGCGTCCGGTATGCAGCTTCAGAATTACGGTACTGTTCTCGCGACTATCGCTGACAGCGACAAGGAAGAGGCACTTCCTCTTATCAGAAGATTCTACAAGCTCGGCTTCAACATTGAAGCTACAGAAGGAACGGCAAAATTCCTTCGTGAAAACGGAATCCGCACAAGGATCCGCCGCAAGATCAGCCTGAACGAGAAGGACGGCGAGACCTGCGACGATATTCCGAATGCTCTGCGTGAGGGACACATTGCGTATGTGGTAAACACAAGTGACGTTCGTTCGTCCGACGGCATCCACGACGGTCACCTGATCCGCCGACTTGCAGTTGAGAACGGCGTGACGATGTTCACGTCTCTCGACACGGTTCGTGTACTTCTCGACGTTCTCGAGGAGATCACTCTGTCGGTATCGACAATCGACGCGTAAGGGTGAGCTGCACTTCGCGTGCGGCGTATGAAATTTTGTATCGCTGAAAGCGATTGATTCTTTTTCCACTTCGCGTGGGGCGCATAAGGACTCTCATGCCGAGTCCTTATGAATCCAGGCACTTAAGGGAAGGCGGCCAAGCCGCATCCTCCCTTAAGAATCCTACCTATAAGTGCGAACTTTTAGTTCACTTCATCGACGCGGCAGATATTAGCCGCGTCTCGATTACAATATGTCCGTGGTTTTAGGGGGGATTCTTAAGGGGAGTCGTGGTATTCACAAAGGTATGGCTCGAATCACTTTCCGAAGGAAAGTAGTTTGTGCGCCCACCGCCCACTCACCTTCGGTGAGTTAGGACAATAAAAATCCAAATCCAATTTTGCCCGAGCAAAATTGTACCCCCAAAAAAGAAGAAAAACAAAGGAGCCATAATGAACACAGCTCTCCTCAAAATTACATCAAATATCAACATCGCCCCGAGCGTCTATCGTATGACACTTGAAGGCGACACATCTGCGATAACTGCCCCCGGACAGTTCGTCAATATCAAGCTCGACGGACTTTATCTCCGCCGCCCGATCTCCGTCTGCGACGTGGACGAGGATACACTCACCCTCATCTATAAGGTCGTCGGCAATGGCACTGAGCTTATGTCCTCATATACCGAAGGAAAAGTCCTCGATACCCTCATGGGACTCGGCAACGGCTACGATACATCTCTGTCAGGCGACAAACCGCTTCTCATTGGCGGCGGTGTCGGCGTCCCGCCTCTCTATAACCTCGCAAAAAAACTTCTCTCCGAAGGAAAAACCGTCTCCGTTATCCTCGGATTCAATACAAAAAGCGAGATCTTCCTCAAAAATGAATTCGAAAAGCTCGGCTGCAAGGTTCTCGTCACTACCGCTGACGGCTCCGATGGCATAAAAGGCTTCGTCACATCCGCTATGGATGACGTCGATTACACATACACATACTCCTGCGGCCCCGAGCCAATGCTGAAGGCCGTGTACTCCGCTTCAAAAACCTCGGGCCAGTTCAGCTTCGAGGAACGTATGGGCTGCGGATTCGGTGCCTGCATGGGCTGCTCCTGCAAAACTAAGTACGGCAACAAACGTATCTGCCGCGACGGCCCCGTGCTCGTAAAAGAAGAAATTATTTGGTGATATATCGGGGAAGGAACTTTTTGAAAAAAGTTTCTCCCGAAGTTTGCGAAGCATACTTCAAACCCCAACTTCAAAAAACTATCTGAACGGGTATTTTATTGGGTTTGGTGCTCCATTTACAGGCTAACTTAATTCCATAGCTTGTGCGGACAAAGTGTAACCAACGAAATCACGCACTGCACATCCCACTGTGGCGAGTGGGGTCTCGGTGGCCCTCACGAGCTCGGCATAAATCTTCTGATGCCCCGCAAGCTCTATATTTGATCCACCGTGAAACCAAACAAAATTGGTAAAGCACAAACCAATTAATTAACCCGTCTGAAAGTTTTGATCCAACTTTTTCAAAAGTTGGCGGGGTATGGGGCAGCGCCCCAAGTAGAGAATAATCAAAGGAGATAAAAATGACAAACAACAGACTGAAAATAAATCTCTGCGGAGTCGAGATCGACAACCCGATCATTCCCGCAAGCGGAACATTCGGCTTCGGCTACGAGTTCGCTGAGATATACGATATAAACGTCCTCGGCTCGTTCTCCTTCAAGGGCACAACTGCCGAGACAAGATTCGGCAATCCCACCCCACGAATCGCGGAGTGCGCGTCCGGTATGCTCAACGCAGTCGGACTGCAGAACCCGGGCGTTGACCGCGTCATCGCTGAAGAACTTCCGAAGATGCGCGAGATCTTCCACAAACCCGTTATGGCGAACGTCAGCGGATTCTCGATCGACGAATATACCACCGTCGTCGAAAAGCTCGACTCACAGGACGACATCGGTTGGTTTGAAGTGAACATCAGCTGCCCGAACGTCCACGGCGGCGGAATGTCGTTCGGTACAGACCCGAAGGCAGCAGCAAGCGTGACCGAAGCTGTGCGAAAAGTTACTAAAAAACCGATCATCGTCAAGCTCTCCCCCAACGTCACCGACATCTGCGAGATCGCTCGCGCTGTTGAAGCGGGCGGAGCTGACGGCGTATCGCTCATCAATACCCTTATGGGAATGCGGATCAATCTCCGCACTCGTAAACCCATCATCGCAAACAAAACAGGCGGATATTCAGGCCCCGCAATTCTCCCCGTCGCACTCAGAATGGTGTACCAGGTCTACGACGCGGTAAAGATCCCGATCGTCGGAATGGGCGGAATCTCCACTGCGGAAGATGTAATCGAAATGATGCTCTGCGGCGCGACTGCCGTTGAAGTGGGCGCGGCTAATCTGATAGATCCCGCAGCTTGCCTTAATATTATAAATTCTCTGCCAGAGGCAATGGATAAATACAAAATCAATAATCTTAATGAAATAATCGGAGGTGCCCACTAATGGGAAAAGACGTAATCATCGCCTGTGACTTTGACAGCGCAGAAAAAACATTTGCATTCCTTGACAAGTTCACAGGAAGAAAGCCTTTTGTAAAGATCGGTATGGAGCTCTACTACGCAGAGGGTCCCTCAATTGTAAAGGAGATCAAGAAGAGAGGACACAAGATCTTCCTCGACCTCAAGCTCCACGATATTCCCAACACTGTTAAAAAATCTATGGCGGTCCTCTCTCGCCTTGACGTTGATATGACTAACCTTCACGCTGCAGGCACAAAGCGTATGATGCAGGCGGCAATCGAGGGTCTTACCCGCGAGGACGGCACACGTCCTATGCTCATCGCCGTAACTCAGCTCACCTCTACCGACGAGGAAACAATGAAAACTGACCTTCTCATTAACGAGCCTATCGACAAGGTCGTTATGCATTACGCTCACAACGCTATGGAAGCAGGTCTTGACGGAGTTGTTTGCTCTCCCCTTGAAGCAGGAAAGGTTCACGACACCTGCGGCAAGAATTTCGTAACAGTTACCCCCGGTGTCAGATTCGCTGACGGCGACATCGGTGACCAGAAGAGAGTTATGACTCCTGCAGAAGCAAAGAAGATCGGCTCTGACTACATCGTAGTAGGACGTCCCATCACCGCCGCAGAAGATCCCGTTGCAGCATACGAGCGCTGCGTTGCGGAGTTCGTTGACTGAGCATTTACTTAAGGAAGGAAATTGTATTAATACTATTTTATGGAACTTTTTAGTTGTCTGATCTGGCTTCTCGCAGGAGTTGGTGTATTCATCGTCGGTATGAACTTTATGGGTGATGCACTCGAAAAAAGCGCGGGAAGCGGGATGAAGAATCTTCTCGGAAAAATATGCAACAACCGTATCTCAGGTGTAGGAATCGGTGCCGGTGTTACCGCAATCATTCAAAGCTCATCTGCTACTTCGGTAATGGTCATAGGTCTTGTTAACGCAGGAGTTATGACACTTATGCAGGCAACACCTGTCATTATGGGTGCGAATATCGGTACAACCATAACCGGTGTATTGGTTGCGCTCAAAAACGACTATTTCAATATGGCAATGTACCTTCTCGCATTCGCGGGAGTTATGATGGGATTTGTCAAGAAGGAAAAGGTGAAGATCGCCGGAAGTCTCTGCTCAGGTCTCGGTCTTATCTTCGTGGGACTTGAAATGATGAGCTCCGACGCGGCATTCGGAAATCAGCTCGTAAAGGATATGTTTACAGGCATTTTTGAAACTATTGATTTCCCGCTTCTTCTTATCTTCGCAGGCATAGTATTCACCGCCCTTATCCAGTCATCCTCTGCCGCAACCGGCGTAGTTATCACTATGGTTGGTACGGGAGTTCTCAGCCTTGACCTTGCACTGTTCATCGTTCTGGGTGCGAATATCGGTACTTGTGTGACAGCACTTCTTGCAGCTATCGGCGCAAACGCAAACTCAAGAAGAGTTGCTCTTATACACTTCACCTTCAACGTAGTGGGAACTCTGCTTTTCGCAACGCTGATATGGATATTCCGCGAGCCCGCAGTGAATATTTTGACTTCATGCTTCCCCGGAAACGACCCAATGTCGCTGCAGATGAGAGTATCTCTATTCCATGTAGTTTTCAATGTAACCACAACTATTATGCTTCTTCCCTTTGTTAAGGTTTTGGTCGGATTCTCACGCGCAATTATTCCTGACAAGAAGACTGAGGAAGAAACAAGAACTCTGAAGTTTGTCGACGAGCGTATGCTTGCAATGCCTTCTGTTGCACTTGGACAGGTTAAGAAGGAGATCGAGTATATGATGAGTCTCGCTTATGAAAATACGGCTTTGTCCTTTGATGCTCTTTGCAGCGGAAAGAACAAAAACGGTGAACTTATCAGATCAAATGAGGCAATAATTGACTTCACCAACAGTGCACTTACCCGTTTCCTTATAAAGCTTTCTGCAGAAGTTGACAGCTCGAACGAAGAAACCATTGGTTCATACTTCCACGTGCTCAATGACCTTGAAAGAATCGGTGACCAGGCAGAAAACTTCTATGAGATCGGCTCTGAAATGAGTGAAAAGAATCTTTCCTTCTCCGCTGTCGCAGTAGATGAGCTGAAGGAACTTTGCTCTATCGTTACCAAAATGTTTGACATCTCAAAGGATGCCTTCGAGAACTTTAGCAAAACAAGACTCGGTGAACTTACCGAGCTTGAGGCAAAAACCGACGAGATGAAGAAATCTCTTACAGCAAGTCACTTTGCCCGTCTCGCAGAGGGAAATTGCTCGGTTGACCACAGCCCCTATTTCTCCAGTGCCGTTGCAAGACTTGAAAGAGTTGCAGACCACCTTGTAAATGTAGGATACAGTATTCTTAATCCTACAGGATCGCAAAAAGCAGAATATTGATAAAATCAGAATAAATCGGAGGAAATAGAAAATGGAAAGCTACAAGAGAGAATTTATACAGTTTCTTGAGAACGCAGGTGTTCTCAAATTCGGAGATTTCACCGCAAAAAGCGGAAGAAAGATTCCTTATTTCATCAACGCAGGAATGATCAAGACAGGACAGGATATCGCAACCCTCGGTGAATTCTATGCAAAAGCATATTTCGAAAAGCTTGGTAAAAAGCAGGCTGTACTCTACGGACCTGCGTACAAGGGAATTTCCCTTTCCGTATCTGCCGCTGTCGCTCTTTCAAAGAACGGTCTCAACGTGCCCTTCTTCTTCAACCGTAAGGAAGTTAAAGATCACGGCGAAGGCGGAACATTCGTAGGATACGTTCCTCAGGCAGGCGAGGAGATCGTCATTATCGAGGACGTTATCACCGCAGGTACCGCTATCCGCGAAAGTATGGAGATCCTCTCTCACCTTGAAGGCACAAAAGTCGTCGCTACATTCATTATGGTAGACCGCAAGGAAAAGGGCCAGACAGAAAAGGGTGCTATGCAGGAGATCGAGGAGCAGTTCGGCTTCCCCGTATACTCCATCGTTGACGTTTACGACATTATCGAGTACCTTGAAGAAGATGAAGCCAACCGCGAAAATGTAGAGAGAATCAAGAATTATCTCGCAGTAAACGGAGCAAAGGCTTA
>SVUC01000029.1 GCA_015063455.1 Oscillospiraceae bacterium
TCTTCAGTCTGATTATAAAGCTCAGCGATGGTGTGCTGTATCCTGCTGTAAAGCTCGAAAAATGTTTCGCGCGTTGTCACACTAAAGCGTACTTTTCCCTCTGAAGTTCTGAAATTCGCAAGATACACCATAAGAGAATTGTCGTCTTTAATTGAGTAAAGAATCTTCTTCACTCTGTTTGTATGCTCATTGTATAACCCCGCCTCTGTCTGAAAATCCGATTCGGTAAATCTTCTCCACAAGCTGCGGAATTTTTCAAAGCTGTATCCAAATCGGTAGCAGTACCAACATAGTATTTCCGCAGGATCTTTGGCGTTGAGCTCTGATTCATGAAGTGCTTTGACCAAGAATTCATTCACATCCTCCACACTCATTTTAAGGGCAAAGCCGAGCAGAAGTATCACATTTCGGTTTACAGAATACTGCGTTAGCCAATTCTTAACAAGTGCACTCAATTTGGCACTCGTCTGAGAAAAAGAATGTGGAGTACCTGTATCACGGAAGGATTCACAAATTATCGTTCTGTACTCATCATCCGCAGTATCTCCGTCGAGGTCGGCTTTACGAGCAATATACCTTTTCAGATAATCACAAAACGGTATTGGACAAAGATTATTTTTCAGCTGATCGTATATCAGTGCAGCAGCCCTGCCGTCTTGAAAATCGGAGTTATCCACGACTTCGTAGAGATATTCCATTGTTTTGTTGGTAAATTCCAAATAGTCCTTATCCTGCATTTTCCATATCCTCACTCGATGCTCCATATATAAACTTTACATTATCGAGTACACCGTTGCCGTTTCCTATATTGATCTTTTTCCATTCTGCTTCGCTTCCGCCGTAATACACTTCTTCAAGACTCGTGCAGAACTCAAATGCTGCATCCCTGATATCAGTAATTGTGTTGGGAATAAATACTCTCTTCAAGTTATAGCAATGATGGAAAAAGCAGTCAGGAATTATACTTATACTGTCAGACAAAACAAATTCCTCAAATTCCCCGCAAGAAATCGACGCCCCACCAATATCGGTAACTGATTCGGGAAGTGATGTAAATGTTACTCCATTTCCGTAAAAAGCATTAGACGCAATACTTTTTACACTTCCGTCATCAGGGATAATGCTTTTCTTAAATCCCGCAACTAACTCACCGTTTGACTTTCGAATGATACAGTTGCCGTCCGAATAGAATACAGGATTATCCTCAGACACTGTTATATCCCCACGCAGATTAGCAAAATTGAATGCCGTTTCAGATATTATTGTAACAGAAGCAGGGATATAGATATCATCTATATCACGCCAGAAAAATGCGCTCTCACCAATCTCGACAACACTTTCGTTATCGGGGATCTTTGCGTAATCTAATACTGATAATAGTAGCTTTATTTTCTTGTTGATAAGACATCCGTCTACTATTTCGTATACAGGATTATTTTCACTTATTGTAATTTCACGCAAAAAATCACAGGTAGAAAAAGATTGCGGATGAATGGCAGTGAGTGTTGACGGAAGTGAAACAGCTCGTATGCCCGAGCCCCAAAAGATCTCTTGCTCGACTGACGTGACCCCATCCGGAATTTCAAGTTCATACAGCTTATTGCATTTTGAAAAAGCATACGAAGCAATCTTTTTTACACCCTCGGGAACAGTACTCGTCGAAAACCCTATGTAAAGTGTATTTCCTTTGATTATTGAATTATTTTCTGCTCTGTATACCGGATTATTTTCATCAACCGTCACCTCAGCGATACTGTCGGCTGCCCAAAAAGCATTTTGAGCAATTTTTACAACAGTTGACGGAATATTGATACTCTCAATTCCCGATGAATCGAACGCCTGCTCGTCTATTGCGGTTATTCCCTCCGGAATATCTATATACAACATATTACTTGTACCGTAAAAAGCACATTTGCCTATCTTGGTCACACTTCCGTCTGACGGAATCACACTCGTATTACATCCAAAAACAAGCGTACCTGTTGCTGTTTCTATTATACAATTCCCCGCTGAATGATAAACGGGATTTTCTTTGTCAACCGTAATGACCTCAAGGGAATCACAGTATGAAAATGGATTTCCCTCTTCGCTTATACTTGATAAATATGTGATTGAGGTAACAGACGCAGGAATATGTAACGATTCCAACCATCCTGCCCCTGTGAACGCTCTTCCCTCTATCTGCACTACAGAATCGGGGATAGTGATACTCTCAGCCATCACATTAACAAATGCGTGGCTCGCTATCTTTGTAACAGGAAGTCCATTGTACTCTGAAGGGATAACAACGTTCTTTTCAACAGTATCAGTCAGCCTCACAAGAGTACAGCCTTTCCCGTCCGCGTTTACCTCAAACTCAAACTTTGAAACATCAATTCTATTCTCGGGATCACCTGAATTCTCAATCTCAGGTCCGCCGGATATCTGATCAATTTCTCCACTTTCATCCTCGGCTCTATCACAGCAAAAAGCGCTGCAAAGCGAAATTGCGCCAAACAGAACCGCCGCACAAGCAAATCCGCTGACAAACGGAAGCAGACCTTTCAGCGTTTTTTTGTTTTTTATTGTTCTGACTTCTCCCGTAAGACGCATAAGCTCTTTTTTCATCTCTCCGGGATTTGTAAATCGGTGCTCGGGAGCGAAGGCACAGGCCTTCATTATTATTGCTGAAAGCTCATCTGATGCATTTTTCGGAAGATCAAATTCCTCTCCGTTTATTCGTCTTGCATATGCTTCCGACCTATCTTTCGCGCTTAATATCTGTTTGCTCATTGGATAAAACGGTGGGCACTGGTCATTCATCAAATTATACAGAACCATACCGAGAGAATAAATATCCGCCCTTGTATCGTACCGCTTTCCGCTCACGACCTCAGGTGCGATATATATAGGCGTTCCTGTATTTGCCGTCATATTAAGTGATGAAGATTCCATTACTTTGGCAATTCCGAAATCCCCCAGCTTATAGTTACCATATTCACTGCAAAAAATATTACTAAGCTTAATATCGCGGTGAATGATATTCTTTTTTGCGCATATTTCAAGCGCGGAGCACATATCTATTCCAAGCTTTATAACTTCACTCTCGCTGAGAGGCAAAAGAAGTCGAAGAGGCTGCAAAAGCTCCATTCTGATGAGGATCGTCCAGCTTATTCCATCTTCATTTTTAACTATGCTGTAGTCCTCAATATGCACAACACTTGATGCCCCTTTCAGTGATTCGAGAAGACGAATCTCCCCGCTGAACTCCATCGCAGTGGAAGCATATTCTCTTTTAGCGGCTTCTATTTCGTTTTCGTTGCGAAGCATAGTTATCTCATCAAGATTTTGCGGTATCGTTATTATCTTCAGAGCAGATTCAGAGGAGATAACTCCCGATTGAACATCAACTCGTCTGATACGATATACTTCACCATAGGTCCCGTATCCACAGATATCAACAATTTTCCATTTTGGCCAAATCTTTGACAAAATTTCGCTCGGTTTGTATTCAGGCATATAGTCCCCCATAATATTGTTAAATATATGATATCCCGCTATTCCACTTTTCTGTAATTTGATTTTTACTGCACTCTGAAAAAAATCCCCCTTGCTCAGCACAAGGGGATAATTCTTAGGTTTTATATTTTGCTGTGTTCCGTACGACTTAGGATATCCTTTTGAGTATCTTTTCCAAGGGAAACATAGTAGGCACTGAATCCCGATACTCTTACAACGAGATCCTCATAGTTCTCGGGATGCTCCATTGCATCTATCAGCGTTTCTCTTGATACGCAGTTGATCTGAAGCTCTTGTCCGCCGAGCTTGAAGTAGGTTTTGATCGCAGCGGCAAGTGCAGCACGTTTAGTGGGATCTCTCAGCATATCTGTTGTGTATTTCTGGTTTACAACAGTACCGAGTGCCGAGAGGCTGTAGTCAGGCTTACTGAGAGAGAGGAACGCAGAGGTCGGACCGTTCTGATCCATACCGTAAGTAGGAGATGCTGCGTCTGACATAGGCTCCTTTGCATGGCGTCCGTCAGGTGTTGCACCCGTATAAGCACCGCAGTAAATATTTGCGACATTACTTGCAATTCCAATATAGAACGCGCCGTTATCTCGTGTGCGATAAGGAGAAAACGCTTTTTCAAGGTACTCAACAAACCATACGGCGTACTTATCAACGAAATCATCATTATTTCCGTATTTGCAAACATTCCGCATCTTCTGTCTGAGCTCTTCATACCCATCAAAATTAGCTTTCATTGCATCACGGATTTCCATAAGAGTATATTCTTTATCAATAAATACCAGCTTTTCGATCGCTGCAAGAGAATCGGCAACAGTAGCGATACCCATAGCACATGCACCGTGAACTGACGGATACACAGCACCGCCGCAGTTTATGTCAAGGCCACGGCCGATACAGTCGTCGCAAAGCATAGACATAAACACATTCGTGAAATACGCGTAATTCACTTTTGCGTTGTAATTATTGAATCTTGTAACGTATTCGGCTGCTGAACGATCTATCTGTTTCTTAAATGCACACATAAAGTCGTCCATGGTCTTCATATCCTCAAGAGGACCTGAATCTACTCCGCAGTAATCGCTGTGAGTGGCACTTCCTCTGTAAAATACACCCTCTAGACAGTTCGGAACGTTGAAACGTCCGTCAGTCCATCCGGGCTGCTTGCCGGGAATAAAGTTCTCGATACATCCGACGAAACAGTGATTACGGGCATCTTCGAGAGAGTAGCCGTATCTCAATAGTGCGGGGATGTTCGCTTTATCGTTCATCATTGCAGGATATCCGAGACCCGTTCCTATTACCTGCAGACATTCATCAATAAATCTATCGGGAACATCATCGTGAAGTCTTGCAGAAAGATTGGGACCGGGAATATTGCAGTCACGCACAGCGTGAAGAATGATGTATGATAGTTCATTAACAGCGTCTTTTCCGTCGGGGGTTGTTCCGCCGATACAAATATTGACAACGTCATCGCGTCCGAGCCAACGTACTTCCCAAAGCTTTATAAATGCACACGCAAAGAGATCCTCTGCCTCTTCATCAGTGATAATTCCTGCTTCTATATCGTGTTTATAGAAAGGATAGAGATACTGGTCAAGACGTCCGAGTGCCATTGCGTACTTATCCTGGAAGTGGAATGCAACGTGAGCAATATACACGAGGTTTAGCGCCTGGCGAAGTGTCACGGGCTTCTCCCGGGAAATATAATTGAGGTCATCTGCAAGCCGGCGAAGCTGTGATGCACATTCGGGTTTATCGGTCTCCGATGCAACTTTTTCGGCTTCCTGAGCATAATTCTTTATGTGTGTTGAGAAGCCTTCAAGCACCTCTGCCATAGCATCAAGGAATTCTGCACGATCCGGTTCGTCCTTGTGATTTTCACGGGATGCACGGATCTTTTCCATAGTTCCGCAAATACCGTCGTTCAAAAAACGCTCGTATGCAGGTGCAAAATGGTCGCGGTTAAGCCAGAAATCACCTGAACCAAATAAATTCTTTGCATCTTCGGCACGGTTTTTCTGTCTTGCACTGGGAGATACAACGTAATCCCCACGGAGTGATCCGGCAACAAGGTCGTATTCATAAATATATGTCGGGAATTCTTCAAACCACGCCTTTTGCGCCATTGCTCTTGCCCACACGTTTGAACGGGAATAATTCTCGCGGTACGCCAAGTATCTGATATACATAGATTTGAAGCGTTCACCTTCAGGTTTATTGCTTACTGCTTCTTTTACATAAGGTAAATGTCTGATCATATTAACTCCTTAACTAATTATAAAATTAGTATCTTCGGTTTTCATTATATCAAACCATTTTTTATTTGTCAATAAAAAACAAAATTTCCCAAGTGGTTTTTCGTTATCAATTTTATATGTATCTGAATACCGATAGAAATATATATTCAGTCGATTCCGCATCTATCTGCAATACTGCTGAGCGCAACACAATACCGATGTGAAAGAACCAATGTTTTCAGTGATGGGCACCTTCGCGAATACGCATAGTACGTCTAATTTCCTTTGGGATAACGACTCTTCCGAGGTCGTCTATTCTTCTGACAATTCCTGTTGCTTTCATGTTCCTGTTTCTCCTTTTTTGCAAATAATTTACCTGCAATAATATTGTCTGCAATCTAAGGCAGATTATTCGCTTGATAAAAATTATGAATAATATGGCAACACGACCGGTCTCTGATTATAATTCACATCAAATGTGACAGCATCCCTTCTTTTTCCTCTAAAGCTCTTGTTTTTTCCATACCAACATGTTACAATTATTTATGAATATTTTTTCTAATACGGAGGAGAAAAATGACATACGATATCATAGTTTTCGGCGGACAAAGTAATATGCAAGGACAGACAGAAGGTCTTCCGGAAATTAATGAACCGGTTGATCACGCCTTTGAATACAAATTTCTGACAGATTCACTGGTTCCGCTTGTTCATCCCGTTGGCGAGACGGTCAGAGGGGATCTGCTCTACGCTCCCGTCGGCGGATGTACTACTTTACTCCCCGATTGCTGTCGGGAATATATCCGAAAAACGTCCCGCAATGTTGTTGCCGTTCACGCCGCAAGAGGTGCAACCACAATCAAAGAATGGTTAAAAGGGACAGAGCGATACGATTGTTCATGCGAAAAAATACTTGCGTGCATCAGAAAAGTCAAAGAGATCGGTGAAATAGGCAAAATTTATTATCTGTGGCTTCAGGGTGAATCTGATGCGATTGAACAAACATCGACTGAAGAATACATGGCTCTCCTCACAAAATACAAAAATGATCTAAAAAACGATATCGGTATAGACAAATTCTGTCTTATTGAAGTCGGATATTTCTGTACAATGGCGTGGATAGTACCCGAGAAGACAGAAGAAGACAGAAAGTCATGGGATGAAGCGATTATGACTGCACAGGAAAAGCTCCCTGAAATCGACGATGACTTTGTTATGCTCACACAAGTCTGTAAAAATCTCAGCCTAAACCCAAAACGTCTGAATCCTTGGGCACCCGGTCATTATAACACAATGGCTATGCAATTCATAGGCAGAGAAAGCGGAGCGGCTCTCGCAGAACTCCGGGAACAATAAGACAAGACGCGATTAAATAACTATAAACAACAGAACAGAAGACATAAAAACAGCCATCTTACAGACGGCTGTTTTGTTTTTCTTGAATTATCTGTCGAGAATAAGCTTTGTGAGCTCTACAGGATCAACAATGTTCTCACCCTTGTAAACTCTCATATTACCCGATGCGATCTCGTCGATGAGGATTACTTCGTCTCCGTTGTAACCAAACTCGAACTTGATATCCCAAAGGTCAAGACCGATAGTCTTAAGGTCGTCAGCAACGATCTTTGTGATCTTGAGAGTCTGTTCCTTCATACTCTCAAACATTTCGGGAGACATAATTCCGAGAGCTGCGAGGCCTTCGCTTGTTACGAGCGGATCGCCCTTTTCGTCGTTTTTGAATGTGCACTCTACGTAACCGCCTTCAAGACGTGTTCCGTCAGCGATGTATTCGCCGTATCTGCGGATGAAGCTACCTGTAGCAACGAGTCTGCAGATTACTTCGAGACCATGACCGAACACCTTACCGGGAAGCACTTCCATAGTAGCATCATCAACATTTGCAGAAACATAATGTGTCTTAATTCCTGCTTTTTTGAGAAGATCGAAATAATAAACGGATGTGCGAAGGTTCGCCTTGCCGATGCCCTCGATTGTGAGGCCTACAGAATTTTCGCCCGGATCAAACACGCCGTCCTTACCTGTACAGTCATCCTTGAATTTGAGCATTACATTGCCATTATCGAGAGAATATACGTCTTTTGTTTTTCCGGTGTAGATCTTGTTCATCATGATACCCCTTTATTTCGTTATAAATATTATTACGCATAATATTATACCACAAAATATTCTATTTGTCTTTATTTTTTTGACAATTTTTTTATTGCAATAACGATAAAAATAACGGCAAAAAAAACTTATAAAATATTTATTTTTACAAACAACCCTCTCAATTTTCTTTTTACAGATCAGATCATATATAAAAGAATTCCGACGATCGCAAGAGAGACTGTTGCAATTGTTTCGCGGTTAAACTTTTCCGAAAAGATCACTCTTCCGAAAAATGCAGTGAACACAAGAATTATTGCGCTGAGAAGCGGGAACTGTACAGATGCATCCATCAAAACCATGCAGCGAAGTGAGAAAAGATCTCCTACTGTGATAGAGATGGAATTCATCGCGGAAAACAGAATGATCATCAAGAACATTTTTGGTGTCATAGGATTTTTTCCGATTTCCCAGAATGCATTTTTGATTACATTCTTCTCGCCCTTATATTTCTTTACCGCACTTATCATAAAAATTCCCACAAGAGATACAACAAGTCTGAAAAATGCGATAAACATAACAAAGCTGTCTTCGTTGATCGCCTGAGGAGAGATCTGGTGCATTTTCTGAAACATTCCAACTGTTCCGTTTGTAATAAAATAAATCATGCACAGAACAAAAAATTTTGCAGTAACCGATTGTTTGTTATCCTTGTTCTTGAATAGCATAGGCGCGACACAGGAAAGGCAAAGGACTCCTATAGCAACCCAACGTCCAACACCAACGTTCTCATCCAGAACAAGTACACCATAGAAAAATGGAATTATCATTCCGCCGATCAGACAGAATGTACTCACCATAGCCACAGGTCCGCAGCTCATTGCTTTGATTGCAACAATTCCACAGATAACAGCACTTGCGACATATCCCGCGATACACCAGAATGCCGTCCAGTTCAGCTCTGTCGGAAGCCCGGACTTTATCAAAAGGAAAGTTATAGCAACGGTGCTGAACACCACTTGATTCCACAGGCATACGGAAATTCCGCCTGCAGTACGTTTTTCAAACAGTTTCTGAAATACAAATTGAAGTGAATAAAACCCACTTGCAGCAAACAAAAGAATATACTCCATTGATCCCTACCCTATCATTTTTTATTGTAAATTATAACACTTTAAGAAGTTTCTTGTCATATACAAGACTACCAATAATAATGATTCGTTTTTGTTGAAATCAGTCAATTCAGGATGAAATCATAGTAATTAGACAATTTTCGTATTGACATTCCTTGGGGTTTGTGCTAATATTATTATAATGTAATTTTATAAATTCGTTTTCTTGAAAGGATCTGTTTTATGGAAAAAATCAAAGTTGGTATTATCGGTACAGGCGGTATCAGCCAGGTACATATGGGCGGTTACAAGGCTCTTCCCGATCGAGTTGAAGTAGTAGCTGTTTGTGATATTGACGAGAATAAAGTAAAAAATTATGCCGCAAAATACGATGTTCCGAGATGGTACACAGATTTCAATGAAATGATGGCAAAAGAAAATCTCGATTGCGTGAGCGTATGTACATGGAACAGTGTTCACAAAGATGCAACTATTGCAGCTCTTCGTGGCGGTGCAAACGTAATCTGCGAAAAGCCTATGGCTATGAATGCTGCAGAAGCAGAAGAAATGCTCAATACCGCAAAAGAAACAGGAAAACTCCTCCAGATCGGATTTGTAAGACGTTTTGGCGGCGATACAGCGCTTGTTCAGCAGTACGCTAAAGATGGCCTTCTCGGCGATATTTACTATGCAAAAGCTTCTTATCTCCGTAAAGACGGTTGTCCCGGCGGTTGGTTCGGTGATAAGTCGTATTCCGGCGGAGGTCCTCTCATCGATCTCGGTGTTCACGTAATTGACCTCGCCCGTTACCTTGCAGGCGGTCCGAAACCGGTATCTGCATACGGTGTAACATTCAATAACATCGGATGTAACCGTGCAAGCGGAAGCCAGGTTGCTTGGGACGGTCCATCAAACAAGAGCGGTTTTGAATTCTCTGTAGAAGACTTTGCATCCGCACTTGTTCGTTTCGACAACGGATTCACTCTCAGTGTCGAAGCGAGCTTCAACCTCAATATTCCGAGAGACTCCGGAAGCGTTCAGCTCTTCGGTACAAAAGCCGGTATTAACATTGACTCCGGTGAACTTTACACAGCTCTCTCCGGAAAATATGTCACAATAACTCCTTCCAGCAGTCCGAGCACAGGATTCAGCGATCTCTTTGTCAATGAAATCAGAGCGTTCGTTGATGCAGTAGAAGGAAAGGCTCCCTGCCTTGCTCCCGCTGAAGATGGCGTATGGCTCATGAAGATACTCGATGCTATCTACGAATCCGCAAAAACAGGAAAGAGCGTTGACATCACACCCATTGCATAAAAAAGCATATCAAAAGCCGTCCTTCAGCTAAAAGGACGGCTTGTTTTTATCCAACGTGTGTATCGAGAATCTCACGGAGTGCATTCATTGAGCTGCTGTGTGATCTCGCAACCCGTGTGCCTGAGCCTATATCACTCATCACACAACGGATCATCTTATGAGATACTGTATTCGTGAACAGAATCAATAAGTCTGGGGTTCCAATATTTTTCAGATTATTTGTCATCTTCGGGAATATTTTGGAGCGACATTTATATCGGTCACACATATCCTTATACTGCCTTATCATACATTCATTTCCGCCCACAATTACTACACTCACAAATTTTCTCCTTATTCTCTCGGTTAGCAACAGCTAACCATTTGTTATAAAATTCGGTTAGCTGACGCTAACTTGTGTATAAGTATACCATATATAAATTAATTTGTCAATAGCAATATAAAAATTAACTTAAGAAATGTTGACTTTTTTGCGGTGATATGATATCGTATTATCATTATTCAAGCATTCTACGTAGAAGATAATTTGAACACCACAGCAGTATTATTTGATCTTGACGGGACCCTTTTACCGTTCGATCAGGACGTATTTATTAAGGCATACTTTGGCTCTCTTGCAAAAAAACTTGAGCCTTACGGGTTTGATTCTGCAAAGCTTTTTGAAGCGATCTGGGGCGGAACACGTGAAATGGTAAAAAACAACGGAACAGCAACAAATGAGGAAGTATTCTGGAAGTGTTTCGCAAAAGTTTACGGCGACGATGTGCTTTCATACCAGCCAATTTTTCAAGAATACTACTTCAACGAGTTCCAGAACGTCAAAAAGATCTGTGGCTTCCAGCCGAAGTCCGCTGAACTGATCGCGTTGCTCAAGGAGCGAGGAATCCGAGTTATCCTTGCGACAAATCCGCTCTTCCCCTCTATTGCAACAGAGAGCAGAATACGCTGGGCAGGGCTCTCTACCGACGATTTTGAGCTTTACACGACTTATGAAAACTCAAGCTTCTGCAAGCCAAATCCGGATTATTACCGCGAGATCATCTCCAAAACCGGAATTGACCCATTAACTTCAATAATGGTTGGAAATGATGTCGCAGAAGATTTGATAGCCAAAACACTCGGTATGAGAGTATTTCTTCTGACAGATTGTCTGATAAATCAAGCCGAGGAGGATATCTCAGTTTACCCTCACGGTGATTTCGACGCACTGGTGAGGTTTATTGATGAAGAAACAAAATAAAATCTTGGGGAGGTACTTTACAGAAAGTATCTCCCCGTATTTTATGTAATTTTTATTTGAGCATACCCATTTTTTCAAACGGAAGTCTCTCAAAGTCCGGAAGAATTTCTTCCATTCTGTTGTTCGAGAGATCAAGCTCATCTCCATCTGGAATTCCAAGGAACTTTCTGTCACTGATCTGCGGGTTATTCATAAATCTGTTTCCCCAACCGTCTGTGAAGAAATTGAAGTTAAAGTCGACCTTTCTGTGATTGATGATAAAGTTGTTTCTTATCATACACTTATGAGGATAGCTTTGCTCAGTCTCAGGATCCCACTCGAACGGCTCTGCAAGATGAGGATACTTTTCACGCCAGATCTGACTTCTCCAAGGTGTTGATTTGTTGATCCATACCCAATGTCCGCCTCCTGTGGTCTCATCCTCTCCCTTGACAAGTGAAGTCCAATAAGCATATCTGTGCACTCTGAATGAGAACACCGATTTTTCGCACGCATCGAGGATAAGGTTATTTTCAACCGTCATATAATGACCGCCGTGGAGAAGGAATGCACACTGGCAGCGATAGAAAATATTCCCGAAAACTGTAACCTTACCGTTTGAGTCGTCACAGTAAACCGCGAACGTGCCAATTCCCTGCTTTGCATCACTCTTGATATCGTGGAAATAGTTATAACGGATTATGTGACCGCAGTTAGCATAGTCACCGCCCGTGTAGATCGCTCCAGAGTCATCCGCATACTTGCAGGCGTTATAGATCTCGTTGTATTCAACAATGTGGTCGTTCCCCGCAAATCCGAGAGCGATATGTGATGTATCGTGAATACAGTTATGTGACACAACACAGTTGACACCTGTGAACAGTATACCCTGCTGATATGTCTTGCAGACCTCAGCAATGTGATGCACGTGGTTGTTTGTAATACGGTTTCCTGATGAGATTAGGGTGTTTCTGTCGCCTCCTCCCATAAAAATACCGCCGCGTCCGAGATGATGAATATGTGAGTCCTTGATCGTGAGGTGCTCACCATCCATTCTTACAGCCCATCCTGCGCTGTTCTTGATCTCACAGGCTTCGATGCTGTTCGAGTCACCGATCATCTGGACAGCGTTTCCTCTTGTAGAAGTGATGATGAGTCCCTTTAACGTAATATGACTTGCATTTTTGACGTCAACAAGGACTTCGTCGGTTATCGAGATCATTATATCGCATTCCTCGATAGGTTTAGGAGGATAGAGATAAACGATTCCGTTCTCACGGTCAAGATACCATTCACCCGGAGCGTCAAGTTCTTCGAATACATTGAAGAAATAGTACGGAGCAACGTCTTTGACACCGAAGCTGCTTACAACCTCATTCTCCATTGTACAATCTTCAGGATTTAAATTTTTAACAGGAGATGTTTCGTCAGCCCAGCCCCACATAGGATACCCGAAGATCCAAACGCCGTCAAGTGTTTTCCATGTCTGTGTTCTTGCAACCGTTTCTTTGTCGATCTGTCTGATATCACCTATAGGATTACGTAATTTACCCCACTCTTCGCGAGATATCTTATTTCCCTCATGGTCGTGAAAAACTCCACCGAAGATCGCTTTTTCCGTATTGATGAATCCTTCATCGGGATAACGCGCAAGATTCATTCTCGCGTCGTTTACAAACAGCTCACACGACATTTTTTTCGTCTCAATGTCATCATACATCTTAGCAACACTGTGAGAACCGACAGCACAGATCTCTCCCCAATCTGCTCTTGTGAGTCCGTATTTTTTGAGATCCATTTTCAGAACCATCTCCGGAGCGTCACCGTGAAGGCGCGATTTTTCCTCATCGTTCAAAGGACCAAAGTCAGATGGGCTGAGAAGAAGTCCGCCGTTGATGATAACCTTACCTTCTCCCTCGTAAGTGATAGGGCAATCGGATGTTCCCGAATCTCTTTCGTCAAGAATAATGCGGTCGTTTTTGTACTCGCCCTCTCGAATCGTAACCTTCACAGGTTTGTCAAGCCTTTTAGCAATGAGCTCGCGTACAGCCTCAACAGCTTTCGAAATTGTCAGAAAAGGCGCATCGGATGATCCGACATTCGAGTCACATCCGTTTTTCGCAACATAAAAATTGTACATATATTCTCCATTCAACATATTATTTTCTTACATACGGCTCGTCGAGAAGTCCCATTTCATCAAAAGGAATTCTCTCAAAATCAGGGAGAATTTCATCAAATCTTGCAGCCGAGAGATCAAGCTCATCTCCCTCGGGTATTCCGACAAACTTACGGTCTGAGAACTGCATATTGTTCATCAGTCTGTTACCCCAGCCGTCGTGGAAGAAATCGAAGTTGATGTCGATCTTTCGATGGTTGATGATAAAGTTATTGTTGATCATATCCTTGTGGGGACAGCAGCCTTCGGTCTCGGGATCCATTTCAAATATCTCTCCAAGATACGGGAATGCTTCACGCCAGATGGGTGTCTTCCACGGAGACTTATTAAACCAGACCCACTGACCGCCGCCTGTATTTTCGTCCTCACCCTTGATAAGATTCTTCCAATATCCAAACTTGTGTATTCTCATTGAGAATTGTGATCTCGGGCAAGCATCAATGATAAGGTTATTTTCAAATCTCATTCTGTGACCGCCATGGAGAAGAAGTGCACACTGACAGCGATGGAATACATTTCCGTAAATATCATACGGGCCATTGTTGTCGTCAATGTATACACCGAAAATTCCAATATGCTGAGTCTTTGCTTCACTGTGGAGATCGTGGAAATAGTTATAACGGATAGTATTTCCGCAGTTTGTAAGGTCACCGCCAACATAGAATGAACCTGAGTCATCACAGTGCAGACATGCGTTGTATATCTCATTATATTCAAATACAGTGTAGTTTCCGGAAGCAGATGCTGCGACATGAGCTGTATCGTGAATACAGTTATGAGCAACAAGTCCGCCTACTCCATGCAAAGAAAGTCCGCCCATATATGTTTTTCCAATCTCACCAATATGATGGACGTGGTTGTTGATGATAACGTTTTCAGCGGAAACGAGTTCTTCTCTCTCGCCGCCTCTCAGCGTAACACCTGACATACCTATATGATGTACATGGTTGTTTATGATCGAGCAGTGTACACCTTCCATTCTAAGTGCGTGACCTGCAATATTCTTGATCTCACAGCTGTCAACCATACATCTGTCACCTGTAATAACAACGCCGTTTCCGCGAGTTGAAGTAATGGTGAATCCACGCAGTGTTATATCACTTGCATTTGTAATGCTAACAAGTGTATCACTTCTGATCGACATAAATATCTCGCACTCCATGATTGGTTTCGGAGGATAGAGATAAACAATTCCATTATCACGGTCGAAATACCATTCGCCCGGTATATCGAGCTCTTCAAATACATTGTAGAAATAGTACGGTGCGTCTTCTCTGAGTCCCATTGAGCTAACAACTTTTGTTTTCATTGTGCGCTCTTCTGCATTTATCTCAAGAACGGGAGAAGTTTCATCTGCCCAGCCAAACTGAGGATAACCAAATGTCCATACATTGTCGAGAGTCTTCCACATCTTTGTGTGTTCAGCGGTTCCCTTGTCTATACGTCTTATATCTCCGATAGGATTGCGGAGTTTTGCCCACTCTGCGTGAGGGAGTTTGTTTCCGTCGTAATCATGATCGATACCGCTAAAAATCGGCTCTTCTGTATAAAGGAAGCCTTCGTTGGGGTAACGCGCAAGATCCATTCTTGAACTGTTTACAAACAACTCACTTGCCATAAGTCCGGTCACAATATCATCGTATCTTTTTGCAATACTGTGTGAACCTACCGCACACATCTCGCCCCAATCATCTTTTGTAAGACCGTATTTTTTGAGATCGAGCTTTACAACTTTCTCAACAGCGTCTCCGTGAAGACGGGATTTCTCCTCATCATTCAAAGGACCGAAATCAGCGGGATCAATAGTAATACCACCGTTTATCAATACTCTGCCTTCCGCAAGGTATGTAATCGGACATTCGGGAGTACCTGAATCTCTTTCATCGAGAGTAATTTTTGTGTCTCTGTAATCTCCCTCACGAACGGTTACGGTAACAGGCTGATCGAGTCCTTTTACTTTGAGTTCACGAATCGCTTCTGTTGCTTTCTCAATCGTGGCAAACGGCTTCTCGGAAGTACCGGGATTACAGTCACATCCGTTTTTTGCTACATAAAAATTGTACATATTTATTCTCCTTTACGATTTTTTATTTACCCATAAAAAATATACAAATATATGTTAATGTGATTATAACAAAACGCACTTCTAATGTCAAGCGTAATATTATTATTTTCTATTGAAATTTACTATGTGAAATGATATAATAAAATGAAACAAAATTTCAACCAATCTCTCGCTGAAAGGGACAGATATATGAAAAAAGTAATACTCGGATCAACAGGCATATCCTCGCCAAAAAACGCATTCGGCGCTCTTCCAATTCAAAGAGTTTCTGACGAATATGCAGTAATGCTTCTCAGAAAAGCATTTAATGCAGGATTCACTTTTTTTGATACAGCCCGTATGTATTCGGACAGCGAACGAAAAATGGGTATTGCTTTTGACGGACTGAGAGATAAGATCACGATCGCAACAAAAACAACTGCTGTGAATGTGGAGGACTTCTGGCGTGATCTCGAAACAAGTCTCACAAATCTCCGCACAGACTACATAGATATCTATCAGTTCCACAATCCTTCGTTCTGTCCCAAACCAAATGACGGAAGCGGTCTTTCGAAGCTATGCTTGAAGCTAAAGCTCAGGGAAAGATCCGTCATATCGGCATAACAAATCACCGTCTCGGTGTGGCGAAAGAAGCTGTGCTCTCAGGACTTTATGAGACTCTTCAGTTTCCTTTCTGCTATCTTGCAACTGAGCATGAGCTCTCCCTTGTTAAGCTCTGCCGCGAGAATAACGTAGGTTTCATTGCAATGAAAGCGCTCTCGGGCGGACTTATTACAAACAGTGCCGCCGCGTATGCGTGGATGGAAGAATTCAACAACGTTCTTCCGATCTGGGGTATTCAGCGTGAATCTGAGCTTGACGAATTCATAAGCTATATAGAATCCCCCGTTTATATGAATGATAAAATTCGCGCTGTGATCGAGCATGACCGTGCCGAGCTTATCGGGAATTTCTGTCGCGGATGCGGATACTGTATGCCGTGCCCCGTTGGAATTGAGATCAACAATTGCGCACGAATGGCTCAGATGATCAGAAGAAGTCCGAGTGCGAATTGGCTGACTCCCGCAAACCAAGAAAAAATGCTGAATATTGAAAACTGTATTGAGTGCGGAAGCTGCAAGGAGAGATGTCCTTACGGACTTGACACTCCCGCCCTTCTCAAATTAAATCTTGCTGACTACAAAAAGATACTCGCAGGCGAGATCAATGTGTGAGGTTAAAATGATTATCGAAAAAGGCAGACCACAAAACACAGACGAACGTCTGAAAAAAGAAATTAAAGTATATGATTTCCTTGATTCACTCGGTATTGAGTATTATCGAGCTGATCACGAGCCCGCTATGACTATGGAAGCGTGTGCAGAGATCGACCGTAAGCTCGGAGTCTCGATATGCAAGAATCTTTTTCTCTGCAATCGACAGGAAACAAATTTCTACATTCTTCTTATTCCTGACAATAAAGTATTCAAAACGAAGGATATATCAGCACAGATAGGATCATCACGATTATCGTTTGGATCCGGCGAAAAGATGGAAGAGCTTCTTGACATCACCCCCGGGTCTCTCTCCGTACTTGGACTTATCAATGATCTCGAGAATCATGTTCGTCTCCTGGTAGATGAAGATGTGCTGTGCGGTGAATTTTTCGGGTGCCATCCGTGCATTAACACCTCAAGTTTGAAGATAAAAATGTGTGATCTCAAAGAAAAAATCATACCCTCACTTAATCACGAACCAACAATAGTAAAGCTGTAACGCAAAAACAAAATCGCATCTGTGTCGTGTAACACGGATGCGTTTTTTATATGATTGTACAGTTAAAATCGTCGACAATTATGTTGACAGCAGATATATCCTCTATCAGAAGATACAACGCAACGTCATCGGGTGACTGATCCATTATCCCACAGGTGTGAGAATGTGCGGTAAACTTGATCTGCTCGACAGTGGGATCATCTGAGACACCAATGTCTATATCCTCAAGTCCGTAATACTTCAGAACATCGGGAATATTTGTCACAAGATTTTTGCGCTTTGGATAATTCTTGATATTGAGGAGCTTCCACACAGAAAAAATCGCCGCACCATATTTATTTGATATATCAAATCCACCCCTCTCAAGCCTTGCACGTCTCGCAAGCTCAAGAAGTACTAATTCCTCGTTTGTCATAAAACACCATCGCTTTTTACTCATACATCTTAATTCCTATTAATAATTATAACTTATTTTCTGTTGTTCGTCAATCTCAAACTCATATTTTTGGTTTTTTACCCAATTGACAACCTGTTTGATCTGTGGTATCCTATAAATATCTCAAACAAAAATCGGTGAAAACAATGAAGCTTTATATAAAAACAAACTTGAAATCCGCCGAAATAACGGTAAACAACGAAGATAATCTTATGAATATTCTCATCCGCGAGGGATTTGCAATCGGTGCAGATTGCGGCGGACACGGAAAATGCGGCAAGTGCGCGGTAAGAATCACTCCTGTAAAGGATGGTGCCCCAATCTCTGACAAGTCAGAGTCAGTTCTCTCGTGCGAATATGTTCCACAGGATGATGTTTTTGTTGAGTTCAACGAGGACGTCGGAAGCGGTCTTCTTGATCACAAAGATGTCTCTCAAGTTACAAAAAAACACAAGAATGCCAATGGATACGGTGCCGTTCTCGATATCGGAACCACCACTCTTGCGATGTATCTTGTTGATTTATCCGGCGGCGAAAGTGTCAAAGCTGTATCAGAACTCAATCCACAAAGACGTTACGGTGCAGATGTAATAAGCAGGATCGAAGCTTGTATGAACGGCAAAAAAGACGAGCTTCACAAAATAATCACCGAAAAAACTGAAGAAATGCTTCAGATGCTGTGTTCTGACTTTGGAATTGAAGAAGTCACTGAGTTTTATGTGACAGGCAACACAACAATGCTTCATCTGTTTCTCGGTGAAGATCCGTCAGGAATCGGAGTATTCCCTTTTACTCCCGTGTTTCTTGACAGCAAATCTGTTGTCGGATCAAAGCTTGGAATATCGGCAGAGAGAATAATCACCGCGCCGTGCATTGCATCGTACATTGGTGGAGACACGGTCTGCGCCGCACATGCTGTTGATCTGTCGAGTGGAAATAATCTTCTTATCGACATCGGGACGAACGGCGAAATGATTCTCCACACTGGTGGAAAATACTATTCCACATCGACTGCCGCCGGTCCTGCACTTGAGGGTGCGAACATAACGTGCGGATGCGGGGGAATTCTCGGTGCTGTAAATCGAGTAGGACTTGAAAACGGTCAGGTATCTTATACCACGATCGGAGGAGCAGATCCTGTTGGCATATGCGGTGCAGGACTTATTGACGCTGTCGCGGTTATGCTTGAAGCTGAGATAATTGATGAAACAGGCGCTTTCGATGACACAGACAATGTTTTTCAGATAAGCAAAAATGTTTTCGTAAATGAAAAGGATATACGGGAATTTCAGCTTGCGAAAAGTGCCATTGCGTCTGGGATAAAAGTTCTCATAAAGAAAAGCGGACTTACATATGACACGATCGACAAGGTATACATTGCAGGCGGACTTGGATTCTATATTGACAAAAATTCTGCCGCGATGGTTGGGCTCATTCCCGAAGAGCTGATCGGCAAGATCGAAGTTGTCGGAAATGCCGCCGCACTCGGAGCAAAGCTCGCACTCCTTGACGAGAACGGAATCAAAAAAATGAACGCAATTGTTTCGTCTTCCGAGACCGTTGAGCTTGCAAATGATCCTGATTTCACCCGTGAATTTGTTGATAATATGTTTTTTATGTAAAAAAGTCCCCCGATACTACCTCACAGGCGGTGATTGGGGATCTTTTTATTTCTCGAAATTACCTTTTGTATTTCCATAAGCAACAAGAGGAAAATGGACGATAAATTGGAATTTAGAATAATCCGTTATTGTATTTTCTTTGTATTGCAGCAATACAGCCTATGCCAATTACCAAGCCTATCGTAAGTATAGCAACAGCAAGCATAGCCAAATTATCAAACACTCCTATAATGCCGCTGAGTAGCATTACAGCTGCGATAACAAGCATTGCTTTTCCAAAGGCTTTTCCGTAGGCTGATTTGTCTGTGACTTTTGTTTGGTGGTAATCGTGAATCAAATCGGTTTTACCCTTGTAAATTGCAATACCCAGTACCGTAAACAGGACTGCAACCAGAAACATTATAATAGAATACAACAACATACAAACTCCCCTCTAAATCCATATTTATCGAACACATTATCATAGTCTGGGAACACAATATCAAACTGGGACTTTTATTTCAGTATTTTACTTTCAATGAGTTGGCGGTGAGCGAGCTTATTTCCTGCGATTACGGAAAGTGTACCTTCAAACTTGATATCCGATCCGTCAAAGCAAGAAATTATTCCGCCTGCTTCCTTGATAATAATAGAAGCGGCTGCATAATCCCACGGAAGAAGGCTGTATTCGAAGAAAACATCAAGCGCACCTGTCGCAATGTTGCACAGATCAAGGGCAGCAGATCCCGAACGTCTCACATCGCGGCAAGTCATAAAAAGCTGATATGCCGTCTCGAATGTGACTTTTCCGAGCTCGTCTCTGCGATACGGGGATGTTCCGAATCCTACAAGGCTGTCGCACAATGCTCTGTCTGACACCTGAAGCTTTTTCTCCTTACCTGTTCTGTAATCAAGAACATAGGCGCCGCCGCCACGCTCTGCGTGATACAATCTGTCAGCGTACGGATCGAGAACCGCGCCGTACACCATTTGACCACGATCACATATACCTACTGAGATTGCGCTGTATCTGTAATCGTGGATAAAATTTGTTGTTCCGTCGATCGGATCCATTATTATACACAGGCGTGTGGAGATCAGCTCTGTGTGATTGTCGTCAGACTCCTCACCTATCACGACGGCATCCGGAAGTTTCTCGATTATCTTCTCGGTGAGAAAATCCTCTACCGCAACATCGTAACGTGTGACAAAATTAGCCTGACCTTCTTTTGAAATCATCGAAAAATGAGTATCATGCGCGGACAACATGATACTTGCAGCCTCGCGCATGATAACAGGTATAAACTCGTACATTTAATTTGTGCCTCGGGTTTACTTCTTGAGTGAATCGCGGATCTCTCTGAGAAGAAGGATCTCTTCGGAGGGCTCAACGGGCTTCGGAGGTTCAGCAGCCTTTGCAGCCTCTTCAGCAGCTTTTGCAGCAGCTTCTTCTTCTCTCTGCTTTTTCTTCATAGCGTCGTTCACCTTGTTGATAACACGAACGATGCAGAACACGGAGAATGCAACGAGAAGGAAGTTGATAATTGCCTGAATGAATGAACCGTAAAGGATAGCAACTTCAGCGGTCTCTTCAGTAGCTTCTGAGAGAACTACCTTGAGATCGGAGAGGTTGATATCGCCGAAAAGCTTACCGATGAGGGGGTTGATGATGCCGCTTACAAGCTGATTAACAATAGCTGTAAAAGCAGAACCAACTACAACACCGACTGCCATATCGACTACGTTGCCGCGTGCGATAAACTTCTTGAATTCCTCAAAAAAAGTGCTTTTTTTCTTGTCTGCCATGTTTTTTCTCCTTTATTTTATTAAAAATATAAGTGTCAGTTATTCTCGCTTACTTCCGAATTTTCATCGACGGGAATTGTGATCTTTGAAATATCTATCTTCCCGTGGATTCGTTCGTGATAAGCAACATTTGTCCTGATCAGATGAAGCATATGATTATTTATGTCACGCTTGTCAAAATCTGCGACTGCGAGCATTTTTTTATACAGATCTTCATCTATCCGAACAGAAAATGTGATCTTGTTCTTCTGTGCCATATATATGTGCTCCTCCTGTTATTTCCTATATTATATCACATCGTCGAGAGGAAATCAACTTCTTGATGATAAAAAAGATCAGATAAAAAACATCCACCCGCCAAGCGGGTGGTTTTTCATATGCGGGCATAGCCCTCCATTCTTCGCTATGCGTAAACGCATCTATACGAACTGCCAACTGCGTGGGGACTGTTACTTGCTACCCGTAAACGGGCCCTTATCGCTGATTGTCAGTTGTTCACCTAACATATCTTCTTTAAGTTGGGTGCTAATATATTCGGCAATTCGGCTTTCGTTTTTGCCGACTGTATCAACGTA
>SVUC01000030.1 GCA_015063455.1 Oscillospiraceae bacterium
TCTGTTCTCAACCGAGTAATGAATAAGTTCAAGGCAGACGTTGAGAATGCTGACAGCTTTGACGCTGACAAGCGCTGCGTAGAAATTATTGATTACCTCAAGGAAAAGGCATCTCAGGTAGTATATACACTTACCAAGAGAATCGCAAAAGAAAAAGCTATTAAGCTTATGGAAGAGGTTGGTATTCCCGAAGCGAGAATGCGTTACAGACAGTATCCGTTCGAATTCTCTGGCGGTATGCGTCAGCGTATCGTTATCGCGATCGCACTTTCGGCTAATCCCGATATCCTCATTTGCGACGAGCCTACAACAGCTCTTGACGTAACTATCCAGGCGCAGATCCTCGAGCTTATCAACAGACTCAAGCGCGAACACAACCTTTCAATCATCTTTATTACACACGACCTTGGCGTCGTTGCAAATATGGCAGACAGAATTGCCGTTATGTATGCAGGTAAGATCGTAGAGTACGGTACAGCCGAAGAGGTGTTCTATAATCCTCAGCATCCTTACACCTGGGCACTCCTTTCCTCTATGCCTGACCTTGATACTAACGAAAAGCTCGATGCTATTCCCGGTACACCCCCGAATATGATATATCCCCCTGTTGGTGATGCGTTTGCCGAAAGAAATAAGTACGCAATGGAGATAGACTTTGAAATGCAGCCTCCTATGTATGAGGTTTCTCCCACACATTATGCTGCAACATGGCTGCTCCATCCGAACGCACCCAAGGTAGAAATCCCCAAGATCATTACAGAACGTATCAAACGTATGAAAGAAAGAGGAGGCAACCATGGAGAATAATAATGAAGTATTGTTAAAAGTGGACCACCTTTGTCAGTATTTCCGTTTGGGACGTAAGGATCTTAAGGCAGTTGATGACGTAAGCTTTGAGGTCAGAAAAGGTGAAACATTTGGTCTCGTTGGTGAATCCGGATGCGGGAAGACTACAACAGGCCGTTCCATCATTAAGCTTTATAATATTACCTCCGGTAACGTTTACTTCAAAGGTCATAGAATCGGTGCGGGAACTCGTTCCTACAAGGATGCGATCAAACAGGCTAAGAAGGATCTTGATGACAAGAAGATCACAAAGCAGGAGTATGAGGCTATTGTTGAGAAGAACAGAGCTCTCATCAGAGATGCAAAGTCTGACAGCAAGGAAGTTGACAAGCAGTACGTTGAGTCTCTTCTCAAGAATCTTGAGGAAGAATACTCAAAGAAATTCAAGGCTGCACACGGCGACGAGAAGAAGCTAAAGGCTCTGAAAAGGGAATACAGCAACAGATGCCGCGTAGCAAAGAAGAGTAAGCTTATCACACAGATACAGATGATCTTCCAGGATCCTATCGCTTCTCTTGACCCCCGTATGACAGTTCGTGATATTATCGCTGAGGGACTCGTAATCAACGGAGTTACTGATAAGAATTATATTAACCAAAAGGTCTACGAAATTCTTGAGACAGTTGGTCTTGTGCGCGAGCACGCAGACCGCTATCCTCACGAATTCTCCGGCGGTCAGCGTCAGCGTATTGGTATCGCACGAGCTGTAGTTATGCAGCCCGAGATGATCATTGCAGACGAGCCTATATCAGCGCTTGACGTATCTATTCAGGCACAGGTTATCAACCTTCTCAACGATCTCCGTGAACGTCTTGGTCTTACCATTATGTTCATCGCGCACGACCTTTCCGTGGTTAAGTATTTCTCCGATAGAATCGGTGTTATGTACTTCGGAAAGATGGTCGAGCTTGCAGATTCTGATGAGCTCTTCAAGAATCCTCTGCATCCTTATACAAAATCACTTCTTTCTGCGATCCCGCTGCCCGACCCGATATACGAGAAGCAGCGTACAAGAATCATCTACAACCCCATTGCAGAGCACGATTATTCGGTAGATACTCCCTCTTTCCGTGAGATCACACCCGGACACTTTGTATACTGCAACGACGCTGAAGAGGAAAAATACAAACAGATGGTCAAGTAACAAACGGATGGTTATATTACAGTGAAACAGGAAAACAAAGAAACGTTAAAAAAATATGCAATTTGTGTTGGAATTGAAGTATTTATCGCGTTCCTTGTGATTTGGTCGAAAGGATTTTTTAATCACAGCTTGGCGGTAAATATCCAGATTTTATCAGATGCTTTCTTCGTCGCGGGTGTGCTTATGACGCTTTTTGCGGGAATGTTGTACATCAGCAGCGAGGGTGCGCTGATAGGAATCGGATTCGTCCTCAGAAATGTTGTGCTTGCGTTTATCCCTATGGGCAGAATGAAGCACGAGGTGTATGCAAAATACCGTGAGCGTAAGCTCAGCGAAGCAAAAAGCAGAAACGACAGCTGTATTCTTATAACGGGACTTATTTTCCTTGCCATTGGAATCATCTTTACGGCTATTTGGTACGTGAATTTTTACAGCACATAAAATTATCCCCGTGTATACACTGCACGGGGATTTTTGTGTTGTGTCTATACAACCACCGGTTATTCTGGTGGAGGTGAAATGCTTTAGTTTTAAGGCTCCATCCGGGAGGGAGCTGTCACCGCAGGTGACTGAGGGAGAGTGCGTTAACAGAATAATATAGCAATATTTTACGTTCCGCAGGCTCCTTCCACCGCAAGCGGTCCCCCTTCCTCCCGGAGTAAGGCTATGTTAACCGAATTTTCGATTATATTGTATCATATGCAATTGGCGGACTATTTCAGTGCGTCTTAAGGCGCAGCTAGTCCTATGTCCTTATAGAGCTTGTGCATACCACCAGTTTTACTTGTGGTTTTGATTTTTCTTCAGAATAGCTTTGCTTATTTAATCTGAACAACGAAAAAGACGTACTGATAACCGACAGTACGTCTTTTTTGTATATGTAATAGTATTTTCTTGATCACGATAGCATGATCTTGATGATCTCCGCATCGGTTTTTCGCATTCCGTCGGTCGCCAAACGACTGACGTTGCGGATCGTATTTTCCACGCCTTTCGAAACAATGCCGTCACCGTCGTAAAATTGGCTTCCCTCGCGGAACATCTGCATACCAAGGATTCCCGCTTCTACTGCCGAAGCGATCTTTGCGGCACAGCTTGCCTTTGCACCGTCGCAAATGACTCCCGAGTTGATAGCAAGCGCGTTGACTATTGTATGTGCTATCTCACGGAACTTACCGCCGTACAGATAGGTGATCCCTGCCGCCGCACCGCATCCTGCACTGATTACGCCGCAGTAGGCGCTGAGAGGACCGATACCGGTCTTGAGGTGCAAAGTAACCAGATTGGATACTGCGAGCGCGCGGTACAGCTTTTCATCTGATGCACCAAGCTCTTTTGCGTAAATTACGACAGGTACAGATGTGGTGATACCCTGATTTCCCGAGCCGGAATTGATAACTACCGGTTTCTCACAGCCGCCCATACGCGCATCAGATGCAGCGGCGGTATAAGCTTTCGCACGGGTAATAACATCGTTTTTCTGCGTTTTCAGAATTACCTGCCCGATTCGAGCACCGTAGGGGCAACTCAATCCTTCCTCTGCTATAGCCATATTGCATGAGATCTGTCGTTCGAAAATGTTTTTTACATCCGCGATATTGAGCGTGTCAGCAAATTCAACGATCTGCTCAACCGTCAAGAGATCTTTATCTGAGGTGATTTCAGCTGTATTCTTTTCCATATTGCGTCTGTATACGGTTTCTCCGTCACGCATAATGCAGACGATGTTTGTGTGATCTTCCGCAATGCGACATACGGATTTATGACCACCGCCCTGAAGGGTGATGATAATGTCAAACAGTGCGCCCGAATCCGATTCGTGCACTGTGAACTCTGCTTTTTGTAAATACTCGGCAATCTGCTTCTGCTGATCTTCGGTGACCCGGCTGATGACTAACAATTGACTATCCGGTTCTCCCGCGATAATTCCTGCAGCCGCTGCCGCCGCGAGACCGTGAAGACCGCCCGTGTTGGGAACGATAACACTTTTTACATTTTTGATAATATTAGCGCTGACACAAATGTCTACCGTTTCAGGAAGTACGTCAAGCTCTCGAGCAGCCGCTGCTGCCGCATAAGCTACTGCGATTGGCTCGGTACATCCCATTGCAGGGACTAATTCCTGTTTCAGCAGGCGAACGTAAGCATTATATATACTCTGTTCCATAGATTCACCTCATATAGATCCTTTATATGTAATTATAACAGAAAATGATATTTTTTGCAATAGAAAAAGAGTCTTTGAGATGATTCGTTACTATGGATGTGTATATACTGAACTGTGGAGAATAAACAGG
This sequence comes from Oscillospiraceae bacterium, assembly GCA_015063455.1. Lineage (GTDB taxonomy): Bacteria > Bacillota > Clostridia > Oscillospirales > CAG-272 > UMGS1696. The sequence goes on from SVUC01000030.1 coordinate 4,288, forward strand.
ACGAGGGGAGAAAGAGCATCCGGAGCAATTTATCTGTCTGAAATATGTGCCGATTTTCTGTACTCCAGCGGAGTCATTCCCATCTCAAGCCTGAATACTCTGCAGAAACTTTTCGTCTCTCCGAAGCCGACTTCCTCGGATATCCGAGATATTGAGAGATCGGTCTCTGACAGAAGTGCGCAGGCGCTCTCAACTCTGCGGCGGTTAAGCGCATTGTGAAATGTATCACCCGTTATTTTTTTGAATATTTTGCAAAAATTACTTTTTCCGTATCCTGTTAACTCTGCCGCATCATTTACTGTAAGCGGATTTGCGTAATCGTAGTATATAAGATCAAGTGCCTTTTCAATATTGGCGACCTTGGTCATTTCTTTACTGTGAAAGCTTTCTCTCAAATCAGGATCGTTAATAATATTTATAAGATAGGCGCAAATTTTATAGATGTTACCGCGTACCAGAAGTTCGTTTATTTCTTGTTTTTCTTCGTGCAGCTCCACAGTTTCGTTTAGGAGTGAAGTTAATTTTTTGCCATTATCGGAGGCGTCATCTAAATTAATAACATAAGCATCCTGTTTTGTGTGAGTGAAATAAGAAAAGAATTTTTTGAGAAATGATACCCCAACGATCAGGGTGAGTACCTGTCTGCCCTCGGTGTACCGGAAGGGAAAAGAATGTGCCGCCATAGGACTGATCAGCAAAAGCTCACCTTGGTTTATCGTATATGTTTTTTTATTGACAGTAGCCTCAAAGCTTCCCTTTATGGCGTAATTTATCTCAATGTCAGCGTGTCTGTGCTCGCGAAATCCTGACATAGGGCCAACTCCCACCTGATAAGGCGACACCTCTGTCCTAATGTTCTGGTAAAGCAATCATATCACCCCCCCTTGATTCATAATAACATGTACTACCTTGTCTGTCAAGTGAATTTCGTGAATTTTTGGGTATTTTGTAAGACACAAGGTGCTTGAAGCACAAACAAAAAACGAATATAATAATTTACAGGAGGTGAATTTATGTTAGGTCTTCAATTATATACTGTCAGAAAGAAAATAACTGATAGCTCATCAGCGGCATATGTATTACAAAAGGTACGTGATATGGGCTATGAAGCTGTTCAGCTCGCAGGCGATAATGAGATGCTTGCACTGACTGCAGATGCCGCGAAGAAGGCGGGACTAGCAGTATTCGGGCTGCTTACAAGCATCAACGTCTGTGAGGAAAAGGGTGAGGAGCTCTTTGCTATTGCAAGACTTTGCGGAGCGACTGATATCGGTATCGGATCTGGGATAAAGACCGAGACTGAAGCATACGAGTATATCGCTCGTGTCAACGCTTTCGCAAAAACGGCAAAGGAAAATGGGTTTTCTTTCTCTTATCACAATCACAGTAACGAGTTTATCAGAGGCGAGAGCGGCAGAACGCTTATGAGTATTCTGCTCGATGGATTCGACAAAGATCTTGTTGATCTGATGCCTGATATATATTGGCTTCAGCACGGCGGTGTTGATATAAGAGATTTTCTCGAGAAGACTGCGGGACGCGCAAAGCTGCTTCATCTTAAGGATATGAAACGTACGGTGGACGGCGTAACCTACGCCGAGCTTGGTATGGGAAACATCAATCTTCCGGGTGTCGTTGAAACCGCAAAATCTGTGGGTATCGATCGTTTTATCGTTGAACAGGATTCCTGCGACGGAGATCCGTTGGTGTCTGCTCAGATAAGCTTTGAATACATTAAAAGATATATAAATTTATAACACAGGAGGAGAAATATGTACAGAATAGGAAAGGAAGAACTCGCAGCTGTAGAACGGGTATTTAATTCAAGAGCGCTTTTCAAAATCAATGCCACAGAACAGGATTCTTTTCACGCCGAGGAGGAAATGAAGGAGATATTCGGCACATCCCACGCACTTATTATGACAAGCGGACACGCTGCACTCTCGTCTGCACTGATCGCTATGGGTATTGGCCCGGGGGATGAGGTCATAGTTCCGGCGTACACATATATTTCAACCGCGATGGCCGTAGTATCGGCAGGTGCTATGCCTGTGATCGTAGATATAGACGACTCTCTCACACTCTGTCCAAAAGCATTTGAGGAGGCTATTACCAAGAACACAAAGGCAGTAATTCCCGTACACATTCGCGGATTACCTTGTAAGATGGATGAGATATGCTCCATAGCAGAAAAACACGGTATTATGGTACTTGAGGATGCTTGTCAGGCGGTCGGAGGTTCTTACCACGGTAAGAGACTCGGTACTGTAGGCGACGCAGGTGCTCTCAGCTTTAATTATTTCAAGGTCATCACTACGGGTGAGGGCGGAGCACTTTTTACCGACAACAAAAAGATTTTTGAGAATGCGCTGATTTATCATGACAGCAACGCCGTCGCATTCTTTGGTGATCAGCTCTCGGGAGTTGAAGCGGAGCTCTTCTGCGGAACAGAATGCAGAACTAACGGAATAACAGCGGCAATTCTTCGTGAGCAGCTTAAGAGACTCGACGGTATTCTCGCAGATCTTCGTAAAAACAAAAAATACATTATGGATGCTGTCGCAGATGTGTGTGAATTCGTCCCTTCGAACGATCCTGACGGAGACTGCGCTACGACAATTGCCTTCAGATTTGACAGCACTGAAGAAGCAGAAGCTTTTGCAAATGCAGAGGGTGTATACGGAACAGTACCGATAAACACAGGAAAACACATTTATAAAAATTGGGCACCCATAATGAACAAGCGCGGCGCACTCCATCCGCTTATGGATCCCTTCAAGATGGAGGCAAATAAGGATATCGTTCCGGATTACCGTGATGATATGTGTGAGTATTCTCTCGAGCTTCTCTCAAAAGTTGCATATATCACTGTGTCACCCGACTCTTCCAAAGAGAACATGGATGAGAGAATAGCATATATCCGTAAGGCGCTTCAAAAGTGAGATTGTTTATAACACAACCGATTTTTTGATGAGGAGATTTGCAGTAACATACAGGATTTGTTTTGATTAAAAATTGAGTAAATCAGAATAACAAAAAGCCTTGGAATCTTAATGATTCCAAGGCTTTAATTCAATTGCGGGGAAGGGATTTGAACCACATGACCTCCGGGTTATGAGCCCGACGAGCTACCAGACTGCTCTACCCCGCGATATTCAATTCAAACAAGGAAATGCCGGACACCGGGTTCGAACCGGTACGATACTTTCGTATCACGGGATTTTAAGTCCCGGGCGTCTGCCAATTCCGCCACTCCGGCACAATACTCCCATGAGCTTTCCCTTGTTGCCTAATTATTATATCACATCGAAACCTGTTTGTCAAGTGTTTTTGGGATTTTCTTTGAATTTTTGTTCGACAAAACAATACATCCACCACAAAAAACAAGATCAGCATCGAAAATACTGAAGCTTTGCTGTGAAAATTACGTAATTATCGTTTTTTATTATTTTGGAGTTATTTTATGATTTCACGGAATGCTTTCCAAGACTGCTCTGCATAAAAACGATGCCCTTCTTCGCCGACAATGAGTGTACATTTCTCAGGTACCCCTGCCGATCTGTATATGGGCTCGACCTTTTCCTCATAAGCTTTCCGGACAGCACCGATATCTGCGATTGCATCGTGTTCTCCGGAAACGATTACTAAAGGCTTGGGCGCAATTGCGAGTACGAGGTCAGGCATATCGAACCAGTCAAGCATTCTGGGGATAATTCCACAGCTGCAGTGATAATACCCAATAAACGAATTGCGGAACGGTGCGAAACAACACGACGGCATAACTGCCGCAATTCGATCTTCTACACACGCAGCATAAAACGATGTTGTTCCTCCCGATGAATTACCCATACACGCGATTTTTTCAATATCAATAAATGAAAACTCTGATATTGCATCTATCAATCGGCATATGTCAAATATACGGTCACCGATCAGGGTTCTGCCTAACGCATATGCTTGTGATACGAGAAAACCACAAGAGTTAGGTGTTATACTGCATCTTTGGAGTCCGAATCCACGCTGCTCCATAACGACAGCGGTATAACCTTCGGCGACTATTTGAAGCGCAAAGTCGCGATCTCCTTCAATTACAGCAGGCTCCATAGAATCAATATCAGCTCTGCCGATTGAGACATGCATTCCCTTTGAATGTCCCTGCAGACAGATAACAGCCCATTCTCCTCCGCTCGATCCCTTTGGGCGTAAGATGTGAGCAGGTACAAAAAAACCGGGTTCGCTCTCAAAATGAAATCTTATCTCATCAAAACGAGGATCTTCATTGGAGGTCCAATCAATGATCGGAGAGGGAGTTGTCTGTTTTACCGGCATACAAAGAAGATCAAGTAGCTTCTCTCGTACAGCTTTTTTCTGGATTTCAAACGTAATGTCAAGTTTGTAAGCTAATTGCGGTGCGATATTGTCTGCCTTTTGCAAATATAACTCTGTGAGTGTCATCTTAAAGCTGTCCTTTCGTTTCAGGGGGATTATCATAATACAATATATTATATCACTGTGTTATATATTTGTCAAAGGTTTTTGCTTTGGATAATTATGATTCGGTTGCTTTTTTTATAAATATGTGATATAATTTTAACATAAAAACCGAAATCAAGTAAAGGAGACAAAAAATGCCTTTCAACATTCCCGATTATCATAAATCCCAGGAGCATCTTCACGTTGGATGTGAAAAGCCTCGTGCGTATTTCGTTCCGTTCCCCTGTGAAGAGTGTGCCAATACACAAAACCGTGCGGAGAGCGCGTACTTCAAATCTCTTCGCGGAGAGTGGAATTTCAAGTTCTTCAAGTCATATGAAGATCTTTGCGTTCTGAGACGTGACGAAGTGATCGACGGAGCAGAAAAGATCACAGTTCCTATGAGCTGGCAGATGTTCCTCGACCGCGGATATGATGTTCCGAACTACACCAACATAAATTATCCTATTCCTTGTGATCCGCCGCACGTTCCCGATGAGAACCCCTGCGGTGTATACCTGAGAGATTTTATTGTTTCCGAAAAGATGGCGGGCAGAAAAGTTTATCTCAACTTTGAGGGTGTTGATTCCGCATTCTACGTTTGGGTCAACGATAACTTTGCGGCGTACAGCCAGGTTAGCCACTGCACATCTGAAATAGATATTACAGAATATATCAAAGTCGGCAAGAACACAATTAAGGTGATCGTTCTCAAATGGTCAGACGGTACATATCTCGAAGACCAGGATAAGTGGAGAATGTCGGGTATCATCCGCGATGTATACCTTCTGTTCCGTGACGAATGCCATGTGCGCGACGTGTTCATCAAAACAGAGCTTTCAGACGATTTCGCGTCAGGCGTGTTTAAGACAGAAATTGATATGAACGGTGGAGACGCTGATATCGCATATAAGCTGACAGATCCGAGCGGAAACCTCGTTTGTGAGGGAAATGCCGCGACAGCTGACGGCAAGTGCGTTATTGAGATTCCGGTTGACAAGGCAGAGCTTTGGTCTGACGAGATCCCGAATCTTTATAATCTCGTTCTTCACGCGGGAAGTGAGTACATTTCATTCCCCACAGGACTGAGAAAGATCGAGATAAAGAATAAGTGTATCTATATCAACGGCAAGAAGGTCAAGGCAAAGGGTGTTAACCGTCACGATTCTCACCCGCTTCTCGGTCACGCAACACCGTATGAGCATATGCTCCGCGATATTATGATCTTCAAGGCGCACAACATCAATATGGTGCGTACATCACACTATCCGAATGACCCGAGATTTACATATCTCTGTGACAAATACGGCCTCTATGTTTGTGATGAAGCGGATCTTGAAACTCACGGTATGTATCCCGGAGAGACACTCGTTGACTCTCCAGAATGGACTCATGTTTACATTGACCGCGCTGAGAGAATGGTTGAAAGAGATAAAAACCATCCGTCAATCATTTTCTGGTCACTCGGAAACGAGTCTTATATCGGAGAAAATCACGCCGCAATGACCGCTTGGATCAGATCAAGAGATCTTTCACGTCTTGTTCATTACGAGGGTGTGTGTCTCAAGCGTACAGGCGGTAATCAGATGCCCGAGGTGGTTGATATTGAGAGCGCAATGTACCGTCCTTACGAGGCTTGTGAAGAATACTGCAAGAACGATAAGTTTGTTATGCCGCTCTTCCTCTGCGAATATTCTCACGCAATGGGTAACGGCCCCGGAGACCTCAAGGATTATTGGGAAATTATTGAAGCAAATGACGAATTCTTCGGCGGATGTGTCTGGGAATTTACAGATCATTCTGTTGCGATCGGCGAAAAATATAATAATCCTTCATACACATACGGCGGCGACTTCGGTGACTTCCCGAACGACGGAAACTTCTGCGTTGACGGACTTGTATATCCCGACAGACGTCCGCATACGGGACTTCTCGAGCTCAAGCAGGCGATCATGCCGGTTGCTGTACGCGAGATCGAGCCCGGTAAGGTGGCAGTTAAGTCGCGCAGATTCTTCAAATCTCTTGACGATATCTCACTTGCGTGGTCTCTGCGCCGCGACGGCAAGATAATTGATTCGGGAGTTTATCCGTCAATCGCTATCGCTCCCGGTGAAGAGAGAGAATTTACATTCTTCGATGAAGCTCCCGAGGGTGGTATCGTAACACTTGATCTTTCCTTCAGACAGAACGTACCTACCGAATGGGCTGATGCAGGCTACGAGGTCGGTATGGCTCAGTTCGTTTATGAAAAGAATATCCCCGAATACAAAGCGCCGTGCAGTCTTTACGACGTTGAAGTAAGCGAAAACAGAACTCACTTTATCATAACGGCAGGTGAGTCAGTTTATAAGATCAACAAATCTAAGGGTACAATTGATTCTATCTGCGATAACGGCGAAAATCTCATTACAAAGCCGATCATTCCTCAGATATGGCGCGCTCCCACAAACAATGACGCATCGTACGAGCCTGTTTGGAAGAGACTTGGATTTGACAGAGCCGAGATCAAGTGCCATTCTTGCTTGATTACTGAAAAATCCGCGGAGGCGGCAGTGATTGAATCGGATATCACTCTCGGATGCGCTCCTATGGGATCTCTCTTCGGCGTTCATTTCAAGTATACGGTTAAATGCGGTATGGGCGTGAAAGTTGATATGGATGTGAAGTGGCTTGATAAGATCAGACCGTCTCTCTACAATGACGAGGAAATGTCATATCCTCGCTTTGGACTCAGACTTACAATGCCCGAGGGCTCTGAGCAGATGTCGTATTTCGGATACGGTCCGATGGAGAGCTATGTTGACAAGAGACTTGCCGCAAAGCTCGGTGAATACAGATCTACCGTTGATGAAAACTACGAGCCGTACGTATTCCCGCAGGAAAACAGCTCTCATTGGGGATGCAGATGGGCAGATGTTCACACAGTTGCAGGACACGGCCTCTTCTTCTATTCCGATGAGCCGTTCTCATTCAACGCATCTCATTATTCTCCCGAGCAGCTTACAAAAACTGCACATCACTATGAACTCAAGAGAGAAGCTGAGACAACAGTTATCATTGACGTGCGTCACGCAGGTATCGGATCACATTCGTGCGGTCCCGTTCTTCGCAAGCAGTACCGTTTCTATGACAAGGAATTCTCCGCAAGTGTAACGATCAAGCCGACATTTGAATCAGCTATTGATCCTTATAAGGAAATGAGACGTAAATATTGATTTTAACAAAACCGCCATATCGGCGGTTTTGCTGATTTTGTGAACGATAGAATGACAGATAAAAGGTTTTTATTTCAAATATAGTATTAGTTATACAATACTGTTGAAATATTCCGAAAAATATGCTATACTATTTAAGGTGGGGATTTGTGCCCCAAAAATAAAAACAATATAGATCATTGATAATTAATTCCATAATAATAAAAAGGAGAAACCATGAAGCAGATCAAATTCGGTTGGGCTGAAGAGAGTATCACACCCGACAAAAAAGTATCTCTCGCAGGTCAGTTTGCGGAAAGAATTTCGGAATACGTTGAAAAGCCCATCACCGCAACCGCACTCGCAGTGTCTAACGGAGATGAGCAGATGATCCTCGTAAGCTGTGACCTTGTAAGTGTTTACGGCAATCTCTTGGACGCTGTAAGAGATAATCTCAAGGACAATACACTCGGTATTGATCCTATGAAGATCGTTATGAGTGCGATCCACACACATACAGGTCCTGTAGTGCCCGGATCAAGCCGCGCGAAAAAAGCGTTTACTTTCACAAAGATCAGAGAGCTTATTGAGGAAAACCTCGCTCCCGGAAGATCTTATGTTGAAAAAGAGAATATTACATCAAACCCCGACATTATCACAACCGAGGAAACTTTTGTATTCCTTGTTGAAAGAATCACAAAGGCGATTCTTGATGCTTGGAACAATCTTGAAGACGGTGCATTCGTGAATGCATTCGGACGTGCTCCTGTTGGTATGTGCAGAAGAGCTGCTTATTCAGACGGATCTGCTCAGATGTGGGGAACTACAGATACAGCAGTATTTACAGAGCTTGAAGGCGGAAACGACTCGGGTATCGAGCTTATGTATATCTTCGGCGCTGACAAGAAGCTCACAGGTGTTATCGCTAACCTCGCTTGTCCCGCACAGTGTGTTCAGCACAGACTTTTCGTATCTCCCGACTTCTGGGGTGAGGTAAAAGTACTCCTCAGAAAGCACTTCGGTGAAGATCTGTTCGTTCTCGCGCAGTGCAGTGCTGCAGGTGACCAGTGCCCTGTTGACCTTATCAGATGGGTAGAGCCCTACACAAGCGTAAATGACCCGAACATCGAGAGAAACAATCCTCTCAAGCGTAAAGCCGATCCTTCTATGTTCGATCTCGACGGTATGAGAAAAGCGGGTAAGAGAATCGCGAACGAGATCATTGAAGTATATAACGAAGGTCTTGACGAACCCATAACAACACCCGTATTCAAGCACACAGTAAAAGAAATGCAGCTCCCGCTTCGCCGTGTAACTCTCTCTGATGCAAATGCAGCCCGCAAGGCGATCAAAGATTATATGCTTGGGCTTGACAGAGATGTGGACTACAATGATGTTGCAAAGCTTCAGGTACACTTCGGTGTTCTCGAACGTCTTGATCTCCAGAATATCCAGAATATTCTCGAAACAGAAGTTCACATTATGCGACTCGGTAATGTTGCGTTTGCTTCAAACCCGTTCGAGCTCTTCCTCGACTACGGTAACCAGATCAAAGCAAGAAGCCACGCTGAACAGACATTCCTCATTCAGCTCGCTAACGGCTCCGAAGGATATCTTCCCACAGCTAAGGCTGAGCGCGGAGGACATTACAGCGCATTCGTAGGAAGCGGCAAGGTAGGACACGTCGGCGGAGATCAGCTTGTAAGAGAAACTCTTGAAGAGATCAACGACAGACTTTTTGACTGATCGAATCCAAATATAATTTACATAAAGGGAAATTGAAATGTTAAAGAATTTTGATATCAAGCCGCCTTTCTTTGAAATAGGTCCCAAAGCGATTATTTGGGGAGAAGAAATGCTTGCACTTGCAAAGGTTATTGATAAGACAGCGCTGAAATATGATGTTGACATTATCGTAACACCTCAGTACACAGACATCAAGATGCTTGCTGATAACACAGAAAGAATTCTCGTGTTTGCTCAGCATATGGATGCTCTCGTTCCCGGACGCGGTCTCGGAAGTGTTCTTCCCGAAGCTGTAAAGGCAGCGGGCGCAAAGGGTGTTATGCTCAATCATGCAGAGAAGCCGATCGACATGGAAACTCTCGAAAAAACGATCCGCCGTGCTGATGAAGTAGGTCTTGCAACTATCGTTTGTGCTGACACAGTTGATGATGTAAAGAGAATCGCTCATATGGCACCGAACCTCATCGTTGCTGAGCCGACTGAGCTTATCGGAACAGGCACAACAAGTGATTCAAACTATGTGATCGAGACGATCAAGACTGTCCGTGAGATCAATCCCGATATTATGGTCCTTCAGGGCGCGGGAATCTCGAACGGTCAGGACGTTTACAATACGATCAAGCTCGGCGCACAGGCTACCGGTTCAACAAGCGGTATTCTCAAGGCAGCAGATCCCTACGCAATGGTTGAAGAAATGATCTACAATCTCCGCAAAGCGTGGGATGAACTCCACCCGTGAACTTCACCCGTGAACTTCACCCGTGAACTTCACCCGTGAACTCCACCCGTGAACTTCACCCGTGAACTTCACCCGTGAACTTCACTGTGAGATTCACCCGAAATTATTAAATCAAACAAAAAACAAAATTATTTTACTCATAAAGGAGAAACACTACTATGGAATTCAAAATTTTTCAGAAGGAACTCGAGCTTCAGTCAAGAGGATGGATCCCCACTTTCCACGATATTTCCAAGGAGATCATCGAAATCGTAAAGGCATCCGGAATTAAGAACGGTACAGTTGCAATCGCATCTCACCACACAACATGCTCTGTAATGATCCAGGAATGCTCTCACGATATCGACTCTTTTGACCTCGAATATCTCCAGCACGACCTTCTTGACATCATGAGAAAGATGATTCCCGACTACGTTGACGAAGGTGACTACCGTCATCCCGGTCCGATCCACGCGCAGTTCGGCAGATATGTAAACGAACCCGGTGACTTCACTTCCATGAACACAGACGGTCACCTCCGTTCCGTATTCTTCGGCAGAAGCGAAACTATGACAATCAAGGACGGTATCCTTGACGGCGGTGAATTCGCTCACATTTACTTTGTTGACTGGGACCACGTTCGCGCTCGTCGCCGTCAGGTTAACGTAACAGTTATGGGTACAACAGAAGATGTTGGCGACAGAAAGTGGAACAACGGCGAAGTAATCAACACACTCCACAAGTTCACAGACGAAGAAAAGGCTTACGATCCTCACTACACTCTCCAGCTCGAAAGATAATCGATACCGAGAGATATAAAAAATAAGGAGAGTTCCCGAATTATGAATTTAATGGGAATTGATATCGGAACAACATCTGTGAAAACAGGTGTGTTCAATGAATCTCTTGAACAGAAGATCTCGCTGAGCGCCGACTATACTCTCGATGCTCACGGCGATATCGTTGAATTCGACGGTGAGAAATACTGGGATATCGTGCGCGGTGAGATCGAAAAGGTCAGAGCTGAGCTGTCAGTAGATGCGCTTTCCGTCGATACTCAGTGCGAGACTCTCATTCTCACTGATGAGAATGGTACTCCCGTTCGTCCTGCGATCGTTTGGCTTGATAACCGGGCTGACGAAGAGGCAAAGATAATTGAGGCTCATTTTGGTCACAAGAGAGTATACGAGGTAACAGGTCAGCCTGAGATCACGGCGACTTGGCCGGCTTGTAAGCTCCTTTGGGTAAAGAGACACGAGCCTGAGATCTGGGCAAAAACAAAGAAGGTCTTTCTGCTTGAGGATTGGATCCTCTACAAGATGACGGGTAAGTTCGTCAGCGAAAAGACTCTTCAGTCGTCAACTATTTACTTTGATATACATAAAGCTGAGTGGTGGGACGAAATGCTCGATTTTGTGGGCATCGACAAGAATATGCTACCCACACTTTACTCAAGTGCTGAATGTATCGGTGAATACAACGGAACGAAGGTAGTCACAGGCGCGATTGACCAGATTGCAGGTGCTATCGGCGCGGGCGTGGTAAAAAAAGGTATCGTCAGCGAAATGACGGGAACCACAATGGTAATCTTTATGCCGTCCGATACGGTTCCGGAGTATGATGAGAAGAGTATCGTTCCCTGTCATTATAATTTTGATGACAAATACTGTCTCCTCTCGTGGACGCCTACAGCGGGCATGGCACTCAAATGGTTCAAGAATGCGCTTTGCGAGAATTTCTCGTTCGCTGAGCTTGATGAGCTTGCAGAAAGCGTACCGCCGGGAAGTGACGGGGTGACATTCCTGCCGTATCTTTGCGGATCGACTATGCCAAAGTACAATCCTGCCGCACGAGGAAGCTTTACCGGACTTACGACCGAGCACACAAGAGCACATTTTGTGCGCAGCGTTATGGAATCTGTTTCCTGTATGCTGAAATCTAACCTCGATTACCTCGGGCTTGATGCACAGGAGATCAGAGCAATGGGCGGAGGTGCTAACAGCCCATTCTGGTGTCAGATGAAAGCTGATATGACCGGCAAAAGACTTGTTACTCTTAAAAACAAAGAGACAGCTTGTCTTGGTTCTGCAATTCTCGCAGGTGTTGGAATCGGTGCGTTCTCATCTGTTGAAGAAGCCGTGCAGAAGATCGAGCTTGGACGAGTTTACGAGAGTCAGGGTACAGATTACTCCGAATGTTACGAAAGATATCTTTCGTACGACAAGCTTTTGAATATTGTTGAATAATAACTGAATACTGATTGAAAGGAATCGAATCTATGGCAAAAATAGGTTTCGTTGGCTTCGGGGAAGTAAACACTCCCGTTGACGTTATAATCAGAAAATGCAGCGCTGCGGAAGCGGCACTCAAGGCAGAAGGTCTTGACCTTGTATCTGTTTATCCTGTAGCTGACGATTATGAAGAAGTACAGGTGAACGGTGCTGTTGAAGCTCTCGCAAAGGAATCCTTCGATGCACTCGTTGTCTGCATTGCCGGATGGATCCCGACACACGCTGTTGTAAAGGTTACCGAGCATTACCGTCATCTTCCGATGGTTCTGTGGGGACTTTGCGGATGGTACGAGGGAGACAGACTTGTAACTACTGCCGATCAGGCGGGAACAACAGGTCTCCGCGCAACATTTGAAGGCCTCGGATACAAGTTCAAGTACGTTTACGATGTAATCGGAAAGAAGACAAAGAGTGATGTTGTAGCTGATTACTGCCGTGCAGCTGTTGCGGCAAAGCAGCTTCTCACAGATAAGGTTGGTATGGCGGGTTACCGCGATATGAACCTCTACGGCACACTTTACGACGGAATGTCTCTCAAGAAGACTACCGGTATCGAGATCGAAACATTTGAGATGCTCGAGATACAGCAGAGATACGAAAATATTTCCGATGAAGCTAAGCGCGACATCGTAAATAACCGTATTCTCAAGTGGAATTTCCTCAAGCCCGCAAACGATGATGCTATGATGAAGGCGGCAGGATACTATCTTGCTGTTAAGGCAATTGCGGATGAGAGACACTATAAGTCGATTTCCCTCAAGGACGTTGACGGTATGAAGAAGCTCTGCGGATTCCCGCCGGCACCGATCTTCATGCTTCTCTCTGAGGACGGATATACAACTGTTCCCGAGAACGATTCACTTGGCGCTGTTACACAGCTTATGATGAACAGACTTACATCTCAGCTCGCAGGATACCTTGAATTCTATGAATTCTTTGAGGACAGCGTGCTTGCAGGTGTTCCCGACTTTGTAGCGGCTGATATGGTAGCAGGAGACACTTACACAGTTCTTCCCGCCGCATTTGGTCAGCTCAGCCAGGGTATACTCAATGTATCTACCGTAAAGACAGGAGTGCTCACAATGAGCAGACTTGTTTACAAGGACGGAAAGTACACAATGCAGGTCATCCTCGGTGACGGTAAGACACCTCCGAAGTGGGAAGAATGTGGATGGGATGCTCCCGCGCCGCAGCTTTCCGCACTCGAGATCGTGATAGGCGATGTTGAGAAGTTTGCTGATAACGTAGCTTGCCAGCATTACATCATCACTTACGGTGACAACAGACGTAAGATCGCAGATCTTTGCTCAATTCTCGGAATTGACGTGTGGTATCTGTAATATAAAACAAAAAATGGCTGTTCCGTATCAAAACGATATGGGACAGCCTGTTTTGTGTGTATACAACTACCAGCTATATTGGTAGAGGCGAAATTTTTTAGTTTTAAGGCTCCCTCCGGGAGGGAGCTGTCACCGTAGGTGACTGAGGGAGAGTGCGTTACGGTGAAATGTTGCAAAATTATACGTTCCGCGGGCTCCTTCCACCGCAAGCGGTCCCCCTTCCTCTCGGAGGAAGGCTATTTTGAGCGAATTTTCGCTTGTAGTGCATCATATGCGATTGGAGGACTATTTCAGTACATCTTAAGGCGCAGCTAGTCCTATGCCCTTCTAGGGCTTGTCCATACCACCAGTTTCACTTGTGGTTTTGTTTTTTATTTGATTTCACCCGCGGTTTGTCTGATTCTCATTCTCATCCAATTTATGAATCCGTACGTGTCATTAGCAAGGAACATAAGAAAACAGAGTACCATCGGTATGTATCGCGTATCATTCGTTGATGCGAGTACCCAAAGGACTATCAGAACAACATCGTTCGCCGCATACGCAAGGGCGTAATACGGACTTCGGCATAGCATCAGATACGATGCGGAAAAGCTTGTTGCGACAGACAGCGTACTCACCATCAGATTACTTGTGCCAAGTGTGCTGAGTATGAAATAGAACATAAACGTTACAACTGCTGTGAGAACTATGATTTTTGCAGCCTTTTTCTTTGTTATTACACTGACCTCTACTTCGGTCGTGTGCTTGTAAGGGTGGCGCACCCATTCAACGACCGACATAACAGCGATCGGAGCGCTCATGCCGACGTATGTGATCATCTCGCCGTAATAGCGGAGATCCCACGAAATCACAGCGTAAATAAGAGCAAAAAGTGCGGTCAGGATCTGTCCCCACGAGTCCCCTTTTGCAACGAGGATCAACGCTGTCACCCCGATCAGCGAGGCTGTAAGCGTAAGATAGTCGCGGCTTCCGCTGATGATAAATCCTCCGCCGACTATAGTGAGTGATAGAAACCACAGAAGATATTCGAATTTTGATAGTTTTGAGAACGGGTTATACAGAAGTGACATTTTGACCTCCAACAATAAAAGCATTCGACGATACATCTTCTGAGACCTAACGATGTACCACGAATGCTTCAGCATCGACTACCCGGTGGCAGTATTTTTTCTTGATTTGACAGCGATATTATATCACAACACAGACGGTATTGCAATAGGAGAATGCAAAAAAACACAAAAAACTTGGATTACGCAACTGCTTCAGCGATGAGATGGTCGATAACCTGATGTCCCTCTACTGTCGGATGGATTCCGTCGGGAGAGAGAAGATTTGCATAATTATGCGAAAGAAGGAAGGGGGATCTGATGTCGATGAGAGGGCAGGAGAGCTTCTGGGCTATTGATTCTGCAGTGCGATTGTAATACTCGTGCCAACGATAGAGCATGCTTGTATCGCCAAGCCACGAGATGATGTTGTCGTGATTTAATCCGCGTGAGATCCAGTTCATATACTTGTCTGCGTCGAGAGGAACGAGGTTACAGATGAGCACCTTTGCACCAAGGTCTCTTGCATACTTGATACATTCGCCATAGGTGGAGACAAATTTCTCGTGCGGCGTGTTGGGTGAGAATTCTCCGCTGGGATTTGCGGAAATGTCTCCCCAGCGGAAGTCGCAGTCGTTTCCGCCGTATTCAAAAATTACAGTTGTATTCTCTGCAGGAATGGTCAGTCTCTTCTCGATAAGCTCACGTCCCGTACCTATCGTTGCTCCCATTACAGAGCAGTTTTTTACTTCATATCCGAGTTCTTTGAGGCCGCGAAGCCTTTCGCCAAACAGCTTGTGCCGTCCTGCTTCTTCGGAATAATATACGCCTCTCATGATCGAGTCACCAAAAATTAATATTCGCTTCATTTTTTTACCTTTAACTTTATGTGTTCTTTGTGATATTATTATACCGAAGGAATTGTGTTTATACAACCCACAGACAGTATAGTCGGCTCTATCGGTTAGATATACATTATCTGTGGATTCTATTTTCAGTGGAATCTACCCGAGATAGAGCATTTCTACTGTGAGTAGAGAGAAAAATGGCTTTTTGGATGCTGAAATTGCCAACAAAATGATTATTATATATAAAAAATTAGGAGGATAGAGTATGAGCCGTGAAGATTTGCCGCAGATCATTGCGAAAAACATTATATCTCTCAGACGTTCAAAAAATATGACTCAGGCAACACTTGCGGAAAAACTCGGATATTCGGACAAGAGTGTGTCTAAATGGGAAAGAGCTGAAGGACTTCCCGATATTATTTGTCTCAAAAAAATAGCTGATCTTTTCGGGGTAAGCGTCGATTATCTTCTTGAAGCTGAGCATACAAATGATGCTGAAGCAGGTGGCGGGGATAGTGTTTCTCTTAAATCCGAAAAAGAAAAATATGTTGTGAGTAAGCCCGCGATTGTCCTTGTTACGATTGCCGGGGTTTGGCTTCTCGCCGCGATCGTCTATGTGATCCTTCTCCTTGCAGGAGAAACATTTGGGCTTGCGTTTGCTATAGCTGCAGTTGCCTCGTCCCTTCTTCTTGTGATCTTCAATTCTCTTTGGGGTAAGAGGTCGCTCGACTTCTGGACGATAGATCTTCTTGTTTGGAGCATCTTGTTCCTTATATGTTATATCTGCCGTGAGCATAACTTGTGGATCCTTATGACGATCGGCTTCCCTGCAACTCTTGTGGTTTGGCTTTCGTGCAGAATCTGTAGAAAACAGAAGAGTACTGAATAAATATTCCTTGCTTTGATAAAATATACATTCATCAAAGCGATGGATATTTAGTCGAACGCCGGCAGTTTTGAAAAAATTGCTTGACAGGCAGATGAGAGTGTGATATAATATTCTCGAACAAACGCAGGGGTGCTTTTTGCTGAGACGGTGAGTAGCCGAACCCTTTAACCTGATACGGATAATACCGGCGTAGGGAGAATTTGATCCGAGATTTGTGAGAACCTCATCCTAGGCAGAGATCTTCATAAATACAAAAAAATTAAAATTCCGAACGCAATATCCACAGTACGTTTGTACTGTGGTTTTTTTGTTCAAGCTGCGCTTTGTTCAACGACGGGCACAACCCAAAAATACTTTTATGAAAAGGCGGTAAACAAAATGTCAGCACAACACACTTCAAGCAAAAATATGCGTCTTCTTGCAGAAGGCGCAATGATGGTAGCCCTATCATTCGTACTTTCGTTTATGACTTACAGCGGATCGTGGCTGCAGGGCGGAAGTATTTCACTTGAGATCATCCCGATACTTATTATGGGACTTCGAAACGGTCCGAAATGGGGCGTTGCAACAGGATTTGTTTCGGGAGCACTCCAACTTATGATGGGATTTTCAAATGTACTCTATTGTCCCACCCTCGTTACACAGATCGCGTGCGTCCTTCTCGATTACATTGTGGCGTTCTCCGTGATCGGACTTGTTAAGCCGTTTGTGAACCTCTTTGGCGGCAAGAATAAGGGCGTGGTTCTCGGCGTGGTTGCGGCAGGTCTTTTGAGATTTGTATGCCACTACATCTCAGGTATATGGCTGTGGAGAGAATATGCACCCGAAGGTCAGC
>SVUC01000031.1 GCA_015063455.1 Oscillospiraceae bacterium
CGTTGACGATCTCTCCGATGCAGATACCGTCCTCGTTGAACTTGATGAGTTTACATTCAACAGCCATTGGAAGCTCATCGATGATCGGTGCATTTACGTATTCACTCTTGACAGCGTGGAATCCTGCCTTCGCAAATTTGTCTGGCACGTCATTTGCAGATACGATACCAACGTAGTCAGAAGGCACAACTGTCTTTGATGTAGCAAAGCTTACCGTGAAAGCTCCTGTCTTTCTGATGTTCTCAGTAGTCTTATGGTCATCTGCCAGACATACCATTACCTGATTTGTATCATAAATACCGCCCCACGCCGCATTCATCGCGTCGGGAGTACCGTTCTCGTCATAAGTACCGATAATCAGCACAGGCATGGGATAAAGCCAGGTCTTTGTTCCGAAATTTTTACGCATATTAGTTTCTCCTTTTATTTTACTTCCGATTTTGTCCTCAATAAATGTTGTCGGCATAGCTTATTTTAGTCGCTCCACCTCACCAGATCAGCGGAAAAAGTCTGTATTTTACTCGCTTTTTATACTCTGTGTAACCGTCAAGACCTGCCACAAGGACGTCTTCTTCATTACATATTCTGACAGCAATTACAGGAATATATGGCAAAAAACAAATGAGAGAGTACCACGAGCCAAGAACTACAGGAATTGAAAGAAAGAGCCAAACTGTGACCGCATACATAGGGTGACGGACTATTCCGTAAAGTCCTGTATCTACTACCTTTTGATCCGCCTGAACCTCGATGGTTCTTGAAAGATATGCGTTTTCTCGCATTACCTCTGCGTAAAGTGCGTAAGATACGATCAGAATCACAGATGCTGCAGCCTGAGCCCACGCCGGAACGTGAGACCAGCCAAAACGAAAATCTAATCCGGCGACAATAAAGCCCAAGAGAAACAGGAGTGCGGATACTGCCACCACTCCTTTCTGTGTTTTCTCACCTTCCTTGGCACTCAGGCGCTTTTCAAGAAGTGTGGGAGCCTTAATAAACAGTATAACCCCAAGTATCAATATCGGTATGAACAAGAGAGCGATGAAAAGCCATCCGTTCAAATAAGCAAAGCTTCCAGCGGGAACAAACAAGAGTGCGCCCACAGCCAATAGCCCTATTATGTACTTTATAAGTGCTCTGAATAACAGTTTCATCTTAACTCTCCTTTCTGTACTGAAAATCATTATACCATATCTTTATGGTTTTTTCAATCGTTTCACGCGCACACGCTCTTGAACTCTTCACAATTCTGTGATATGCAGTTATTTTTTCAATTTTTTCGTCCACTCTGTGCCGATTGTGCGGTCACGGCGCATTGCGGAAACGGCACAGTCTACTGCATCATACAGCATTGCCGTTCCCTCTTTTGACTGAGTGTAGTTCGCAGCCCTCTCGCGTTTGATTCCGATATTCTCCGCTGTTTCTACCGCATCAATGTTCGCAGCAACGAACAAAAACTCCCAGCCGTACTTCTCTTCCTGACGGCGAATCATTGATTTGATCTTGTTACTGCTGTACTGTCGGCTCGCATTCTCCATACCGTCCGTTGTGATAATAAACATTGTGTGCTCCGGTACGTCCTCACGTCTCGCATATTTGTGAATGTTTCCGATATGATGTATAGCATTGCCGATCGCATCGAGCAGTGCGGTACATCCGCCGACCCTGTAATCATCTTCAGTCATCTGTTTGATCTCTTCAATTCCAACACGATCGTGAAGAACCTCGCTGTCATTTGAGAAAAGGACAGTTGAAACGTAAACCTTACCGTCAAGCTTCTTTTGCTTTTCGATCATTGAGTTGAATCCGCCTATGGTGTCTTCTTCAAATCCTGCCATAGATCCGCTTTTGTCAAGGATAAATACTAGTTCTGTGATGTTGTTTTTCATAAAAATTACCTCTCTTTCTGTTGTGACTAAATTATATCACATTGAAAGAGAGGTGTGGTCGCTTCGCAGGCGACATTTTTATGCACCAAGAAGAGGCTGATCGAAGGTGAACAGAGCCTCATTTATTTCGTACAAGTCGTAATTTCCGCGTTCAATAAAAAACTCGATTATTATGTCGAATTTATTCGATCTTGACAGCGCAAATCCCGCCTTCATCAGCATATCCTTTGTTTCCTCAAGCGTAAGCTCAAGTGCAATAGCAAAAGCGATCACCGTTGTTTTTGACGGCTTATAGTGCTTATCACTTCTGATTTTCGAGAAAAGTTTTCGGTCGATGTTTGCTTTCTTATAGCATTCGGAATCCTTCATTCCTGCTTCATCAATTTTGCGAAGAAGCATTTGTGAAAAGCTCTCATCAATCCGCCCGAGTGCATCTTCGAGTGATGAGCGCGGCATCTCGGAGCACGCCAAAACAGGCATATCATAGAGAGCTCTTCCGCCGTCACATCTGTCATTCACCGGCTCAGCACACTCACGAGCCACTCTCTTACTTTTAAGAATTCCAAATCGATGAGCGTGTTCGTTTACATAATTATCGTCGATGTACGAGGTGATCTCGTCTGAGAGCTGCTCGCCAAGGCTATACGAGGTCTTGTCGTACACCACGAGGTACACTGTCATTTCGTGCTTCTCGAGGTATTTTCCAATTGACGCCATAGCAACCTTGAGCACCTGATCCTTAGGATAACCGTGGCTTCCCGAAGAAATCAACGGAAATGCTACAGTTTTGCAGCGTTTCTTCTCTGCAAGAGATAAAGATTCCGTGTAGCACGACTCAAGAGCTTTCCTCTCTCCCGCAAGTCCGCCCTGCCAGATAGGACCGACCGTGTGGATTATGTATTTGCACGAAAGATCAAATCCGGGAGTTATCTTTGCTCCTCCAACTTCACATCCGTCCAGCTTCGAGCAAGCATCCGCAAGCCGAGCACCCGCTGCTGCGTGAATTGCCGCGTCAACCCCACCGCCCGGGATAAGTTTTTCGTTCGTTGGATTGACGATTGCATCCGTCTTAATCTTTGTAATGTCCTGACGTACTATATATAGAGGCATAAAATCCTCCTTTCTGCTGTGTTGATATTAAAGATTATCTTTTTCTGCAAAAAGATATCTTTAATTCTCCATTGATTTCTGTCTTAAACATAGCTGATCCGTCTGAGAATACGTATCCGTCTCCGAGTGTCAGAGAAACCCTCTTTTTCGTACTGCTCTTTAAGATTGCAGCTCCACCTGACTCATCCCAAACTATGTCACATTTGATGTTTCCTCGTGTAAGAAGTCCCTTGATACTGCCTTTTTCCCACTTGTCAGGCAGAGCAGGCAGAATAACTATTCTGGATTCCTCGAATGTGCTCGCCTGTGACTGAAGAAGCATTTCGTTAATAACACCTGTGATACCGATATTGCCGTCTATCTGAAAAGGAGCTTCTCTGAGATCCATACAAGCTATCGGTCCCATTCTCCGCCAATCATTACATACAGTCAGGAAATTATTCATCAGGCAAACTCTGCCGATCGTATCAAGCAGCTTCAGCGCAAACTCGCTCCTGCCCATTCTTGCGGCGATCCCCGCCATAAACACCATTGACCAGCTCGACTGATCCGATAGTCCGTATTTGAGACGCAGATCCTCTGCCCTCTCAAAAGCGGGATACAGCGGATCATCTCTTGTAATCTCGCATCCGGGGAACACGGGATACACATGGCTGTGATGTCTGTGGTGATAATTATCCTCGTAATATGGATCCATCCACTCACGGACAGCACCGTCCTCATTTATCATATACGGCGGTATCTTCGAGAGCATCTTTTTCCAGGTCTCTGTTTTTTCCTGGTACAATCCTGTAATTCGGCTCGCTTCAAGAAGGTTTGTCAAAAGCTCTTTCAGGAGAGAAAACTCCATTGTGGCATTTTTGCTTGTCTCGATATTGAAGTTTCCCGTGTCGCGCAGGATATTTGCAGGCGCATTCTCGGGAGATACCGACGGATAAAGATCATAATATCCACGTTCGTTCTCGACAGCAAAATCTTCATAGAAAAGTGCGGCTTCATACATGAATGGCATTGCGTGTTCTTTCAGATAAGTTATATCTTCCGTAAATCTGAAATAATCGTAGTAGTGCTGTGAAAGCCAAGCCGCGCCGCCCGTCCAGTTTACAATATGATTCGCAAGACATTTGCAAAGACCTGTATCGGGGGTGTTGACAGAATTGATCCAGATTCCCCTGCAGCCGAACATTTTCTTTGCGTTTTCTCTGAACTGCGGAACCATCTCCTCCGTATAATCAAGTGCAAGACGCAAAAACTCAGGCAAATTTCCGGTAAGCGCCTGCCAATAGATCATCTCAAAGTTTACGTTGTACATATTGAATGCCCACATAGTCTGATATGTTCCGTTGAACAATCCTGTCAGATGACAAGGCAATGTTCCTCTTTCATCTGTGGAGCATAAAAATAAGTATCTTCCGTAAGCGTACAGCTTTTCCATAAGCTCGTTTGAGGAGGATTCTTCAAACGATTCAAGAAGTAATTCTTCGTTAGTTCGCTCAGTATCAGAAATGGAAAAATCTACAGCGTGAAACAGTGGAGCGTGAATGCTTGTGTGCTTCTCAAGCTCTTCACAAAAATCAAAATCACGGCTGAGGCTCTGCTCAATTTCAGAAAATGCTTCCGACCGTGCTCTTTCAATGAAAGCCTCTGCAACTACAAGAATATCTGACGCACCGCTCACACAAACGTACTCGCCATCATTTGAGATATCACCGTCAGCGAATATTTTGCAGACGATCCCAAAATCTCCAGCTTTGTAAACGGATTCATTGTACGCCGCAAAAAACGAACAGCTTCCCTTGCTGAAATTCTCAATTTGAGGAATCACAACGTTCCCGAGCGTCTCGGTATCGTGAAGCTTGACCGCAATTTTTGTGTCAATTTTGCCGTTCTCACAGCTGTAACGTGTGTAAATTCGATCGTCACATCTCGATATGAAAGACTCACGTTTATAGGACGTCCCATTTTCATCCCAGCTTACCGTGACAAGTGCCCTCTCCATATCGATCTCTCTTCGATAATGCGAGAAGAGTTCCTTTGAGGGAGTTTCGATCACAATATCCGCCAAAGGACTCGGCTCCATAATTTCACCGACATACCCTTTTTTGCGTAGTTCGTCAGCAAGCATGGTATCGGCTTCAACTACTTTGTGCTCATCTAAAAGTCTGCGTATCTCGGGAATAATATAGCTGACATCGGGAAGCTCCATTTCGTTTCCGCCTCGCCAAAGCATAGCGTGATTGATCAGAATGTTTTCTTTATAAATTCCGCCATATACCATTCCGCCGATAAGTCCGTTACCTATAGGTGCACCCTCTCGCCACATATCGCCATGCCATGCTGTCGGATATCGCATTGTTAGTTTGTGTTTCATATTAACTCCACTCACTTTATTTTGTCTGTATTATCAAAACGGTTGTGCATCATGCTCCTTGTGTTTTTCTCTGTATTTTTCATCCGCACAGGATTTGCCGAAATACATCAGCTCCCAAACCGCAGGATCACTTACGGTTTCAACTACACGACCGTTTTCTATTTTTTCAATAGATGCTGTCCCTTCAAACCGCAGGTATCCTCCGTCAAATCCTATCAGCTTTGCCAAAATTCCAAGCGGACGTGGCAGAACATCAACAAAACAAGTCCTGTTGATGTCACCATGGCGGTCATAAGCAATTCTGTATTCCTCACCCGACTCGGTAGTGTATTCGTAGATCACCTTGTTGTACACGGGTTTTCCTGTTTTCTCGTCTATATATCTTCCCTCAGGCTTGAATCTCAAGGTGTGATTGGAATTGTCACCGAGGATCTCACCGCCCTTTGCGAGAAGAAATACATCAAAATCCTTGTAACCGTATTTCTTCTCCCCCGTGATCCACGATGAGATCACCTTATAATCACCGATCTTTGCTCTGCCCCAATACCAGTGGTGCATAAGCTTCATCATAGAGATATTTCCCCAGTTGTGGTCGTGATAGCCAGAGCCCTCGAGGTGAAGCTCCCCACCGCCGTCATACGTTACGTCTGCAACAGCGACCCCTTCGGGAATTGCAGGAAGCCACGCAAAATAATGTTCCTCGTTGTCTCCGAAGAAAATACTTCCCGTCTGCGATCTCCAAGCTCTGATCGTTCCGTCAAGCGTAAGTCTTGCGCTCATTGTCTTACCCTTGAAAACCACATCGTAATGCTTCAAGTCCCCTCTGCAATGGCAGTCTCCGATCTTAACATCGCACATTTCCTTTGAATAATAGCTGTCCTCCAACGATGCGTAGACCTCTTCGGAGAATTTTCTTCCATCGGGGAGTGTAAGCTCGATCGTAGATATTGGCTTTATCGGACCGTCAACGCTGATCGGCATTTTTGAAAAAAAGAAAATAACAAGTATCGTCCCGTCGGGATAGTGTGAGTCAAAATACCACCATTCGTATGTACCGCGGGATCCGTCAACACGAGCACCGTCCTCCCACAGCTCTACTTTATCACGCGTCAGCCCCATTTTCTCATAGTGCTGATCGTCGTCGGGATGTATTGAACCTTTTACCTTTCTCATATTCTCTCCTCTTTTCAAATAAATTTCATTTGTGCAAGTCTCACTTGACCTCACTTACCAATTCGTCAAGCGATTTTCTTTTTTTATCGCGAAGCTTATCATCAGCTTTTGCGTATCCGAGAGTGATGACCAAACGCACAGGAGCATCAAGTCCGCAGATCTTACGGATCTTTGCGTCATCGAACCACCCGAGAATACAAGTTCCAAGCCCCTGTGCCGTTGCTTCCGCTGTAATGTATGCTGAGAGAATACCGATGTCGATCGAGCGATAATCGTTTCCCTTAACCTTTGAACCAAGTGCTGCCGTGGCAACATACGGCATCTCGGAGATCACGAGCATTATCGGGACATCGGATGCAAATTTGTTCATCCCCATTCCCTGTACTGCTTCAGCTACATCTCTCGCAGCATTCCCTTTGCATACGGTAATGTGATACGGCTGACCATTACACGCGGAAGGTGAGAGTCTTGCGGTCGAGATAATTCTTTGAAGCTTTTCTTCCTCTACCGCCTTTGTGTGATCGTAGTTTCTGCAAGACTGTCTGTTTTCGGCAATTTCAGTAAAATTCATTATTTTTCTCCAATCAATTTTTCGTGTAAAAAATATTCGCTCAAGCTTTTCATCTGTCAAGGCACGCAAAGATCTTCTCCCACACAGCGTTGTCCTGTGCGGTCATTCTGTCCCAATCCCACAATTTCACAAATTCCGCTTTCTCCTCGTCTGACGGAGATTTTTTTAAGAGCTTTGTTTTGGCTGAAACATATTCACCAAGATAACGGACCGCATCCTCTGTATAGTTGGGGTTGTGTCCTTTGTTGTCAACAAGAACAAATTCTATGTTTTCCCTATCGTGCAGTGATTCGTAAAGTGCATCATAGTGTACCGCTTTGTGACACATCTGATCGTTGCTTGAGTATATAAGAAGAACCTTTGCATCTGTACTCTCAAGACTTTCCACAGCATTGTATTTCACAAACACAGGATTTGCTTCGCTTTCAAGATCCATAATTACCTTGCGGTAACCCTTCATGATTCCGCCAAAGTAGGAGTTTATCAGCATTTCAACGGAGACAAAGCCTGAGAGCACAACAACGTGTGAGATTTCGGGATGGAGTGTGGAAATGTTCAAAGTTGAGAAACCGCCCCAGCTGTGTCCCACAACGGAAATATCAAGTTCTGCATATTTTTCGTCATTTTTCAATGCGGAAATACAATCGCAGAGATCACACAGAGATTGCGCCATACCGTTTGGGGTTTCCCCACCCGACTCCATACATCCCGTGTGATCGTATGAAAATACGAGATACCCGTGTCTGCACAGCATCTCAATCTCCTTCATATACGATCTGTGTCCGCCTCCGAAACCGTGGTCAAACACAACAAGTCTGTTTGAAATTGTGGAATCGTAATGATAGAAATATCCCTGAAGATCATATCCTCTTGAGGACAAAAACTTGTACGGTTCAGATTTCAATCCTTCGAAATCATTTGCAGAAAAATAGTAAGCAGTTCCGTTGTCATCACATCGGGTGTACGCCATTGCGCGATACATTTTGATCACTTGCTTCTCAAATATCATTGCTTGTCTCCTTTTTGATTCTCCAATAATTCCTTTTCAATGAGATTCACCATAATCCCTGTGTTGAGCTCCATTGCATCATCAGGGTAGATCGACGGAATGTTCCCACGATAATATTTTTCCTTAAAAAAAGCAACCGCGTCATCGTGAGCTCCGCCATTTTCCAGAATCCGTTCGATTTCGTCTGCCGTCTCCATTGCATTTTTGCGGCAAAGGGAAAGATAGTATGATGTCTTATCCCGTGTGAGAAGTCCGTAATGCGGCAGGACTATTCTTTCTATCCCGAGTTTCTCCGCCTTTTCTATCGAATCAAGAGCCATTTGGTATCCCACAAGATATGACGGTACTACAACATCTCCACCGTCATACACACCGAGAGTCTCTGTGCTGAACAGAAGTCTTTCACTTGAGATGTAATACCCCACCGAGCATTTCGTATGCCCCGGAAGCTCCACAACGGTGAAATCCATATTCCCCGCGCGAATCACATCCCCATCCTTCACAGGAATGTCGACCTTCAATTCATCAAGTCTGTCTTCATATTCGAAAGTCCCGCATTTGTGCGCAAATTTACGATCCAGATCGCGCATAACCGCACGTGCGGTAGGCTTAGCAAATATCTTGACAGCATATTCTCCCGCCACAACTTTCGCCTCTGGGTAACGCGAAACAATATACGGTGTTCCAGCCGCATGATCGTAATGAGAATGTGTAAGAAAAATATAGTCAAGCGATCTGCTTCCGAGTACTTTTTTGATGTTATCCGCTACCGAATATCCCGTAAAAGCAAATCCCGTGTCGTAAAGGATCGCGGTCTTTCCGTCGTCAATCAAAAATGCGCTGTCTCCCGGATGTGCACGGACATCTGTGATTTTTAGCTGCATAGTTCTCCCCCAAGAGTGTCTTTAATACTTATTATACATTGTTTTTTATAATAAATCTACATAAAATATGTAGATTTTTATTTGATACAGAAAAATGTACTAAAAATCTTCTGCTGTCTTCCTCATTGGCATATTAAATCATAACCCACATATTATATGACGAACAGCTTTTTCAAAGGGAGAACTACAATGGAAAACAATATAAAGCAGACGATCAAAACATATATCATATCTATAGCAATACCTCTAGCAGTAGGACTCGCATCGGCATTTCTGACAATGGAAAATATGACAGTCTACAGCGAAGTTGTAACTCCACCACTATCTCCGCCATCTATACTCTTTCCTATCGTTTGGACAGCACTGTACATTTTAATGGGTATAGGCTCTGCTATGATTTGGCAAAAGCGTAAGGAAGATCCACATATCTCTGACGAATCCCTCCTTTATTATGCAATGAGTCTTGTGTTCAACTTTACCTGGAGCATAATTTTCTTCAATTTCCGCAGATATCTGTTCGCGTTTATATGGTTGATCGTACTTCTGTACCTGATAATCCGTACCATTCTTGAGTACAGAAAAATCTCAAAAGCGGCAGCATATCTTCAAATACCTTACGCCATCTGGGTCACGTTCGCAGGATACCTGAATTTCGGTGTTTGGTATCTTAACCGATGAAAAAGTCTGCATATAGCGACATCTTTCACTTTTTTTCGATTCGCAAATATCATACCTGAGGCATATAATGTGATTGCGGGATGATCCCGTAAATTAAGAAAGGAAGAAAAAATATGGCAACTTTTTTTAATCAGGCAACATTGTCATACAGCGGCGGCGTAGTTAATTCAAACATTACCACCGGTGAGATCATCGAAGTTCTCTCTGCAACTAAAACTGCCGTTGTTTCAGAGTATTCACAAGGCTCTGTGGTAACGTATGCTATCAACATCATCAATTCCGGAAACACTTCTCTCACAGGACTCAGCGTTACTGATAATCTCGGTGAATATGCTTTTGGTACCGAGTCTCTGCAGCCACTCGATTATGTTGAGGGCTCCGTCAACTATTTTATAAACGGTGTTCTTCAGGCTGATCCCGCTGTAACTGTCGGTCCGCCTCTTGTGTTCTCAGGAATAAATGTTCCTGCTGACGGTGTCACCACAATTATTTATTCCGCAAGGGTAAACGGTTTTGCCCCTCCGATCGAAAACGGACAAATTGAAAATACCGCTGTTATCAGCGGAAATGGAATCACAGATATTACTGTCACCGAAACAGTAACTGCCGAAGCTGAGCCGAGACTCAATATTACAAAGTCAGTTTCCCCCACGATAGTCGAGGAAAACGGTCAGATCACCTACACGTTTGTTATCCAGAACACAGGTAACACACCTGCTGTTGCGACAGACAACGCAGTTGTTACAGATACCTTTGATCCCATTCTCAGAAACATTACCGTCACCTACAATGGAGCAGCGTGGTCCTCACCTGCTGACTACACCTATGATGAAACAATAGGCTTATTCTCAACTGTAGTCGGAGCAATAACTGTCCCTGCCGCGACATACACTCAGGATACTGTTACAGGCAGATGGATCGTTGATCCGGGTGTTGCTGTGATCACAGTAACAGGTACTATCTGACATTCGGTAAAACCAACCATAAAACAAAAACCCACGTCGCTATGACGTGGGTTAAATTTTTCACTGTAAAACTGTATAGTTTCGAAAAACATCAGACAGTCTCTCTTTACTCATCATCCGACAAATTTTCTGTAATCTCCATAATATCTGCCGTGTCACACCCGAGAGCAGTACATATTTTCAGAAGCGAATCTGTTGTAATGCTCTCGCCTTTTACCATTTTGGCAACAGTTGCAGAGCTTATTCCTGCTTTAATACAGAGATCTTTTTTTCTCATATCTCTGTCGATCAGAAGCTTCCACAGCTTTTTATAACTGAATGTCATACAATCACCTCTGATTAAATCATTTGCTTTTTCTGTTCCGATTATTCCTCAATTTTTCTCCGAATATAATATTAATCTTTAGCTTTTCTGTTTTTTTATCTCAGAAATAAAGTAATTCTTCAGTTATCAGAATTTTTCGGGGATAAAAATGGGGTGCACTCCAATATTTTTTATAATAAAAAGACAGGGGTTTGCCTTAGCTGAGCAAATCCGCTGTCTTTTTCTGTACCGCAAAAATTATTCTTTTATCATTCCGATACCTTCTTCGAGAATATCGGCATCTATCATTCCAACAGCGTGAGCAACGTAATTTCCATCCGCATCAATAAAATAGGTTGCAGGAAGAGAATACACACCGTACGTCATTGCGGCACTGTACCATATATCAAAATATACAGGAAATTCATACCCTTCCGATTCGATAAACTCTTTTGCTCTGTCTACTGTCTCTCTTGAGCCATCGGTCATATTCACCATCATAAATGTGATGTCCTCTCCCCAGAGCTTATATGCCTCGTTGAAATCGGGCATTTCGGCTTTGCAAGGCGGACACCAGCTCGCCCAGAAATTGACAACAACGGGCTTGCCGATCATATCAGATAGCGTCACCATATTCCCTTCTGCATCAACCACCTCAAAGTTGGGAGCAGGAATTTCTGCGTTATCTGCCTCATCTTTCCCTGAATCAACAGTATCGTTTGAGGATTCATTATCAGTAGTCTCTGAATCACCGTTTTGATCCTGACTGTCCTGCACAAGTCCTCCGGGCGAATATTCCTCCCCCAGCTTATCATACAAAACATATGCGCCGGCGATGAGAAACAGAAAAAGAATTATCCAAATAATCAGCTTGATTTTTTTATTCATATAAACCTCATTATCCCAAAACCGCTAAAAGTTGTCCGAACAATCCTGTCATCATCGTAACTCCGACGAAAATCAGGACAGCCCCACTTACAATGTTTATGATCTTATAGTTCTTTTTGATTATATCGAATGCGCCCTTCAGTTTATCTATAAGAACCGCACTCACAATGAATGGTATTCCAAGTCCAAGCGAATAGATCAAAAGTGTGATCACACCTCGAAGAACGTGCCCCTGCTGAGACGCCATCATCAGAGCTGAGCCGAGAAACGCACCTACACACGGAGTCCAGCCGACAGAAAAAACTATTCCGAACAAAAATGAAGATAAGAATCCCATACCGCGCTTTGCAATTCCGGATCGTGTTCCGCGGAAAAAGTCAAGCCTGAACAGTCCAAGAAAATGCAGACCGAACAAAACCACAATAAGACCTGTGACGATGTTAACTACTGTCTGATACTCTCTGAGAAATCTGCCGAGTGTACCCGCGAGAGCACCCATAAGAACAAACACAACTGTAAATCCACAGACAAATCCGAGAGAATTGCGGAGTGTTTTTGCTGTCTCCCTCTCCTCTCCTCCTGCAAAATATGAGACATAGACAGGGAGCATCGGCAATAGGCAAGGTGAAATGAAAGTAATTATTCCTTCAAGGAATGCTATAAAATACTGCATACGCTGTTCTCTTTCAATTATTACATATTATATCGTTATTATATCACATACTACTCCAAAAAAGATTACTATTCTTGAAATTTTTCATCAAAAAATACGCCGAGAGAATCCTCTGCGGCGCATTTTTTATTCTTATTTCATCAAGTCACGTCATACGTGTTGTTATCTGTTGTTCCGATAGCTGCGGCGTCTATCTTTGCCTCACCGAATATGTAAGAGACAACCGAAACGATCGAACCCATAACTCCCGCAACCTGTGTCCACTCAGATTCGTCAAGTCCGAATGCGGCGGCAAGTCCGACAACCACACCGACCAACGCTGCCCAAAGCTTACGTGAATTTAATTTATCAAAAATTGTTTTTTTACTCATATTTTCTCCTTTTCTTTTTTAATCATTTTCTATCAGCTTCCTGTAAAGATCAGCCGCATATTTGTATTTATCGAGGTAAAGCATAGTTGATTCGCTGAGCTGATATTTTTCCATTACTTCTGTCCGATAGTGCTTACCATATATACCAATTGCATTGCTGATACCGAGAAATTTCGACGGATCAATAGCAGCTCCACCACTCTCACGGACTTCAAAATGACAGTGATTACCGAACGAATAACCCGAATTCCCTTCAATCCCGAGGTGATCTCCTGTTTTTACCCGTTTTCCCGGGGAAACAAGACATTTTTCAAGATGACAGTAATAATACTGACGTCCATCGTCTCCGATCACACAAACATAGTTACCCCATTCCCAAGTCCTGTTAGATTTGTCAGTTACAATCGTTGAGACAACAACCACTCCGCCGACTGCGGCGCAGACGTATTTGTCATCTATCCCTACAACATCTATACCTTTGTGATCGTCCTTGACTCCGTTCAATATTCTCTCACCAAACGTGGATGTGACTTTGAATCTACCCGAGTAAATCATATATTCTCGCCTCCGTGAAGAATTTTCACCTTTTGTTCAAGTGCGTTAAGTCTTCCCTTCAGTTTCTCTATCTCGAGTTTTACATCGTCAAAGCTTCCTGCAAATCCGTCAAGCTTACTTTCCTGTTTTTCTATACTTGTTTTGATATACTTTATATCGGCTTTAAGTTCTCCGTCTGCCCGCCCAATATTTTTTGCAGCTGTGGTACGTCCTACAAAAAAAGTTGCAACAGACAGAGATACGCCGATCACCGCTATCATAATCGAAATGTCGATCAAAATGTACCCCCTTTTTATTTATTGCTCGATCCGAAGCGTGCGATATGCCGAATCTTCAATAGTATCATTATTGATAGTTTTCAACTCAATAGCGTTGCTATTATTATACCACATTTTTCTTGATTTGTCAATAGTATTCCTATTTTATCATTCGTACGCCATTGACAAATATTAGTTTATCTATTATAATATACTTATAGGGGGTGTGATCATGAACAGAGTAAAGGAATTGCGGTGCAGTATAAAACTCACACAAAAAGCGCTTGCAGAGCATATAGGGGTACATCAAACAGCTGTTAGTCAATGGGAAACTGGAAGGACTACTCCCGATCCTGAATCTGCT
This sequence comes from Oscillospiraceae bacterium, assembly GCA_015063455.1. Classification (GTDB taxonomy): domain Bacteria; phylum Bacillota; class Clostridia; order Oscillospirales; family CAG-272; genus UMGS1696. The sequence goes on from SVUC01000031.1 coordinate 14,063, forward strand.
GCAAAAATTGCTAAGCTTTGCAGAGTATCACTCGATTATGTCCTCGGACTTGACAAAATGGAGAGCACCGTTGATTATTCTGAGAACATCGGAAAAGGTATCAGGGTCCCTGTATATGGTTACGTTGCGGCAGGAATACCGATTGAAGCGATAAGCAGCTTTGATTCCGATGATCCGAACGACTGGGAAGAGATAGACAGTCACACAGCACGTCAAGGGGATTTTTTTGCGCTCAGAATAAAGGGAGACAGTATGGAGCCGAAGATATCCGAAGGGGATATTGTAGTCGTCCGTCGTCAGCCGGATGTTCAGACGGGAGATATTGCTATTGTATGCATAAGCGGCGAAGAAGCTACCTGCAAAAAGGTCAAAAAAACTGATGAAGGAATTATACTCATCAGTCTCAATCCATCGTATGAACCAATGTTTTACTCAAATAAGCAGATCTCATCTCTTCCTCTTACTATTCTCGGGAGAGTTGTTGAACTCAGAGCAAAATTTTGAATAAAAAAAGTGGCACAGCTCGGCAAGCTCTGTGTCACTTAATTTTTCTTGATATTCAGCTTATTCTACATTGTAGCCCATCTCAAGCCACACTTTTTTCGCGTTTTCGTAGTCTTCTTCAGTAGGCTTGTAGTCAGGATGGCTGCAGCAAGGCATTGTTACGTTACCGTTTTCATCCGGGAACGGTGAGTCGTGATCGTTTTCCCAAAGTTTACGCTCTTCTTCATTTCTGAAATCGGGGATCTTATACTCAACACCGCCGTTGAAGCTTGAACGAAGTGCGAGGATCGCTGTTGCAGACATTGATACCGAACGATATACGTTGAAGAAGGGCTCTAAATCTTCGTTTACATATTTTGCGAAGTAATATGCTACCCAATAGTCTCCGCCGCCGTGTCCTGCTCCGACAGACAGCTCGTTCATTTCTTCATCCTCGAACCACTTTGCATCAATGAACTGAACTTCTTCTTCACCTTCGGGGATGTTCCATTCGTCATACTGTACTCGTACCTTGTCAAGACCACCGCGGACGTTTTCCATATTACCCTTCTCTCCGCAGATTCTGTACCAGTTTCCGTGTCCGCCCCACGCAGCACATCCTGTTACTCTCGCAAGAGATCCGTCTTTCATCTCACAGAGCATAATAGCCGCAAGGTCTCCTACCATACAAGCGGTACCTTTAAGATTATCGGGCGCAAAAATTGATTTGCAGTTGACAGCCTTGAGCTCGTTGCCTGTAATATAAAGAACGGGTGCGAGAGAATGTGTCAGATAATACGGTCTCGGGAGCCAGTTTCTCCAGTGCAAACGCCCCGGTGCAAGGCCGTTTTTCGTATGATTTGTAACAGGATGATTATATTCACCCTCGCAGTATAATGCACGACCAAGCTTACCTGAATCATAGATTCTCTTCATCTCCATATTACACTGGAAGAACGGATAGTTTTCAGCGAGCATATATTTACATCCTGTTCTCTCAACTGTGCGGCAGAGTTCAACACATTCAGCCATTGTGAGTGCGGGAGTACATTCGCTGAGGACGTGAATACCCTTCTCCATAGCTTTTATAGCAAACGGAACGTGTTCGGTAAAGTAATTACAAAGAACTACCGCATCAACAAGACCGCTGTCGATCATATCGTCAAAGTTATTGAATACGGCTACTGTTTCGTCGATCAGCTCTCTTACACGGTCGAGCGAACGTTCGCTGCAGTCACATACCGCTGTAAGCTTCGCCCCATCAACCTTAAGGTATGCTTTAACGTATGCCTTTCCGCGCAAAGTTCCGAAAACACCGACTCTCATAATCTTTTTTTCCATTTTTTAAGGTCCCCCTTGAAAACTATATGTTTTTTTGGTATACTTTTTTCAAAACCTGATTATTTTTCTGTGATTTTATTGTATCATATTTTTTCGCGCCTTTTCATATACATCTTGCACAATAATTTGTTCTTTTTTTTGACATTTACATCATGGAACGAAAGGAGTACCTTATGAAAAACGATATCACGGGTGAAGTCGCTGAAAAACTCGGTATCAGCCGTTCAACAGTAGGTAAAGCATATCGTCACTGCAGCGGAGTTGACTCTGAAACGAGGCAGCAGATACTTGATGAGATTGCACAATATGATATACACGATTCTAACAAATGTGATATTTACTGCATCATTCCTGACAATCCGCAATTCTTCTGGCAGGAAATGAGGCGGGGACTCAGGGAGAATCTTTCAGATGCTTTTGTTCAAAAATTTAACATTATCACAAAAATAAATGATGAGGATACGGTCGTCACATATCTCAAGGAAGCTGAGCGAATGAGGGCTTCTGTTATCATTATCACAGCGAGACTCACCCCGCGTATTAGGGCACAGCTTACCGATATTTTAAGCAAAGGAAGAACACTTGTAATTCTCTTATCCGAATATGATAATCTGGCAAACAGCTTCTATATCGGCTCCGATTCTTACACTGACGGAATCGAAATGGGAAAAACTTTTGTCTCAAAATACAGCAGCCATACACCTCTTATTCTTTCAATTAAAGAGAACAAAAACGCCGCACAACGAACGGAAGGATTTTTGAAATCACTGTCTGACGGCGGGATTCATAAATTCCATATAGTTGAAATCTCAGCAGATGAATTCAAAAACGAAAAGCTTGCGCCTGCCCGAGTTGCGTCTATGATATCACCTTATAAAACCAAAACAGATTGCATTTATTCACCGATTGGTTTCATAAAGCTTCCGCTTGCGGCACACAAAGCAGGCTTTTCGGAGGATACGATAATTTTATCACACGATTGCTTTACGTCAAATTCGGGAGATCCACTCAGAGAGGAATTTTGTGTCACGCTGAACCAGGACATATACACGCAGGGCAAAGAAGCGATCTCTGCGGCTGAAAAATTCATAAAAGCACAAACATACCCCGACAAAAAAATCACATATATTCCATCAATAATTTGCCGCTGATATTTTTTCTGTTTTTTTATACCCAAAAAGCAAAAATTAACCGTATTGTCTTGAATTACTCAATAATTTATGCTACTATTATTAATAATATAACAATAAAGGAATATTGAAAATGAAAGTTGAATGGAAATCACTTCTGCGTATTGGTGTTGGTATCTTCCTTTTGTATTTAGGCATACATTACTGGCCGAGCTTGTCCGGATTGCTTGGGACGATCTTCTCAGCTGCCATCCCCTTGATCATCGGATGTGCTATTGCATATTTTATAAATATCTTAATGAGCTGGTTTGAAAAGCATTATTTCCCACACTCAGACAAAAAGATCGTAAAAAACTCGAGGCGTATTGTTTGTATGATTGCCGCAATAATCACAATGATTGCAATTATTGCGTTGGTTATCGCACTAATTCTTCCTCAGCTTACCGATTGTGTAATGCTTCTCATAAACGAGATCCCTTCAGCTATTGACAAAACCATAACGTACATCGATGAGCTCGGAGTTCTCCCCGAGAACATTATGGATTCTCTCGATAAAATAGACTGGAAGTCCCGTATCGGTCAGATCATCAACGTACTGACAACAGGTGTCGGAAGTGTTGTTGATGTAGCGTTCAAAACGGTGACCTCGATCTTCTCAGGCACGGTAACTGCTCTGGTTGCAATAATCTTTTCGGTATACATTCTCGTTGGAAAAGAAAAGATCGGCTCCCAGCTTAAAAGACTTATGGGAAGGTATATAAAGCCAACTGTTTCCGTAAAGATATCCCACGTTCTCTCTGTTATCAATGATTGTTTCCACAAATTCATTGTCGGTCAGTGCACAGAAGCGGTTATACTCGGTGTTCTCTGTACGATCGGTATGCTGATCTTCCGCTTCCCCTATGCAACCATGATCGGCGCGCTCATCGCGTTTACAGCCCTCATCCCGATTGCAGGTGCGTATATCGGTGCAGGCGTTGGCGCATTTATGATACTCACCGTTTCTCCCATCAAAGCTCTTCTCTTCCTCGTTTACATCGTTATTCTCCAGCAGCTTGAAGGTAATATTATTTACCCGAAAGTCGTCGGTTCCTCTATCGGACTTCCCGGCATCTGGGTTCTCGCGGCTGTTACGATCGGCGGCGGAGTTATGGGAGTTGTCGGAATGCTTCTCGGCGTACCTCTTGCTGCAGCCGCATACAGACTGCTCCGCGAGGACGTAAAAAAAGCTCCTGCCGCGTCAACTGTGTCAGCGGCTGATCCTGCCGGAGTATAAAAACAAGCTAATTATTTAATCCAAAGGAGACACAATATGGACCAGATCAAAGAAAAAATCGAAGAAATCGTTGAAAAGCTTATGAACGACGACGCGCTCAAAGCTCGTTTCAAGAAAGAACCTATCAAGGTTGTTGAAGAACTCATCGGAATTGATCTTCCCGACGACAAGATCGAAAAGATCGTTGATGGGGTTAAAGCAAAGATCTCTATCGACAAGCTTGATGATGCTCTCAGCGCGCTCAAGAAACTCTTCTGATAAAATAAAACGATCCCGTGGAGTGCAAAACTTCACGGGATTTTTTTATTTGATCGAGTCGAGATACGCCTTGATCTTTTTCATATCTCTGAGCATATCTTCTTTTTTGGAGGGATCGCGCAAAAGTGCCGCGGGATGATACACCGCTGTCATCGCAAACGCGCCCCGTCGGACGATCTCGCCGTGCTCTCGGGTAATTTTGTAATCCTGTCTGATAAGCCGTGCCGCTGAAATACGGCCGAGGCACACGATCATCTTCGGTTTTATCAGTTTTACCTGTTCTCTGAGATAACCGATACAAGCGTCCGCTTCTTCGGGAAGCGGGTCACGGTTATTCGGCGGACGGCATTTCAAAATGTTCGCAATATATACGTCCTCTCTCTCGATGCCTATTGCCGTAAGATATTTATCAAGGAGCTGTCCTGCTGCACCGACAAACGGAATGCCCGTCGCATCCTCTCGCTCACCCGGTGCTTCACCGACAAACATAAGCTCCGCTGAGGTATTCCCGCAGCCGAATACGAGATTCGTTCTTGTTTTATAGAGAGGGCAAGAGGTACAGTCATCGCATTTTTGATAAAGTTCGGTGAAATCCACGTTTTTCTCCTTGCAGTTTGATTTTCTCAATTTGATTCTATCACACTTTGTGTAAAATTTCAATAGAATTATACAAAAAACAAGCCGGCACGTGAGTGCCGACCTGTTTTTTTATGGAAGTATAATTTAAGACTTGATTTATCAAATCCAAAATTATCGTGGGAAATTAGTGCTTCTTTGCGATAGCGAAGCCAGCGAGAGAGATGATGGAAGCAACTGCAGCAACGATAGCGATATCGAATGTCTGAGGAGCGTCGGGTTCATCGGGTGTGCCGGGATCTACTACGTCGGGAGTATCATCGATAGCGGGAACGTAGTTGTAGAGAGAAGCAACCTGTTCTGCGTTGAGAGCACCGTCGAAGAACATGAATTCGTCGAAACGGAATGTGCAGTTATCGTTGGAGCCGTAAGCACCGTTACCGTCGTTACCGAGGTTGATCGGGAACTGGTAATCCATTGTTGCATCAGCGTATGCGGAAATATCGAAGACTGTGGTACCCTTATCGCTGTCATCACTTACGCCGAGTTCACCGTTGATATAAATTGTAACCTTATTTGTGTCTCTGTCAACTACGAGAACGTAATGGTTCCATTCAGTTGTTGTGATGTCGTTAGCATCGAGCTTCCATCTTGTGTCGTTAGCCCATGTGCTGAATCTTACGGAATCACCGTAGCCTACGAATGTGAAGCCGGGTGTAGAACCGCCGTTCCAGTCCTGGTTACCGAAGATAGACGGGTCACCGTCGATAGAGTCAGCCTTGTACCACATGGAAACTGCCCAAGAGTTTGCACCGAGTGTGAGTTCAGGGAAGGAAACGAAGTTCTTGCCTTCTGTAACAAGTGCATCGCCATACTTACCTTCATCAAATGTGGGAGCACCAACAGCTGTTGCTGCGCCGAAGCTATTGTTTTCGAAATCAAGGTAAATATCAGCTGCGTTTACGAGATCTGCACCGAGGAGACCTTCGAGAGCGGAGGGTTCATCGTCATCAGTTGTGTCGTCAGCGGGAGCTGCAACGTAGCTGTAGAGAGCTGCTACTTCGTCAGCTGTGAGAGCCTTCTTGAAAATTGCAAGTTCATCGAAGTCCATATCTGTGTCTACGTCCTCAACTGTACCGTCTACACGGTTACCGTCGTTAAGACCCATGTTAACACCATTACCCTGGAAGCAAGCATTATTAGCAAGAATTCTTTCATCAATTGTCTGTGTATCTACTGCTCTACCGTTAAAGTAAAGAGTAATTACGCCAGCTGTACGGTCAACTGTGAACGCGATATGATTCCATTCGCCGAAACGGCTTGTTATAGGAGAGTTGAGGTACTGACCGAAAGCTTCGGTTCTTACGTAACCGTCAACCCAACCGCCAACCCATGCAGCAATACCGTCTCTGTCAAGTCTGAGAGATGTACCCCACTGCTGATTACCGTTGATAAGGTTGTTGAAGAGGTCAGCGCCGGAGCCGTCCATAGAGTTGAGCTTGAGCCATGTAGAAAGTGTATATGATTCGCCTTCTGCAATTTCAACTGTAATCTGAGCGATGTTTTCCTTATTGTTTGTGTGTAAAGCCTGACCCTTTACACCTTCTACGAATGTTGCTTCGATATCATGTGTATCTTCGAGGTCGGGATGTGTAGCGATTTCGTCTCTGTAATAGTAAGCTACGTCACAACCAGTAACGTTTCTAATACCTTCGCCAAGTTCACCATCGAATGTAAGGTGGAGAACTGCTTCAGCTACTACTGCAGCAGGATCTGCTGTGTATGTAAGAGGAGCAGAATAGTCGGGAACATCTACTTCAGGAGCAACTGCTGCCTCGTATCCTTCGGGAGCATATTCATAGATAGCGTGAACTTCGTCAAGTGTAAGAGCCTTCTTGAAGAATGCGAATTCGTCGAAGTTCATAACGAGGTTGCTGCCGTTGTACATACCGGAACCGTCGTTACCGATTGTGAACGCGTAATCGGAATCCATTACGTCGTCAGCCCACATTGTGATGTCTTCGTAGGTAGGAACACCGTTGATGTAGAATGTTTCAGCACCGGATGCTCTGTCAACTACGATTGCGTAGTGAACCCACTGACCAACAACATCACCGGGGTCTACTTCGTGGTTAAGTCTTTCGCCGTTAGCTGTGGAAACAAGGCGGAAGTTTGTGCCGTCGATAGCAAGAACCATACCGGGGTTGTCACCGGATGACCAGTCTTTGTTACCGAAGAGAACGGGGTCAGATCCGTTGTATGCAACGACCTTTGCCCATGTTGTGATTGTGTAGGAGTCTGCGCCGAATACGAGATCTTCTACAACGAGGAAGCTGTGCTGGGAAGTTTCGATAGAACCACCGAACTTACCTTCTTCAGCAAATTTAGCTTCGGGAGTACCGAAACTGGAGTCACCTGTGATAACTGAATAGTTACCCTTTGTGT
>SVUC01000032.1 GCA_015063455.1 Oscillospiraceae bacterium
AAGGGTGTGATATTATCAACCTTTGGTATATTGTAGTAGCACTTTTGATTTTCGGATTTCTCATTTTTATTCACGAGCTCGGAAATTTTCTTACAGCACGTGCGTTTCACGTGACGATACACGAGTTTGCAATCGGAATGGGACCGAGGATCTTTAAGAGGACATCAAAAAAATCAGGAATCACATACTCGCTCAGGGCACTTCCTATCGGTGGATTTGTCAGTATGGAAGGTGAGGACGAAGAGTCTGACGACGAAAACGCTTTCACAAGAAAGCCTGTATGGCAGAGAATAATCGTAACTGTTGCAGGTGCGTTTATGAACGTGGCTGTCGGAGTAATCGTTATGTCATTCCTTGTTGCAGTACAGGATGTACTTCCGTCCAACACTATCGGTGCGTTTGCCGAATACGAGGACAGGGAAACAAGCTATGCTTATGCAGAAGGACTTCGCATAGGGGATGAGATCATTGCCGTTGATGGTACGCGTGTACACATTGCAAACGAGACTGTTTACGAGATAATGCGTAAGGGAATCGAGCCTATAGATATTACAGTAATTCGTGACGGCAAGAAGCTCGTTATTGAAGATGTCGTATTCCCGACATTTACCGAGAGCGGTACACTTTTTGCAACGATAGATTTTAAGGTAAATCCCGAAGCGAAAACTCCTCTTACAGTATTGAAGCATTCCGTGTTCAGATCAGCTTCAACGATCAAGATGATCTGGGAATCTTTTTACGATATGGTAACGGGAAGATACGGTATTGAGAGTATCTCGGGTCCCGTAGGAGTAACTCAGGCACTCGGTGAGGCGGCAGAAGAGGGCTTTGAGGATCTTGTATATCTTGCAGTTGTCATCAGTATGAACCTCGGAGTTATGAATCTGCTTCCGCTTCCCGCACTTGACGGCGGACGTCTTCTTTTCCAGTTCATTGAACTGATATTCAGAAGACCGCTTAAGCGTGAGATCGAGGGATATATCCATTTCGCAGGCCTTGTAGCTCTTATGCTCCTTATGGTTGTGATTGCGGTTAAAGACGTGATTCAGCTGTTTTAGCCTGCTCGAGAATAATTTGAGATTTTTGCTCAAAAAAGAGAGATTTATATGAATAACAAAAAAACACGCGTTGTAAAAGCGCGCGATATCCTGATCGGCGGCTCAAATCCGATCAGTGTACAATCAATGACAAACAAGCCTGCACTCGATTTTGATGCGTCGATCGAACAGATCCTTCGCCTCGAGAGCGCAGGATGTGATATAGTAAGACTTGCTGTCCCATCTTCCGATGCGGCTCAGGTCTTCTCATTGGCAAAGGAACGCGGAGTAAAATGCGCGCTCGTTGCCGATATTCATTTTGACTATAAAATCGCACTCGAATGTGTCAAAATGGGTGCTGATAAAATACGGATAAACCCGGGAAATATCGGGGAAAGCTGGAAAGTGAGAGAAGTTGCCGATGCTTGCAGAAGTGCAGGTCTTCCGATAAGAATCGGAGTGAACGGCGGATCTCTTGATAAAAATTTACTCAAAAAATACGGCGCTCCGACCGCTGAAGCTCTTGCGGAATCTGCAATGACAGAAGCGGATGTGCTTGAGAGCTGCGGCTTTTCGGATATCGTGCTCTCGATTAAGTCTTCAACGATAAAGGAGATGACACGCGCTGCAAGAATCGTGCGCGAGAATACAGATTATCCCCTTCACCTTGGCGTGACTGAGGCAGGGGATGATTATTCCGGACTTGTGAAGAACGCTGTCGGAATCGGCTCACTCCTCCTTGACGGAATAGGGGACACGATCAGAGTGTCACTTACTGCCGATCCCGTTGAAGAAGTAAAAGCAGGACGAGAGATCCTCTCATCACTCGGACTTAATACACGAGGCGGTGTTGAGATCATTTCCTGTCCGACCTGCGGAAGAACAAAAATTGACCTCATCGGCATAGGAAAACAGTACAAGCAGGCGATCGAGGGAATAGATCCCCACGGTAAGAAGCTCAAGGTTGCTGTTATGGGATGTGTTGTAAACGGTCCCGGAGAAGCAAGGGAAGCCGACTTCGGAATTGCGGGCGGCGACGGATTTGTGCTTTATTTCAAAAATGGAGAGCCGCAGTTCAAAGTTGAAGAGGAACGAGCTGTCGAATTTCTTGTTGAGGAAACAAAGAAAGCAATATTGGACTAACAAATAACGAGTAACAACAGAAGGAGGAGCCATGTCGGAAAACAAAACGCGTACGCTGTCGGACACATTCAAAAAAGCCGTTCCGATGCTGACAAGATTCGGACGGGAAATATTTGACTCAGCGACAGATATCAAGCTGAAGATCAGCCGTGAGGCGCGAATCGCTGAGGTGGAATGTACTCTTCCGAAGCTGTACCAAAAAAGAGATATTTATGATCTTGAAAACGTAATCAAAGAAGCGTATGAGCTTGCTCAGGTAAGGATCCTGACGCACTATCCCAGTGATCTTTTCTCGACAGACTATGTGAGTGAGGTCCTCGCGGAAGCGGCAAGAGTCGGGATCGTATGCAACGGATTTTTCTCAAAATATGAGCTTGAAGTTAAAGATGACAGGCTGATATTCTATATTCCTTTTTCGAATGGCGGAATAACGCTCCTTGACCTTGCTAAAACCTCGAGGGTAATAGAAGGTATCATATTCAGTGAATTCTCTCTCTCGTATAAAGTGGAGATCAAGCAAAGCGGAAATGCTGAAGCTGAGTATGCTGAATATATGTCTCGCCAGCTTGAAAAGCTCAATAGTGAGGCTACACACATAGCCGAAGAGCACAGACGGCTTGAAGAAGCTGCAATGAAAGCACAGGAAGCTGCATCTGTTGCAGAGGCTGCGGAAGAGAAGCCTGTACTCCCGAGAGTCGCATCACTTTTTGAAGGTAATTCTGATGCAGAAATCATAGATGAGAGCAAGATCAAATGCGGTCGGATAACCTTTGATGTCTCCTCTCCCGAGCTTGTGTTCGGTGAGCAGTTTGAGATAAGCGGGGTCGTTCCTCTCAGAGCGATCAAGTCGACGGCAAAGAACGTGATCATCCTCTGCGAAGTCTTTGATATTCAGCAGAAAGAAACGCGTAGCGGCGAAAAAATGATGTTCACGATCGCTGCTACAGACCGTGAAGCATCGATCTACATAAAAATCACTGTTCCGATCGAGAGTGTTCCCGACACGGAAGCTTTATTCGGAAAAGGCAAGGCATACGCGATCAGAGGCAACATAAAACGGGATACCTTTGATAATGATCTGTATATGCAGTACACAGATATTTTAAGGATATCCGAAATAACAAGAAAAGATAAGGCTGAAGAAAAGCGCGTCGAGCTTCATCTGCACACCTGTATGTCAGCTATGGATGCCATCATAAAGGCTGACGATATAGTAAAGACCGCTCACAAGTGGGGACATAAGGCTGTGGCGATAACTGACCACGGAAATCTTCAGAGTTATCCTGTTGCAATGCTTGCGGCAGACTCTCTCAACAATGAGATCAAAGTACTGTACGGCGTTGAAGCGTACTATGTTGATGATACATCCCGTGCGGCATATCACGGTGAAGAGACAACATTCAACGATGAATTTGCGGTGTTCGATATTGAGACCACAGGTCTATCAGCCACAACTTGCAAGATAACGGAAATCGGTGCGGTAATCGTTCAGAACGGTGAGATCAAAGGAAAGTTCAATTCGTTCGTCAATCCCGGTGTTCCGATTCCGCAGAATATTACTGAACTGACAGGTATTACAGATGAGATGGTAGCTGATGCTCCGCCTGTCAAGGATGTTCTTGTCGAATTTTTTAAGTTTATCGGAAACCGTATGCTCGTCGCACACAACGCATCTTTCGATACGGGATTTATCAGACAAGCCGCTGAAGAAAGCGGTCTGCCTTTTGAAAATCCGTATCTTGATACCGTTGCAGTGTCGCGTTATATGAATCCCACCATTAAAAACCATAAGCTTGATACGCTTGCAAAGCACTATAAGCTTGGTGAGTTCAATCATCACAGAGCATCAGATGATGCCGAGATGCTTGCAGCTATCTTTACCTGTATGTCTGAAAGACTCAAGGAAGAGGGAATTACAACAGTTCAGCGAATGAACTTTGCGATGGCTGAAAAGGCAGATCCATTGAAGCTTAAATCGTATCACCAGATAATTCTTGTGAAAAATCAGACAGGGCTGAAGAATCTTTATAAGCTTGTTTCAGAGTCTAACTTAAAGTATTTTTACCGTCATCCGCGTATTCCGCGCACGCGTCTTGAAGAGATGCGCGAGGGCTTGATCCTCGGTTCCGCTTGTGAAGCGGGAGAGCTTTTCACAGCAATGATGGAAGGTAAATCAGAGGCTGATCTTATCGAGATGGCAAAATTCTACGATTATCTTGAGATCCAGCCGATTTGCAATAATGAATTTATGATATCTGACGGAAAGGTTCCGGATACAGAAGCTCTCAAAAATTTCAACAGAAGAATCGTCGAGATCGGACGGAAAGCGGACAGACCTGTCTGTGCGACGTGCGATGCTCACTATAAAAATCCCGAGGATGAAATTTACAGAAGAATTATTCTCACAGGTCTCGGATTCAAGGATGCGGACCGCGAGACAAAGTTGTATTTCCGTACAACAGAGGAAATGCTTGAGGAATTCTCTTACCTCGGTGAAGACGTCGCTCGCGAGGTAGTAATTGAGAATCCAAATAAGATAGCGGATATGATCGAATATGTCCGTCCGATTCCAGAAGGAAACTATCCTCCGCATATCGACGGAGCAGAAGAAGAGCTTACCACAAAATGCTGGGAACTTGCGAAATCTCTCTATGGTGATCCGCTTCCCGATGTTGTATCGGAAAGGCTTGCGCGAGAGCTTGATTCAATTATAAAAAACGGCTTTGCAATTATGTATATCATCGCCCGAAAGCTCGTTGAAAACAGCGAGGAAAAGGGTTACCAGGTAGGATCAAGAGGATCGGTAGGATCATCATTTGCGGCGACGATGGCGGGAATCACAAGGGTAAATCCGCTACCGCCTCATTACAGATGCCCGAAGTGTCAGTGGACCGAGTTCTTTACCCACGGTGAAGTAGGTTCAGGCTTTGACCTTCCCGAGAAAAAATGTCCGAATTGCGGTGAATCATGTGCCAGAGACGGTCACGATATTCCGTTTGAAACATTCCTCGGATTCAAGGGTGACAAAACTCCGGATATTGACCTCAACTTCTCGGGAGACGTACAAGGGGATGCACACAAGTTTACCGAAGTACTGTTCGGTGAAGGAAAAGCTTTCAAGGCAGGTACGATCGGTACACTTGCCGATAAAACTGCATACGGATTTGCTGCAAGATTCCTCGAAGGAAAGGGAATATCTGTCAACAGAGCTGAGATGGACAGGCTTATCTCAGGATGCCTCGGAACAAAGAGAACAACAGGTCAGCATCCCGGTGGTATGATCGTCGTTCCCGCAGAGTACGACATCTGCGATTTCTGCCCCGTACAGCATCCTGCTGATGACCCGAATTCAGATATCGTCAGCACTCACTTCGAGTTCAAGTATCTCCACGATACGATTCTGAAGCTCGATATTCTCGGACACGATATTCCGACAAAGTATAAGAGACTTGAGGAATACTCAGGGTACAGTGTTCTTGACGTGCCAATGAGTGACCCCGCGGTCTACAAGAGCTTTACATCAACTGATCCCATCGGAGTAACTCCGGAGCAGATCGACTCAAAGACAGCTACACTCGGACTCCCCGAGATGGGTACAAGATTCATCCGAGGCGTTCTTATGCAGGCTCAGCCGAAAAATTTTACCGACCTTCTTCAGATATCGGGACTCACTCACGGTACGGGATGCTGGCTAGGAAACGCTGAAGAGCTTATCAATAACAAGATCTGCACGATTTCCGACGTTATCGGATGTCGTGACGACATTATGATGACACTTATCCATAAGTACGGCATGGAAAAATCACTGTCGTTCAAGATTATGGAATTTGTAAGAAAGAATAAAAAGGGTATCATTATACCGAAGGATATGCAGGATGCAATGATCGAGCACGGCGTTCCGCAATGGTATATTGACTCACTTCAGAAGATTCGATATATGTTCCCGAAAGCTCACGCTGCGGCTTACGTTATTGACGCGATAAGACTTATGTGGTATAAGATCTACTATCCTGTTGAGTTTTACGCCGCATATTTCACGGCTGCTCCCGACGGATTCGACGGTGAGATCGTTATGGGCGGACGCGAACACGTAAAGAATGTACTGCAGGATCTCAATAAGAGAAGAAACGAGATCTCAGCTAAAGAGGCTGATGTTGCAGATGCTCTGATGCTCGTCAACGAATACAATCAGCGCGGATACGATTTTCTCCCCGTTGATATTTACAAATCTCACGCAACAAAATTCCTTCCCGAAAACGGAAAGATCAGACTCCCGTTCTCATCTCTCCCCGGACTCGGAGAAACTGCTGCTGAAAACATTATGAATGCAATGAAGGGCGGACAGGTCTTCTCGGTTGATGAGTTAAGAACAGAAGCAAAAGTATCGAAATCGGTACTAGAGCTTCTTGAGAAAAACGGCGCTCTGAAAGGAATGTCAAAAACAAATCAGTTATCACTCTTTGGATAAAGGAAAGCGACTTTACTATGATAGGACTCGGCACTATAGTCAATACTCTTGCGATCATTGCAGGCAGCAGCATTGGGATAATCGCCAAAAAAGGTTTGTCTGAGCGTTTTCAGGATCAGATAATGAAAACACTCGGCCTTGCAACGATGTTTATCGGTATCGGATGTACTCTGTCAGAGATGTTGTCTGTGAATGAAGACGGATCTTTGTCAACAAACGGTATTATGATGATGATAATTTCACTCGTCATCGGAAGTATTGTTGGAGAGCTTCTTCGAATTGAGAACAGACTTGAAGGACTTGGCGACAAAATGAAGAGATCAAAGCTGTTTGCGGGTGAGACAAAATTCACGGAAGGATTTGTAACCGCAACTCTTGTTGTGTGCGTCGGCGCAATGGCTATAGTCGGATCTCTTCGTGACGGACTTGAAGGAGATCCGTCTCTGCTGTTTTCCAAATCTATACTTGACTTTATATCAACGATGATATTTGCCTCAACTCTCGGAATCGGTGTTCTTTGTTCGGCAATCCCTCTCGCGTTGTATCAAGGACTTATCACCGCACCCTCAGGCGTGATCGGAGAATACCTCACAGAGCAGATAATTTCGGATATGTCACTCGTCGGATCAGTTATGATCTTCGCTGTCGGAATCAACCTGTTCTTTGGGAAAAAAGTTAAGGTGGGCAATATGCTTCCTGCACTTATCGTTCCGATAATCTACGGTATATTTCTGATGCTTACAGCGAAATAACAGTCATTAATAAAATAACCTTCGCATATATTTACACAGAGTAAAAATTAATGCGGAGGTTAATTTTTTTGTGACTGATACATCAATATATCGCGATATAGCGAAAAGAACTAACGGAGACGTTTATATAGGAGTAGTAGGTCCCGTGAGGTGCGGGAAGAGCACATTTATAAAAAAGTTTATGGATTCGGTAGTTATTCCGAATATAAACGGCGAATTTGAGAGGAACCGTGCACGTGACGAGCTCCCGCAGAGCGCAGGCGGAAAGACCGTTATGACGACGGAGCCGAAATTTATCCCCGATGAAGCGGCGCGCATAAGCCTAGGTGATGGAGTCGAGTTGAAGGTCAAGCTTGTGGACTGCGTCGGATATATGATCCCAGAAGCACTCGGCGGAGAAGAAGAGGGGGCGCAGAGACTTGTGCATACCCCGTGGCATGACGAGCCTGTTCCGTTTGAAGAGGCTGCAGAATACGGGACGCGGAAGGTTATAAAGGATCACTCAACTATCGGTATGCTCATAACGACAGACGGAACTATCGGTGATTTTTCGCGGGATAACTATATCGGAGTTGAGGAACGGGTTGCGGCTGAACTTACAGAGCTCGGAAAACCGTTTGCAGTCATTTTGAATTCAGCTTATCCCGAATCAGAGAGTGCAGTTAAGCTTGCAATGAGCCTTGAGGAAAAATATAAAGCTCCCGTTGCGCTCGTGAACTGTATGGAGCTTAATGCGGACGACATCTGGCATATTCTTGCTATGCTCCTTGAAGAATTTCCCGCGAAGGAGACGGACATTATCCTTCCCGCCTGGACATCAGTTCTTCCACAGGATCACAGACTGAAATGCGGAATCAGGGATGCAATCGTGGGCGCATCAAAAGAAATGAAGCGCCTTCGTGATGTTAAAGAGGTTTTTTCGGAGACATTGAAGGTGGGACTTGAGAGGGCAGTTGAAAAATGCGGAGAATACAGCGACTCTGTCGGAGTTGATATATTGAAAACAGATGCGGGAGTCGGTTGTGTAACAATGACCGTTTCTTTCCCGGAAGGACTTTATTATGATGTCATCTCTGAGATCACGGGAATACCAATGAAAAACGAAACCGAGCTTCTCGAAGCACTTGGCAATCTTTCGGCTGCTAAGCGTGAGCTTGATAAATACAAAAAAGCGATTGAAGAGGTCGATGAGAAAGGATACGGCATCGTAATGCCCGAGATCGAAAGCCTGACACTTGAAGAACCCGAGATCGTCAGACAGGCGGGAAGTTACGGAGTGCGACTCAGAGCATCAGCCCCTTCGATTCATATGATAAAGACTAATATTGAGACCGAGATCAACCCTATCGTCGGAACGGAACAACAATCTGAGGAGATGATAAGCTATCTTATGAAGGAGTTTGAAGACAATCCGACAGCAATTTGGGAATCAAATATGTTTGGACGTTCTCTTTACGACCTTGTAAATGACGGACTTCACGCAAAGCTTGAGCATATGCCCGACGACGCGAGGCTGAAATTCGGTGAAACCCTCTCCAAGATTATCAACGAAGGAAGTCAAGGACTCATTTGTATAATTTTATAAAAGCAGCAATCCCGCATCAGTTCAAAATGATGTGGGATTGTTTTGTGTTATTTTATTTATTATTTGATCGAAAGAAAAATTTTGTCAAATGCATCAGCGTAGTGACGTGCGATAAGACGAGCACCTGCCTCAGTTGGATGAACACCGTCTGCCGCCCAGAATGTCGGAGCTTCTTCGACACAAGCGGCAGCAAAAATTCCGTCGAGGGGGATAAGAATATCCGCAAATTCACGAGCGAGCTTTCTTGTTATCTGGAGTTTGGGGTCAAGATCAATTCTTGTGAAATTATCGTTTGGAACAGGAAGAAGGAACTGTTCCATAATAATTATTTTTGCATTTGTTTTTTCTTTTATTTCTGTCAGAAGATAACGGTAATTTTCCTCGTAAGCTTCAAGGGAAGTAATGATGTGATCCCATGCAAAGTGGAAAATATCGTTTACACCGATCAGAATAGATACAACATCAGGCTGTATGTCAATACAGTCTTTTTGCCATCTGTCACGAAGATGTTCTACTCTGTGACCTGCGAGTCCGAGATTGATAAACTCAAAATCTGTACCCGGATGACGGTTTATTATTGCTTCCGAAGCATATTTTGGATAACCGTACCCCATATTGTGATAATTATTTTTGTCTCTGTCTGCGTCAGTTATACTGTCACCCTGGAATAAAATTTTCATAGGAACCTCTGAATGAACTTTCAAAAATGGTATGTAATGTTTTTAATATATCATACCGATGTTTGATTGTCAATAGATGTTCTGAAAATAATCTGATAATAAGAAATCCCACACGAGTGAGAACTGGTGTGGGAAAGTCAATTTTTTATTTTACTGAAAGAAAAATCTTGTCGAATGCATCTGCATAGTGACGTGCGATAAGACGAGCGCCTGCTTCGGTAGGATGAACACCGTCAGATGCCCATACGGTAGGCTCTTCGCCAATGCACGATGCCGCGAAAATTCCGTCGGTGGGAATAAACACATCGGCAAATTCTCTTGCGAGCTTTCTTGTGATCTGAATTTTCGGGTCAAGGTCTTCTCTGAAGTATTCCTTGTCGGGAACGGGAAGGAGGAACTGCTCGATAATGATGATTTTTGCGTTTGTCTTTTCCTTTATTTCTGTCAGGAGATAACGGTAATTCTCTTCGTAAACTTCGTTGGGAATCCAATCTCTGTCTCCTGCTCTGTGCCAGGTGTCGTTTACACCAATCAGAATTGATACGACATCAGGTTGAATGTCGATACAGTCCTTCTGCCATCTTGCACGGAGATCTTCTGTTTTGTGACCACTGATCCCGAGATCAATAAACTCAAATTCGGTACCCGGATGACGGTTAGCTATAGCTTCAGCAGCATATTTCGGATAACCTACTCCAAGATCGTGATAGTCATTTTTGTCTCTGTGTGCATCTGTGATGCTGTCACCCTGAAATAAAATTTTCATAATTACCTCCACATAATATTAATTTTGGATTTGTTTTAGTATAACACAAGAAAAGCCATATTGTCAATAATTTTGAAAAAGTAATCTAAATGTGGACTTTTTGGACAGACAATGCGGCCATAATACATTTTTCATCAAAATCATATTGAAATAATTAAATATTATATGTATAATAATAACATAAGAATTTTTTTAGGAAAAAGGAAATGGACAATAAATTCAAAAAGCTAAGAAAACTTGCCAGAAGCCGTGTTTTTATCGTCGGATCGTTGATTCTTGTTCAGTTTGCAATAATACTTGTTGCGGCACTTGGGTTTACAAGATACTTTGTTGTATACTATTCAATGTCGTATATTCTCGGTATTGTATTTGTACTGAAGGTTATATCAAAAAAGCAGACGATGGCGTATAAGCTTGCGTGGACCGTAATTATTCTTCTGTTTCCACCGTTTGGTGCAGCAATATATACGATATTCCGTGGAAATCATATTTCAGAACGTGTGCTCGGACAGATGAGAAACATGACGGGAACAACTCTTTCTTCTGTTGAGCGAAAGGACGATGTTCTCGAGGAGCTTGACAAAATTGACAAGGTAGCCGAAAAACAGGCTGAATACATCAGAAATACAACCCTGTGTCCCACTTACAAGAACTGTGTTGTTGAATACTATCCGTCAGGTGAGACTCTTATTTCAACATTTGAGGATGAGCTTGAAAAAGCAGAAAGGTATATTTTCCTCGAATATTTTATTATTGATTACGGTGAGATGTGGGACAGGATACACGCCATTCTCAGACGTAAGGTTGCACAGGGAGTAGATGTCAGAGTGATTTACGACGATGTAGGTTCAATTCTGACGCTTGACAAAAATTTTGATAAATCCCTTGAAGCAGAGGGGATAAAATGCAAGGTCTTTCATAGATTCTCTCCCATTTTGACTGCTGTACAGAACAACAGAAATCACAGAAAGATCTGTGTAATAGACGGAAAAACCGCCTTTACAGGCGGCATAAATATTGCGGACGAATATATCAATACCTATAAAAAGCACGGGTATTGGAAAGACAACGCGGTTATGGTCAAGGGAGAGGCTGCGTGGTCGTTTACTGTTATGTTCCTCAGTATGTGGGACTACCTCAACGGTAAGCGTGACGAGACGTCGAATTATGACGGATATAAGCCGTCTGATGATGAGTACAGACTATACCGTTCGAATGGGTACGTTCAGCCATATACAGATAATCCGCTTGATGACGAGCCTGTCGGAGAAAACGTATATCTCGGAATACTTGCAACAGCTCACGACTATGTATGGATAACCACCCCGTATCTGATCATTGACGAACAGATGGAGCAGGCTATCTGCAAAGCAGTGAAGAGTGGGGTGGACGTCAGGATCGTTACCCCGGGAATCCCCGATAAAAAAATCGTCAACGAAACAACAAAGTCATATTATCCGAATCTGATCAAAAACGGAGTCAAAATATACGAATATGAGCCGGGATTCATCCACGCAAAGACCTTCCTTTGCGACGATAAGGTAGCTACTGTCGGAAGTGTTAATCTTGACTACAGAAGTCTCTATCTGCATTTTGAATGCGGCGTGTGGATGTACGGATGCGACTGCATAAAGGATATTAAATCTGACTTTGAAGAGATTTTTGCAAATTCATCTGTGCCGCAGGAGAAGAAATGCGGACTTATCAGAAGAGTGTGGAGAGCCGTTCTCGAATTCCTCGCACCTCTTATGTAACTAAAGAGGTTATTTCGTCAGATATTCACTTTCGTTCTGCTGACCGCGGAATCCTGTCTGACGAAGGACTTCATATACTCCGATTGCAGCTGAGTTTGAGAGGTTCAGACTTCTCAGACTCTCTCGCATAGGGATTCTGACACATCTATCAAGGTTTGCGTGAAGAAGATCTTCAGGCAGACCTTTTGTTTCCTTGCCGAAAAACAGGAAAACGGGTGTTTCGTACATAACGTCAGTATAGCAGCGAGGTGCTTTTGTGCTGAAAAGATAGAAATTGCAATTCGGATTTTTTGAGAAAAAATCGTCAAGGCTGTCGTAGTAGGTGATGTCAAGCAAATGCCAATAATCAAGACCTGCTCTCTTGAGCTTTCTGTCATCTATCTCAAATCCCATAGGCTTTATGATGTGAAGCGCCGCTCCGGTTGCCGCGCAGGTTCTCGCAATGTTTCCTGTGTTCTGCGGAATCTCCGGCTCGTGCAGTACAATGTTGATGTCTTTCATAAGAATTGTCTCCGGACTTTTAAGCTTAATGATACAAGTATACTACATCAAAGCGATTTTTTCAATATCACAGGGAATTATTCGTTTATAAAGAATAATTTCTTTGCACATTTCAAATAAATTTACATTTTCGGCTTGTAACACTTATATATAAGGGTGTATAATAATATAATGGTGATTAGCGTTCTGTGACAGCGTTTTCACAGATTCAAGAATATTAATACTATGGAGGAAATACGGTCAATTAATCGACCGATCATTATAAAATGAGTATTATTACAAAAATATTCGGCACTTACAGTGAACGTCAGGTGAAGAAGATCATCCCGACGGTGAAGCATATCAATTCTCTCGCTGAAAAGTATGGTGCAATGTCTGACGCTGAGATGAGACAGCAGACTGACATTTTCAAGGATAGACTCGCCGCAGGTGAAACTCTTGACAACATTCTTCCCGATGCGTATGCCTGTGTAAGAGAAGCGGCTGACAGAATTCTCGGAAAGAGACCTTTTGATGTTCAGCTCATCGGCGGTATTCTTCTTCATCAGGGAAGAATTACCGAAATGAAGACAGGTGAAGGTAAGACAATGGTTGCGGCTCTTCCGTCGTACCTTAATGCACTTGAAGGAAAGGGCGTACACGTCGTCACAGTAAACGATTACCTTGCCCGACTCGGCTGTGAGGAAATGGGACGAATCCACGAATACCTCGGACTCAGCACAGGTCTTATCGTTCACGGACTCAAGAGAGCTGAGAAGCAGAAGGCATATGGAAGTGACATCACATACGGTACAAATAACGAATTCGGTTTCGACTATCTGCGCGACAATATGGTGACATACAAGGAACACAGAGTTCAGCGCGGTCACAGATTCGCCATTGTCGATGAGGTTGACTCTATTCTTATCGACGAGGCGAGAACTCCTCTTATCATTTCCGGTCAGGGTGCTGAAGTAGATATGCTTTACGATATGGCTGACCGATTCACACGTACTCTCACAAAGTATGTTATTAAAGAGCTTGACGCAAAAGAAGACCACGACGATATCGCGGCTGACTATATCGTTGATGAAAAGGCGAAGAGTACAACTCTCACAGCATCAGGTATCGCAAAGGCTGAAAAATATTTCGGAATCCAGAATTTCTCCGATCCCGAAAATGCTGATATTACTCACCACATATATCAGTCTCTCAAGGCACACGGAACGATGCACCTTGATACAGACTATGTAATCAAGGATAATGAGATCATCATTGTTGATACATTCACAGGACGTCTTATGCCCGGCAGACGTTATTCAGACGGACTGCACCAGGCTATCGAAGCAAAAGAACACGTGAAGATCCAGAGAGAGAATCGCACGATCGCAACTATCACATTCCAGAATTACTTCAGAATGTATGAAAAGCTCTCGGGTATGACCGGTACTGCTCTTTCCGAAGAAAACGAATTCCGTGAGATCTACAATCTTGACGTTGTAGAAGTTCCGACAAATAAGCCGATGATCAGAATAGATCATCCCGACGTTGTTTACCGTTCAAAAGCGGGTAAGGACAGAGCTATTATCAAGCAGATCGCTGAATGTCACGCCAAAGGCCAGCCCGTTCTTGTCGGTACTGTTTCTATCGAAAAATCTGAAGATCTTTCAAAGAAGCTGAAGGGCGCGGGTATTCCCCATACAGTTCTTAATGCTAAATATCACGATAAGGAAGCTGACATCGTAGCTCAGGCAGGTAAGTTCGGTTCTGTCACGATCTCCACAAATATGGCGGGACGCGGTACTGACATTATGCTCGGCGGTAACGCTGAATATCTCGCAAAGGCTGAGATGCGTAAAGAGGGATATGAAGAGGGAATAATCGCCCTTGCAACAGGCTCTTCACAGTCAGTCAGCGAAGAAGTATTTGCAGCTCGTGATCATTACCGTGAGCTCTATAAGAAGTATCAGGAAGTAATCAAGCCTGAGGCAGATAAGGTCCGTGAAGCTGGTGGGCTCTTCGTAATCGGTACCGAAAGACACGAGTCAAGACGTATCGACAACCAGCTCAGAGGTCGTTCAGGACGTCAGGGAGACCCGGGTGAATCGAGATTCTTCCTCTCATTCGAAGATGACCTTATGCGTCTCTTCGGCTCTGACAGAATTGTCGGAATGGTAGAGAGACTCGGACTTGATGACGATACTCCAATTGACGCAAAGATTCTCTCAGGCTCTATCGAATCTGCTCAGAAGAAGCTCGAAGACCAGAACTTCAACAGACGTAAAAACGTTCTTTCCTATGACGACGTAATGAATCAGCAGCGTGAAGTAATTTACAAGCAGCGCTCTGAGGTTCTCGATAACGGTGACATCAAGGAAAAGATGCTCGGTATGGTTAAGGGAACTATTGATGACTATATCGACAGCTATCTCCACGAGGATGATATCTCTATGTGGGATGTTGAAGGACTTAAGGCAAAATATATGGGACTTCTCTGCGGTACTGATGATTTCAATGACCTTACAGGCAATCCTGCAGAGGTTCGTGAAAATATCCGTGAAACACTTCAGACAAGAGCTAAGACTATTTATGAAGCTAAGGAACAGATCTTCGGTGAGCAGATGCGTGAGATAGAAAGAATCGTCCTTCTCCAAAATGTTGACAAGAAGTGGATGGATCACCTTGAGGGAATGGATTCTCTCAGAGAAATGATCGGACTTCAGGCGTACGCACAGCGTAATCCGATCTCCGAGTACCGTATCCGCGGTGCTGAGTGCTTTGACGAGATGGTAATGAATATCCGTGACGATTCTGCTCGTCAGATCCTCTCGATCATGCCAAAGCCTCAGACCGAGCTCAAGAGAGTTGAGGTGGCAAAGCCTGTTTCTGAGGGCGGTCCTATCAGCTCCGGTCAGCCGATCGTAAAGAAGCCTGTTGTGAACAGCACAAAGAAAGTGGGCAGAAATGATCCCTGTCCTTGCGGAAGCGGCAAAAAATACAAGAAGTGCTGCGGTGCAAACACCGTCGGCGATGACGAATAATGATTTTTAGAATTTTAATCGGAAAGGAGCGCGGATGATATGGGATTTGGAATTCTTCTGATCGGGTATTTCGTAACATTCGCGTTCACATTATCCGAATACTATTTTTTCGCTGATATTATCGGTATCTGTATCATGCTTTACGCTTTCATAAAGCTCGATCAGTATAACAGATATTTCAGCCTTGCGGCAATATGCGGAACAGCTTATTTGATACTGTGCTCCGTAAATGCCGTGTCGCTGATGTGGGAGTTGTACAGCCCTACAGGAACTATTGATATGATAGTCGATATAGGAAAGCAGATATCAGCTTGCGGTATGCACATTTTTATATTCCTCGGGACTCGGGGAATTGCGGGAAACGCCGAATCTGACAAGCTTGTGAAAAATACCGATCGCAACTTTGTAATGACGATGGTGTACTACGTTTTCAGCGTTCTCGTATTGGTTATATCTCCTTTTATCGACAGCGTTGTGCAGTATATCAGCGCGGGTGTATTTTTCTATTGGATCGTTTGTATCGTTTTGAATATCGCACTTCTTTATAAATGCTTTGGAATAATCTGTCCGGCAGACGAGGACGAAAACGAAATAAAAAGATCGCGCTTTGCAATCGTCAATAAGATCAACGATAAGTTTGAAGAGATTGAACAGAATAAGCAGAAGACGCGTGAGGAATCAATACGTCTCGCACGCGAAGAGGCGGCTAAACGGGCAGAAAAGCTGAAATCGAAAAAGAAAAAACACGTACATAATCATAAGAAGAAAAAATAACCTCAGAAAAACGGAGGACTGTTTATGGGATTTGGACTGATACTTGCAGGATTTATTTTACTTTTTAACCCTGTAATTACAATCGTTGATATTATTCCCGACACAATAGGATTCTTTTTGATCGTAGCCGGACTTTCAAAAATGTCATGCTTTATCGGAAAGTTTTCCTTGGCAAAGGACGATTTCCTCAAGCTTGCTTTTGTTCAGATAGCGAAAATAATATGTATCGCCTTTATTCCGTTCACAAGCGGATCTGCTCTTGTTCTGATGGCATTTGTTTTCGGTATAATCGAGCTTCTTTTATTCATTCCTGCCGTAATAAATCTCTTCGAGGGACTCTCATTCGCAGGACTTTGGTATAACGGAAACGCCGTTTATGCACAAAAACAGGTTTCACGAAAGGTTCTGAGACTCAAATCCGCAGATGGAAAAGAGAACAAGGGTAAGAAAAAACTGGGATTTGAAACTGTAACTCGAACAAAGGAATGTATAACCAAAACACGAAATTACATACTTTTCTTCTATATATTCCGAGTGTGTGCAACATTTATTCCTGAAATCACCGAGCTTGAGATGTACGATCATCTCGGTGAAGTAAACGCTTTCAACAGAAGTATGGCATCGTTTAAGCCTCTTTTGTACTTAATTTTCTCTTTTGCGGTTATTGTTCTGGGAATCGTCTATATTGTAAAGATCTCGCGGTATTTCGGAAGCATCAGACGTGACACTGCCTTCATAGAAGGTCTGACAAACAAATACGCTGAGGAACGCAAAAACCGTCCTACATTCTTCATTGCAAGTAATATGAAGCTTGTTCTTTTCATTTACTGCATAGCTGTTGTATCGAGCTTTATTATGCCTTTCGACGGCGTGAATGTGATGATTGGTGCAATCTCGTCTCTGACCTTGATTGCTACATCCGTGATGCTCTCAAAGTATCATAAAATAGCGATTGCTTCTGCTGCAGTTGCAGGTGTGCGCGCTGTTATCTCGGTATTTTCCTGTGTTCTTCAGGTTGACTATTTTGTTGAAAATCTGTACACAGTGGAAGCGATCAGCTGGGTTACAAAAGCATACGATATGTACTACAGAATGGCTCTTATCGGAGTGATAGAGAATGCTGTCGCGCTTGTATCTGTTCTTATATACCTCGCTGTTCTCCTGAAGGTCATCAAGATACACCTCTCGATGTTTGGTGTTAACACCGACAGTGTACAGTACAATAAACGCACACGCGATCTTGAGGTATATAATATCGTTGGAGGACGTCTCCTTATGTGCGGAATTCTTGCCGTGATCAATTATATTATGGGTGGCGCATTCCACTATATTAATGTGAATACTGAGATTGCAGTTCTTCTGTCGTCCTCTGCAACTGTAATCTGGACCGCATATACTTTCTCGACCGTAAATACAATAAATAAGTTCGTATATGGACACGAGCTTCAGATAAGCTGAACAAAAATCCCGCGCTCAATCGTGAAAAACGGTATGGTGCGGGACTTTTTTGTGTTTTTTGTGGAAAATCAAAGTGACGTGTGATATAATACTAATATAATATTTCGAAAACAGGTGATTGATATGGATAAAAAATATGTAGATTTTGCAGTCCTCAAAACAGGAGAGCTTTTGAGTATTGACAGCCCTACGGGATATACCGAGCGAGCTGCCGAATGGGTAAAGGCTGAATTTGATTCACTCGGATTCAGCGCAAGAATTACAAATAAAGGCGGCGTTGTCATTGACCTTGGCGGTGAGTGTGACGATGATGGACTTCTGATTGAGGCGCACATTGACACGATCGGAGCAATGGTTGCTGAGGTAAAGGGAAACGGACGTCTCCGTCTGACGAACCTCGGAGGCTCGAGAGCACATAATCTTGAGGCGGAGTGCGCTCGAATTTATACCCGAGGGGGAAAAGTATATGAAGGAACACTTCAGCTCTGCAACGCATCAATACACGTGAATAAGGATTACAACGATATAAAAAGATCTTACGATACAACTGAGCTTGTTATCGATGAGGACGTAAAGTGTGCTGATGATACAAGAAAGCTTGGAATTATGGCAGGGGACATCGTTGCGTTTGATCCGAAGTTCAAGGTTACCGAATCGGGATATATCAAGAGCCGTTATCTTGACGATAAGCTCTCCGTTGGCATTCTGCTTGCCTATGCGAAGTATCTGAGGGATGAAAACGTTACTCTGAAGCGTCATACATATATGCATCTCACAGTATATGAAGAGGTTGGCCACGGCGGAGCAGCATCTGTTCCTGTCGGAATTACCGAAGCTATCGCAGTAGACATGGGGTGCATCGGCGACGGACTCGGATGTACAGAGAAAACAGTCGCAATCTGTGCGAAGGATGCGCGGGGACCGTATTCATACAAGGTGACAAGTAAGCTCATTGAGGCTGCAAAAAATGAAAACGCTGATTTTGCGGTAGATGTTTATTCGAATTACTCGTCAGACGTTGATACAACTCTTGCCGCGGGCTATGACATCCGTCACGGACTGATCGGACCCGGTGTGTACGCGAGCCACGGTTACGAACGCTCTCACATATCGGCAGTAGAGAGTACACTTAAAGTTCTCAAGGGATATTCTGAACTTTAATTCATTTTTCGGGAGGTCATATGTTCAGCGATACGATAAAAATCTTAAACAAGAAAAACGTAAAAATAATTGCCCATCGCGGATGCAGCGGACTTGAGACGGAAAACACAGCATCAGCATTTGTTGCGGCAGGAAACCGAACGTATTACGGAATCGAGACAGACATTTATCGTACAAGTGATGGAAAACTTATATGTCATCACGACAGAGACACCGGTAGAATTTGCGACATAAATTTGAAGATTGAAGATACTCCTTATGACACTCTCCGATCTCTTACATTGAACGATACTGACGGGGCGGCAGATCGTTCAGACCTTCGGCTGTGCTCTCTCGAGGAATACATAAAAATCTGCAAAAAGTACAATAAACACGCTGTGCTTGAGCTGAAATCTAACTTTCAGACAGAGGAACTGCAAAGAATAGTCGGAATATTCAAGGAGTTCGACTATCTTCACAATATGACATTTATTTCATTTGATATAAGACATATGGTACGATTGCGTTCTTTTTTGCCCGATCAGAGCTGCCAATATCTAACTATGAAATGGGATGATGATCTTCCGAAGCGGCTTGCCGAATTGAATGTGGATTTAGATATTATGGCAGGTCTTCTGGATGAAGAAAGAGTAAAGCTTCTTCACGATTATGGCATTAAGGTCAATTGCTGGACGGTAGATGATCCGCAGACCGCTGAGACACTCATTGAAATGGGTGTGGATCAGATAACAACAAACATTCTCGAATAACAAAAAACGGAGACCATCGCACATCGGCGGTGAATCTCCGTTTTGTTTTACTTTTTGTAAGGGGTGTTTCTTTCGTAGAAAACTCCGTCAGAAAAACCTTGAATCGTTTTGTCGATCTCAGCCATCTCAAGTCTTTCCTCAGCCCAAATGCAGTATCTGTCCTCGGCTTCAATTCCGATGTAGTTTCTGCCGAGCTTTTTTGCGGTGACACTTGTTGTTCCGGAGCCGAGAAAAGGATCAAAAACACAGTCCCCCTCCTCAGAGCTTGCGAGGATCATTTTTGCAATAAGCTTTTCAGGCTTTTGTGTCGGATGTGCGGTGTTTTCCGTCATAGACCAGAACGGAACAGTTATGTCATCCCAGAAATTCGACGGACAGGTGTCGCGGAAGTTTCCTGAATCTGTCTCGTCCCAATCCTTAGGTTTTCCGTCAACGCGGTATGGTGCCAATACTTTGCGGCGTATCTTTACTGCATCAAGATTGAATTTGTATGAGTTGCTTTTCGTGGCAAACCAGATGTCTTCCATACTGTTTTTCCAATTTGCAGATGCACCGCGTCCTTTTTCTCTCTCCCAAGTGATCCTGTTTCTGACATTGAAATAATCCCCAAGTACATTCCCTATAACAAGGCTGCTTTCCCAGTCACAGCAAACATAGATCGAGCCGCTATCTTTGAGAAGCGGAAATACGAGGCCGAGCCATTTGCGAGTAAATTCTTCATATTCAGCGCGAGCTTTTTTAGAGAAAAGTGAACCGTTGTAAGATTTTGTCAAATTGTACGGCGGATCAGCAATTACCAGATCAAAGCATTTCTCGGGGAGATATGGCATTACCTCAAAAGTATTACCGCAGATCGTTTTGTTGAGGATCGTGTCGATCGACCCTACTTTGTGTTGAACATTGATGCACCTGTCGAGAAATTTCTTCCCATTCTCAACGGAGGTGTCAATGGTTTTATTTCTTTTAGCTTTAATTTTTGTCATAGCAGCTCTCACATAAATAGTTTACTCTTCAATTATATATGATAAACCGCCGTCAGTCAACGGGATTTGTGAAAAATTATCTGCGGTGATGGTTGAGCTTTTTCGGCTTTTTTTCTTTTTTGTGTCCAATGACAGATCCGACGATCGACGCGGGGATTATCATAAGAATCAAAATAATACTAAGGGGAATATCGAGAGTGGAATCGGGAAATGGAAGGAGCGAGAGACAGAAAACGATACCCGTGGTTATGCATCCGGATATACATCCAGAGGCAATACCGTCACCGGAGATTTTTACAGCTGCGATCCCGCCGATCACTGCACTCAGATATAGAGCACAGAGTGATAGGGGGACGGTCAGTGAATCAGGATCTGCTGTTGAGTACGCGATACCGCAGAAAATGAGCATCAGAACGATTGTTGCCGTTGCCCACGTAATCTGAGACAAAAGACACGACAGCCAAAAATTTCTGTTGTTTTTTTCGCTTTTTTTCATAAAACCTCCGTTACACCTTGAATATACAGTTATAGCTTTCGTTAAAAAGTGTATTCGTCGCAGATCGGTATAATTCCGAAAAAAGAAAAAACCTCTTCCGAAAAACAAGGAAGAGGTTAAACATTTCTGTGTTAAATGATTAGTCAGCGTCTTCAGCCTTTACGTCAACATTACGAACAGCAGACTTGAGGATTCTGCTCTTGCTTCTATCGTTGCTTGTTTCAATAAGAACAGTTTCA
>SVUC01000033.1 GCA_015063455.1 Oscillospiraceae bacterium
TCCACACGATTATCCGAATCACTGGGTAAATCAGCAGTATTTACCCGACGATATTGCCGACCGAAAATATTATACGTTCGGTGAGAATAAAACAGAGCAGGCTGCGCGGGCATATTTTGAAAAAGTAAAAGAAAAATAAAATATTTTTTTCAAAAACCTATTGACAAATATTTTATAATGTTGTATAATACATAATGTTGTTGAACCAAAGACAGCAGGTTACAGTAAAAGCGATCCGCCATCCTGCCGAGGAGAGACCTTACAGTTGATATTGTTAAGTCTTTTTTCGCGCAAATGCGGAGAAAGGCTTTTTTTGTGCCGCTGAATGTTTATAAGGAGGAAGAAAAATGCCCAGCGAGAAAATTTTAGAGCAGAAAAAAGCCGTTGTAGAAGCTCTTGCAGACAAAATGGGTCGTGCAGCATCCGGCGTACTCGTAAAGTACGAAGGAATTACTGTTGATCAGGACACAAAGATGCGTGCAGCTCTTCGTGCAGCAGGCGTTGAATATGCAGTAATCAAGAACACACTTATCGGTAAGGCATGCGATATCGCAGGCTTCGAAGGTCTCAAGCCCCAGCTTGAAGGTATGAACGCTATCGCTATCAGCTATGACGATCCGATCGCTCCCGCTAAGATTCTCAAGGAATACGCAGAAAAGATCGAAACATTCGAAATTCGCGGCGGTATCCTTGAAGGTGCCGTAGTAGATGCAGCAACAGTTAACGAACTCGCGGATATCCCGCCGAAGGAAGTACTTGTTGCAAAGCTTCTCGGAAGCATCCAGAGCCCGCTTTACAAGTTCGCATACGTTCTTCAGGCTATCATCGACAAAGACGGAGAAGCAGCTGAAGAAGCTCCTGCAGAGGCTCCTGCAGAAACACCCGCTGAATAATAGGGTAATAAGAGATCCCGCATAATAGGGAATAACAAATTTTCAAAAAATATTTACACACATAAACGGAGGATATTAAAATGGCAACAGAAAAGTCACTTCAGATTCTTGAATCCATCAAGGCTCTTACAATTCTCGAACTTTCCGACCTCGTAAAGGCAGTTGAAGAAGAATTCGGCGTATCCGCAGCAGCTCCCGTAGCTGTAGCAGGTGTAGCAGGCGCAGCAGCTCCCGCAGCTGAAGAAAAGACAGAATTCGACGTAGTTCTCACAAACTTCGGTGCTAAGAAGCTCGACGTTATCAAGGTTGTTCGTGAAATCACAGGTCTCGGTCTTAAGGAAGCTAAGGAACTCGTAGAAGGCGCTCCCAAGACAATCAAGGAAGGTCTTTCCAAGGAAGACGCTGAAGCAATGAAGGCTAAGATCGCTGCTACAGGCGCAGAAGTTGAAATCAAGTAATTTAATTCAATAGTCATCTTCATTAAATCAGTTCAATAACCATTAAACAGACGTCCGATCAGTGGCGTCTGTTTTTTGCATTTATGTAATAAATTATGAAAAAATTTACCATCTGTAAATATAATTTTGGATAAATACATAATTGAAAATCACCCTGAAATGTTATATAATAAATCCATAATTTCAGTTTAGGAGAATTATATGAAAAGAGCCTTAACAATACAGGATATATCTTGTGTAGGTCAGTGTTCGATAACAGTCGCTCTGCCTATCATTTCAGCAATGGGGGTAGAATGTGCAATAATTCCTACTGCGGTTTTATCTACTCACACAGGGGGATTCAAAGGATTTACATTTCACGATCTGAGTGAAGATATTCCGAAGATAACTTCCCATTGGAAGAAAGAAAACCTTGAATTTGGCGGCGTATACACAGGATATCTCGGATCACCCGAACAGGCTCTTATGATAGAGGACTTCATAAATGAATTCAAGCCGCCGCTTGTTTTCATCGACCCGGTTATGGGAGACCAGGGCAAACTTTATACGGGATTCGATCATAGAATTGTTGACGCAATGGTCCGCCTTTCGAAAAATGCAGATATTATTGTCCCGAATCTCACAGAGGCTACATTTATGCTGGGAGAAGAATTTAAGAAGCCCGGAGAATATGATGAAAAATACATCAAAGAAACCCTCCAAAAGCTCTGTGGTCTCGGTGCCAAAACAGCGGCAGTCACAGGAGTTATGTATGACGGAAAAACTCAGGGTGTTGTCGGATATAACAGTGTAACAGGGGAGTATACAGAATATTTCTCTGAGAATCTTCCGCTGTCCTGCCACGGCACAGGTGATGTTTTCTCGTCAACAATGTTCGGTGCACTTATGCTCGGAAAAACACTTTACGAATCAATGAAAATAGCCGTAGAGAATACTGTAAATTGCATCAGGCACACAATGGACGACAAGGATCATTGGTACGGTGTAAAGTTCGAAGAATGTATTCCTGATCTTGTAAAAATGCTGTAAAAACAGATAACGTACATACCAATTCAGTATGTACGTTATTTTTTTATTCCCCAATTTTTACTTGATTCACTTTGCACATTGATGCATATACGCCGTCTTTTTCTATCAGGTCTGAATGAGAACCGCTTTCAACAATTCGTCCTTCTTTAAGAACAAGAATTTTATCCGCTTTCATCACAGTTGTTAAGCGATGTGCAATTACAATAATGGTCATTCGTCCCGCAAGGTTTTCAATTGCCTTCTGTATCTCAGCCTCAGTCTCGTTGTCTATGGCCGACGTCGCTTCGTCTAAAATCAAAATAGGCGTTTGCCTCAGAATAGCTCTCGCAATGGTTATTCGTTGTTTCTGACCTCCTGAGAGCTTAACTCCGCGTTCTCCGATAACAGTGTTGTACCCGTCAGGCATTGCTCTTATAAAATCATCAGCACAGGCGATTCTTGCTGCCTCATAAACCTGCTCCGCTTCTGCGTTTTCCACGCCGTAAGCTATATTGTCATATATAGTCCCGTTGAAAAGGTAAATATCCTGAAGAACGATAGATATGTTATCTCTAAGAGATCTCAGCGTTGAGTGCTTGATATCGTGACCGTTTATTAAAATCTTGCCGTCTGTAGGATCATAAAATCTCTCAATCAACGATACAATGGTAGTTTTTCCAACACCCGTAGCTCCAACAAGCGCAACCATCTCACCAGGATTTGCCTTGAATGATATATTATCAAGAACATTTTTTTCTTCACTATACGCAAACGAAACATTTTGGAATTCAATCTCACCCGAGCTTTTTGGAATTTCTTCAGCATTAAGATCTTCCATGATCTCACTTTCTGTGTCGAGAAGCTCACAAATACGGTTTGCACACGCGCCTGACACTTGAATATCTTCAATAAGTCGCGCGAGAGTGGAAAGAGGAGTGTAAAACATTGAGAGATACATAAAGTATCCGACAATGTCAGCCGTTGACATCGTTCCGTGCATTACAAGAACACCTCCGACTCCCATAACGATAACCGTTCCGATTGAGGTCATAAATTCTGCTGTAGGATGATAGAGAGCACTGAAGAAATTTGCCCTGATGTTAACGTATGAGTACGATCTACAGTATTCCTTCATTCGTTCAAGCTCATAATCTTCTTTATTGAAGGCTTGTATTTCCTTCATTCCTGAAAGATTATTGAGCGTGAGCGCATTGAGACCGGCAAGATTTTCTTGATTTATCTTAAATAAAGGAGCAACTTTTGTTATAAAAATTCTCGAAAGAATCAGAATAAACGGAACCGGTATCAAAGTAAACAGAGCAAGATATGGGTTGATTACGAAAATCATAATCGAAACGCCAATAATAATCAGAATATTCGATACAATATCAGGCAGAGAATGTGCTATTAGCAGTTCAAGCTGACGGGTATCATTAATCATCCGAGACATGATCTCACCGGTCTGCTTGTCAGAGTAGAATCGCATTGAAAGTGATTGAAGCTTTTCATAACAAATATGTGTAAGATTTGCAACAAAGTTCCACGCGCCAACGTGAGCAAGCCAAAGAGAGAAGAACCGGAAAATACCTCTGAGAAGATATGCCGCGAGCATTACAACTACATAAGTAATTATTACTTTTGTTGATAATGAATCTGGCACTTGAAGATGTTCTGTAAGCTGACGTACCGCTTCAGGAGTTACAA
This sequence comes from Oscillospiraceae bacterium, assembly GCA_015063455.1. Lineage (GTDB taxonomy): Bacteria > Bacillota > Clostridia > Oscillospirales > CAG-272 > UMGS1696. The sequence continues at coordinate 4,064 of SVUC01000033.1, forward strand.
GACTCAGCGCAGAAGATAAGAAAAGTGAGATTACGGTCAATATCAGAGCCCACCACCACGGTTTTGCAAGCATTAACATTCTTTTAATCATAAAAATCCCTCGAAGATTGATAAAGCTAAGGTAATTTTAGCATAATTGATCAATAACTTCAAGGGATTTTTGTTATTTAAGACAGATTTATTTATAAGCTTTTGCGAGTCCGCCCTCAGCTGTTTCGCGATATCTGAAATGAAGATCTCTTCCCGTTTCATACATCGTATTTACCACCATATCAAACGAGATCTTTCGTGTTTCGGAAAGAAAATTTGCAAGGCTGAGCGCATTAATTGCTCTCATTGCCGCAACTGCATTTCTTTCAATACAAGGAATCTGAACAAGTCCGCAGATGGGGTCACAGGTAAGTCCAAGGTGATGCTCGAGCGCAACCTCAGCCGCGTATTCGACTTGTCCGATTGCCATTTCGTGAAGCTCACAAAGAGCTGCAGAAGCCATAGAACAAGCAGTGCCTATCTCAGCCTGGCATCCACATTCGGCACCCGAAATAGATGCGTTCTTCTTTACCAAAGTGCCGATGAGTCCCGCTACTGCAAGTGCCTTGATGATCTGCTCGTTTGAAAAATGCTTCTGCTCTTTCATATATTTCAGAACTGAAGGAAGTACAGCGCAGGCACCGCAAGTGGGAGCCGTAACGATCGTACCGCAGTCTGCATTTTGTTCGCTTGCAGCAAATGCATATGCACACACAATCCTGTTTTCGCGGGTACTCGGAGATTCATCAATGTGTCTCTGATTGAATAAATATTGTGCCTTCCTCTCAACATTGAGTCCGCCGGGAAGAATACCGCGCTTCTTTAGTCCGGTTTCAATGGAAGAATCCATGGTATTCCACACTTCAAGAAGAAAGTCCTTTATCTCCTCTCCCTCGTGTTCGAACACATAATCGGAAAGACGCATATTTCTGTTGAGACAGTACTCAGCAATATCGGAAAAAGTTGATTCGGGATAGATGTCGGGAAGATCATATTCCGGATAACCTTCAATCTTTATATCTCCACCACCTACCGACATAACACGCATTTGTGCCGTCTGCTCCCCGGATTCACTGTACGCAAAAAATTCGAGTGTGTTATCGTGCGGAAGCTCAATTGTACGGTCAACATTGAAAACGATGTCGCACTCTTTAGGGGCGAACGTTTCAATTATTGCCGTATCTGTCATGTGTCCTTTACCCGTTTCGGCAAGGGATCCGTATAAAACGGCTTTGTATCTCGCAGCACTTGGATTTTCTTTTTTGAAAATATCCGCCGCTTTCTGAGGCCCCATTGTATGTGAGCTTGACGGACCCTTACCGATCTTGTATATTTCGCGAATAGATTTCATATCATCACCGTATTATCAGTTATTTTGTAAAACAGGGCAGGTTTTGAAAGCCTGCCCCTGAGTTTTAGTTTATCGTCTGATGTCATATCCTTCATCAGCGAGACGCTTATATAAAGCTTCTGCCTTCTTTTTTCTTCTGAGGGAGGGAATAAATACCGCCGCTGCGATTCCTAAAGCAAATACAGCAAGAAGAATGTAATCCACGAACCCCGGAATACTGTCACCAAAAATTATGCTTGAGCGGCTTTTAGAAGCTGTTGAAGAGGCGTTTATTGTATTCTCTCCATTGTATTCTGCAGAAATATTCTTGACTTTAAGGTTCTTTGATGCAAGAGCAGGATTTGACGATTCAATTTTTATATCAATTCCGTCAACAACAAGCTCCTGTGTTGTCTCAACTGATGCGTTGGCTGAGAACTTACCTCCGAGAAGATTAACACATCTTCCAAGAATTGCATACGAGCTGTCACCGATCATATTAATTGACATTGTTCCGTCAACAAAAGAGAAATCAGCAGCTTCACTGTAAACACCATATTTTCCTGCTGTTACAGTATAGTCGCCTGTAATCAAACGTATCTTCTGAGTGCTGTCTTGAGTAACAAGATATATGCCAATCTCGCCTGCATCTATTGTCAAAGAGCCATTGCCTTTGAATACAACATTGCCGGAACAGGAAATTCCGTATTTTCCTGCTTTGATATAGTTCTTACCCTCAAGAATGACTGTACAATTGTTAGGCAAACGAAGACCAAAATCCTCATCTGTGTCAAGATTGAGGTTTGTGAGCGTTAAAGTGTCAAATCGGTTCGCCCAATAATATCCCGGGCCAGACATATTTCTGTCAGCTGTTGCGATGTTGACGGTTGTGGTAACTGTATCAGATGCTGCGATTTGAGAAGGAAGGGCAATCACAGCAAACGAAAACACAGTAATTACAGTCAGTATGACTGCAGTAATTCTATTCAATGTATTTTTCATAAGTAAGCCTTTCGCGTGAAAGTCAATTAGAGTAAAACCTAAGATAAACTCTTAATAGATATTTTATCACGTAGAATGTAAAATTTCAATATTAAACTTGAGTTTATGGTGACTTTTCATCATGAAATAAGAAAAATATCACCTATTCTTCACATTAGTCTTTGATCGAATAAAATATTCAAGAACAAATACTATTCTGAAGATAAGAGCCTCAGCCAAACCCGATACGAGTATATATGGATATATCGAGATGATCTGATTATCGGTCATAAATCCGTAGCAGGGCGCGATAAGAAGCATCAGAACAGATGAAGCGGTTGCAGCCATTACTCGAATAACGGGCGATGATGATCCACGTTTTGGGTCTTGAAATATTGAGAGAAGAACAGACAAAAGAAGCACCAGAATCAAAACGAGAAATACTGGAAGGGATATTGAGTAGTAAAGTGTGAACATATCCCACGCCCACTCGACAAACTCCTGATCATCCTTTATAGAAAATATCAAATGCTTTACAATGAAAAATACTGATGTAAATGTCAGAGCACCTAATATTGCCAATAAAGCATTGAGCCGAATAAATAACTTATTTTGATCAGGCTTTTTTTCACCCAAAACTGAGATCCAAATAATGAACGCCGAAAATATGACGGCAATTATTGCGTATATCATTCGATTATAACATCCTCAAGTAAACGCTTTGGAACAAAATGAAGCCCAACCTTGTCTCTGAAGTACTTTGTATCTCCGTCTTTGTTCAGGTTACATATGAATACTGTTTCATCGGGAACACCGAATGCGAGCGCGACGATCGGCTTGTACTTCTTGGGAATAAGAAGAGTTTTAGATGCTTCATCGGAATTAAACGCGCCGATAATACAGCCGCCAAGTCCTTTTTCAGTCGCATTGAGCATTATCGTCTGTGCAGCGATTCCCGCATCAAATTTAGCAGAATCGGGATTTTCAACGACCGTTGTGTCACAACACATTACAATAAATGCTGTGGGATGGTGTCCGTCCGGCGGCAGCTTTACATCAGGCAGAAGACCACCCCACCTTGTTATTGCGAGAAATTCCTCAACCTCTGCAGGTTCATATACAAGACGGTATTTGAGCGGCTGACGGTTGACAGCACTCGGGCAAAGTCTTGCCGTATCAACAAATTCAAGAAGCTCTTCTTTAGTCACTCTCTGTGATTCATTAAAGCTTCTATAACTTCTAGATTCTCTTACAAGATCACTAAGCATAAATCTTCTCCGTGGTTCTATATTTTTTGTAATTATATCATATTTTAGATAAATGAACAAGTCTAAACTGTAAATTAACAAGATATAAGTTGACAAAAACGATAATTTGGTATATTATTAAATCACAACAATTTAAGATAATGGAGTTATTCTTATGACACTGCTTGAAAGATTTATAGAATACGTTACAATTCCCACGTCAAGTGATGACAAATCAAACACAGTTCCGACAACAAAAAAACAGTTTGAACTTGCACGAAAACTCGTTTCCGAGCTAAAAGAAATGGGTGTAGAAGATGTTTATGTGAACGATATGTGCTATGTCTACGCTCACATTCCTGCAACAGAAGGATGTGAAAGCAAATCAAAGATAGGTTTTATTGCTCATGTTGATACATCTCCCGATTTTGCCGATTCTCCGGTAAATGTAAACATTATCGAAAATTACAACGGAGAGGATGTTGTGCTCGGGGACTCGGGAAGAGTAATAACAAACGAAAGTTTTCCTCATCTCAAATCTCTCGCGGGAAGAACTCTTCTCACAACAGACGGAAATAGTCTCTTAGGGGCAGACGATAAAGCCGGTGTTGCTGAAATAATGAATGCAATTGAAGTTGTGCTAAAAAATAATATCCCTCACGGAAAAATTTCAATTTGTTTCACACCTGACGAGGAATGCGGAACATCAGCGGATAATTTCGATGTAAAAGAATTCGATGCAGATTTTGCATATACAGTAGATGGCGGTACAGAAGGAGAAGTCGTTTATGAAAACTTCAACGCATCCTCAGCTGTTTTTGATGTAAACGGCTTCAATATTCATCCGGGCGAAGCCAAGGACAGAATGATCAACGCCTCCATCGTTGCGATGGAAATAAATTCTATGCTTCCGTCCGGGGAGACACCAAGAGATACAGAAGGATATGAAGGATTCTATCATCTGTGTGAAATGAGCGGGTGCGTAGAATCTGCACATCTTGAGTATATCGTTCGTGACCATAGAGCGGCAAATTTTACCGCAAGAGAAGATACACTGCGACACATTGAAAAACTCATCAATCAGAAGTACGGAGAGGGAACTGTGACTCTTACAATAAGAGAATCCTACAGAAATATGGAAGAGATGATCCGTCCTGTTTTTGAAATCGTAGAGATCGCTAATAAAGCAACTGAAATGGCAGGTGTAATCCCCACTCACAACCCAATCAGAGGAGGCACTGACGGCTCAAGGCTTTCATTTATGGGTCTTCCCACACCAAATCTTGGTACAGGCGGTCACGCATTCCACGGTCCATACGAGCACATTACAGTTGAAGGCATGGAAAAAGCATCAGAAATCATTGTAAATATCATAAAGCTTTGCGCTGAATAAAAAGTTGACGCACATTCATCTAAAAGATGTTGTGCGTCTTTTTTATTTAATCTATACTCATATCAAGTTTGAATCTCATGATCTTTCTGAGTGTGTTCTTGGGGAATTCAGATTTGCGTATCTTCAAAACGCTGATCTTCTTGTACGGAACAGTCTTTCTGTTGAATGAATCAATAAAGGGCTTGAAATATGCCTCAACATCGTTGATCTCGTTCTTTTCCAAGAATTCTTTGTCCGGATAAATTTCTGCAACGATTGCATTATGAGTTATTCCGCGCTTGCTCTGACCTTCGTATACTATAACGTCAAGTATTCCGGGAATAGCGATAAGTTCGTTTTCGATCTCTTCAGGGTAAACATTTTTTCCGTTAGAGAGAATTATAAGATTCTTCTTTCTGCCTGTTATCGTGAGAATATTGTTTTTGTCAAGCTTACCATAATCACCTGTCTTGAAAAAACCTCTGTCAAATGCAGCAGCAGTTGCTTCTTCATCTTTGTAATATCCGAGCATTACGTTAGGACCTTTAACGAGGATCTCTCCCTCACCGTCTTCGTTAGGTTCGTCGATAATTACTGTGTCTATATCGAGAACATTTCCGACACTTCCGTGAATGTTGTTTCTACTTCTGTTTACTGCAATGAGAGGTGAACATTCGGTTATTCCATATCCATTTAACGTGCTGATTCCGATTGCATCAAAAAATTCAATAATTTCAAGATTGATAGGTGCACCACCCGTGACAATCGTTTTTACCTCCCCACCAAATGCAGCACGGATCTCTGCAAAAATCTTGTCGCGCTGATCAATTCCAACTTTTCTCATTGCATTACTTACTTTTATCATTCTGAAAACAAGGTCTTCTTTACCTTTTTCTCTGATATTTGTAATAATCTTACGATAGAATGTTTCAAGATAGAGTGGGACAAGCACAAGATGCCCCGGCTTTTGCTCTTTGAGCTCTTTCTGAACATATCTGAGCCCGGCGGAGATGTACACCTCACAGCCGATCATCATGTGTGCAAGAAGCATAATAGTCGAGCCGTATGTGTGATGCAAGGGGAGTACACTCACAGTTTTGTTGGAAAAATCAATATACGGATAAGCATCTGATACGTTTGAGAGTATCGAATTCTGTGAGAGCATAACACCCTTACCTTTTCCGGTCGTTCCCGAGGTAAATACAAGGAGTGACAGCTTCATGGGATTGATCGGTGTATCAAAATACAAACTCTGATCTTCTTCGAATTTAATTTTTCCTGATTTTGTCAACTCGGAAAGAGAATTTTCGCAGGACTGAGTATTTAAGAGTATTGTATCCGTCATTAAAGAAGCTTTTTCGGAAATATAATCTGCCGTTTCATTGAGGTCGCTGTCACAGAAAAGATAATCAATATCAGCTTTGATTGCAGTATCAGCAAGATCTTCTCTGAGCCAATCTCTGTCAAGAGGGATGAGAACTGCGCCGATTGAGAGAACAGCAAAGTAAGTCAAAATCCAGTCATAAGAGGGCTTTGCAATAAGAACGCAATGTTTACCCGCACAACCACGGTGAATCAACTCAGAAGCAAGACCTCTTACCTCGTCTCTGAACTCTTTGCAAGAAACTTTAATTGTCTCTCCTTTCAGCTGATCTTTTTTATAAGAATACGCAGCTTTATCACCGAATGTATCTGCCGACCATTCAACGAGCTGCCGAACATTTGTAAATTCAATTTTTTTGTGAAGTACATCTTTATTCATACTTAGATAAATCCTTTCGATTACTCTTTATCATTATCATAGTTTTCGCAGATAGTGCGAAGATTATCACTGATCAGCATAAGACTTCTGTAAAAAATGATTCTGTCATCCTCGCTCAAACCTTTACTCGCACCAATAAGAACGCGGTCTATTTTTTCTGCAATTATCTTTCCGACCTCAAGTCCTTTGTTAGTAAGACTGAGTGGACTCTGATATCTTTTTTCTTTTTTTGAATTACAGACAAGGTATCCGTTTTCTTCAAGAAATTTTATTGAACGTGAAACATTCGACTTATTTTCATCACAAATATCGCATAACTCCTTAGCAGTCAGCGAATTGTGCTTGTAAAGATAATACAGACAGGATACATGCGGACTTTTTAGATTATACTCTGACATTTCTTCGGTTTTGATCTTTCTTATACAGCGGTTTATCCCCGCAATAAGAACAGTAAATGTATTGAATCTTTCTTCCATTCTAAAACCTCACACAGTTGTTTTTACAACAAGAACATTATACCAAAAACTTGTTGTAAAGTCAACAAGCTATAATTTAATTCACAGAAAATAAACAAATACTCCGCGCTCTTGACAAAAGATGTAATATACTATATTATTATATTACAACAATAAAGGAGTATTTATATGAAGAAATATTTACGAATTTCATTTCCGATTTCTAATAAATCATCATTAGTTGCATGTATATTAATGTTCCTCTCGACTTTGATTCGAATAATTCATTTTATTCCAAAAGAGATTGACACCTTTTCTTTCTTTGTTCACCTGCTGATGCCTGTTTTGGCTGCTTTTTTGTTTCTCCTGGGTATGACAGTACTCAGAAAAAACACACTCGTTCTTTCGATCTCATCTGTTTTCATAGGAGTTGTCTTCTTCATAATCAAGGCTTTTTCTTTCACTCCGATACATCAAACGCTTTGTACAATTCTTTATTTAGTTGTACTGACAATTTATACTTTGACCGTACTCGGATATTTGCCTGATAAACGTATTTTGTATCTACTGTTTGGTCTCCCGCTTCTATATCACATATTTGTTGAAGATACTCAACTTTACATATTTGCAGATCCGCCGGTTCCGTTCTGGGAATGGTTGCCGGAGATTAGTGTTTTACTGATAGTGGGAGCACTTCTTGCACATTCTATCGGAATGAAACAAGAAAAACTTAAATAAAAAGAAAAAACCGTATGATTTAAACCATACGGTATTTTTGTTTAAATTTAATTTTCACTTCCAAGCTCTGACACAGATATCAGATTTCCCGGAATGGATATAGATGTGACATTTACTTTTTCACCGCCTGATGGAGCGTGGATCACATAATGAAGACCATCTTTTTTTCCGAGATAAAGCATAATATGTCCGCTTGAATGAATTGCAGCGGGGTGTTTAAGATTTTTCATCAACGAATCTGCAGTTTCAGCATTTAATCCGTATATGTTACTTGAGTTGCCGAAATAATCTCTGAGTTCGCCTGTGTTTCTCGGAAGAACAAATCCGAATGTACGGAATACCGAAACAACATATCCGGAGCAATCTACACCTCCATCGGCGCCACCCCATCCATACTCAACATCGAGAAACTCAAACGCCTGATTATAGAAGTTGAGCATCGTATAAGGAAGCGAACCGAAAACAGAATCTGCTTTGGATATTTTTGATTCTACAAAACATAGATCGCCGTTTTCATCCCCGGAGGGAAGTAGAACAGTATAGTCGGTCTGATCTTCGCTGACATAGGGAAGTCGAACACCCATATCGACTCTAACATCGTTTGAGAATATGTGCTTTTTTACAACAGTTACATAATTTCCTTCAGTAAAGTAATCAGAATATTTTTCTCGACTTGCAAAAGCAACGTGGTCTCGTCTGATCCATCCGTAGTAGTTGTATGCCTGAATGAAAACGTAGTCTGCATCTGAGCTGGTGTGAAGAACGGCAACTGGAGTCCCAATCACTATTTCTGTTTCCTGTGTTAAGTTATAATACTTGTCACCCGAATTAAATAATCCAAGATCAGTTGGTATATTTTTCAAATCTGTTCTTTGAGTGACAACAGCATACTTAACATCAACAGTTTCGGGAATTTCGTCAACGTTTCTGTTTGAATCAATACTCGAAAGAATATCCTGCGTTATTTGATTCCCGTCGGTATCAAATTTGTTTCCGTATGGGATGGAATATGAAAGGATCAGTGTTCGAACATCCTGACCACTTATGTTTGGTGGATAAGCTGACATATCCCAAAGCGTGTGACACTCATTGATGACATTCATATTCCTGTTATCAATGTCAGAAACGGACATAATCAATTCTTTTGATGTTCTGTATCCGTGTAAGAGTTCATAGTTGTCGGCCCAACTCTGCGCTTCTTCATGAATAAAATAATCATCAAGCCCTTCAGAGTATGGGAAATAAATATTCTCTACAGGAGTACTCGGATCATCAGGGGAAATTGTCAGATCAACAGTCTCCACCTCACCTTCCGGATCCCTGAACTCCATCATAGTACACGATACAAGGAAAAAAAGACAAAACCCCACCGATAAAAACAGTAAGGCAGTCTTAGCTTTTTTATCAAAGTGGGATTTTTGTATTTTCATAATTATTTCTTTCCGTAAAAAAAATTATTTAGCCATCAGCTTAACCATAACGGCTTTCTGAGCGTGGAGACGGTTTTCAGCTTCCTCAAAGATTTCGTTTGCATGAGCTTCAAAAACATCAGCGGCAATTTCTTCACCGCGATGAGCAGGGAGACAGTGAAGAACCATTGCATCTTTATTGGCAACGGACATAAGTTCGTTGTTGATCTGGTAACCTGAGAATACCTTTTTGCGTTCTTCCGCTTCACCTTCCTGACCCATAGAAGCCCAAACGTCTGTAAGAAGAACATCTGCGCCGGAAGCAGCTGCGAAGATATCATCGGTCATCGTGAACTTTCCATTGTAGTCCTTTGTGAAATCAAGAACTTTCTTGTCGGGCTGGTAATTGTCTGGACAGCCGATAGATACATCCATACCAGCAATAAGACCACCGACAATAAGGGAGTTCGCCATATTGTTTCCGTCTCCGATATAACACATCTTAAGACCTTCAAAGCCACCCTTAAATTCTTTGATTGTAAGAAGGTCAGCCATAACCTGACAGGGATGACAATAGTCTGTGAGACCGTTTATAATCGGACAAGTAGAATATTCAGCGAGCTTTTCAACTTCTTCCTGATCGAAGGTGCGGATCATAATACCGTCGAGGTAACGGGAGAGAACACGGGCAGTGTCTTCAAGGGGTTCGCCGCGGCCGATCTGAAGATCACGAGGGGAAAGAAAGAGTGCCTGACCGCCAAGCTGGTACATACCGACTTCAAAGGAAACTCTTGTTCTCGTTGATGATTTCTGGAAAATCATACCGAGAGACTGACCCTTGAGAATGTGATGTTCAATCCCGTTTTTTGTTTCATATTTTAGTTTTGCGGCAAGATCAAGAAGCTCAAACATTTCTTCTTTTGAAAGATCCGCCATCTTAAGAAAGTCTTTTTTCATAATTATATCTCTTTCTGTGATTATTTCAGTATTTTTTCGAGAATTTCGATTCCGCGATCAATTTCTTTATAAGAAATACTAAGCGGGGGAAGAAGACGAACAACATCTTTTCCTGCAGTGAGAACAAGAAGCCCCGCGTCAAATGCGTAGTGCAGAATATCCTTGGGAGAGACTGTGACAGCAATGCCGATCATCATTCCTACTCCACGAACTTCTTTGATCTTATCTGAGTCTATAGCAGAAATCTTTTCTCTGATATATTCGCCTTTTTTATTTACTTCATTCAGAAAATCGTCGTCAATTTTAGAAACAATATAAGCTGCTGCTGCAGTTGATACAGGGTTTGCACCAAATGTAGATCCGTGCATACCGCCACCGAGAGTTTTTGAGCATTTCTCACCGCTGATAAACGCACCGATCGGAAGACCGCCGCCAAGTCCTTTTGCACTTGTAACGATATCAGGGGTAATACCGTAGTTCATGTAGCCGAAGAATTTGCCGCAGCGTCCGATACCCGTCTGAACCTCATCGACGATCATAAGAATATCACGTTCATCGCAGAGTGCACGGACCGCTTTTATATAGTCCGCGGGCATAATGTTAACTCCACCTTCACCTTGAACGACTTCAAGCATAACAGCACATACATCTTCTGTACACGCTTCATGAAGGGCATCAATGTTAGCGGGTTCACAGTATTTGAATCCTTCTGTGAAAGGGAAGAAATAGTTGTGGAACACATCCTGACCGGTAGCTGCAAGTGTAGTTACAGTACGACCGTGGAATGAGCTGTTGAGCGTGATAATTGTACTTCTTCCTGCACCGTATTTATCGAAACTGTACTTTCTCGCAAGCTTAATTGCACCTTCATTAGCCTCAGCACCGGAATTTGAGAAGAACATATTGGTCAGTCCGGTTTTTTCACAAATCATATGGGCAAGCTCAGCAGCCTTATCACAGTAATAATAGTTGCACACGTGCTGGAATCTGCCGATCTGATCTATTACAGCGCTCTTCCATCCCTCGTCATTCCAACCGAAGATATTAACACCGATTCCACTTGTAAAATCTATGTATTCTTTTCCGTTTTTATCTTTAATTACGGCACCACGAGCTTCTTCGGGAACGAGATCAAGTCTGCCGTATGTATTCATTATATTATTTTTATCAAATTCAATAATTTGTTCGCGAGTCATAATATACCTCTTTACCTATCAGGTAAACATTGTACCGATACCTTCTTCGGAAAGCATTTCAATGAGGATTGAATGCTTGATTCTTCCGTCAATAATAAACGTCTTAACTCCGCCCTCAACAGCCTTAACGCAGCACTCAACCTTGGGGATCATACCGCCCGAGATAATTCCGTCTGCTCTGAGTGCATCAACTTCTTCTTTTTTGATTACGGAAATTAAAGAGGAAGGGTCTTTCGGATCTCTGAGAACACCCTGTGTATCCGTTAGAAGAATGAGGTTCTCAGCATTAAGTGCAACTGCGATCTCAGCTGCAGCAGTATCCGCGTTGATGTTATAGATTCCATCACTGTCATCAGCATGAGCAACAGTGGAGATAACAGGAATGTATCCTCGATTTATTACATCGTTAATAACATCTGCATTAACTGATGTAATATCTCCAACGTATCCGTAGTCCGTCCCTTCAGCGTCCGTGTGCTTTGTAGCTTTGATGAGCCCACCGTCAAGTCCGCAAAGTCCAATGGCACGACCGCCTGTTCTGCCGATAAGATCGACAAGCTGCTTATTTGTCTTTCCCGCAAGAACCATAAGAGCAACTTCGACCGTCTCTTCATCAGTGTATCTGAGGCCGTTGATAAACTCTGATTTCTTGCCGATTTTTTTAAGCATATCATTGATATCGGGACCGCCGCCATGAACAAGAACAACATTAATTCCTGTAAGAGAGAGAAGAACTAGATCGCTGATAACAGCATTTCTGAGTTCGTCTGAAAGCATTGCGTTTCCACCATATTTAACAACAATGGTTTTTCCGGTGTATTTCTGTATGTAGGGAAGTGCTTCTATAAGCACACCGGCTTTATCTTCGTTTGTAATTGACATTTTTTTGTTTCCTTTCAGAAAGATCAGCTTCTGTAATCACCGTTGATACGTACATATTCATAAGTGAGATCGCATCCAAATGCGGAGGCTGCAAACTCACCGTCATTCATATCACAGTTTATCTCGATCTTGTCGCGAGTGAGAACTTTCTTAGCAAAATCTTCATCAAAGGGATAACTTCCGCCGTTTTTGCATACAGGAAGTACGCCCTCAGCAGATACGAATGTAATATTGATCTTTGATGTGTCAATATCTGCACCTGAGTAACCGAGAGCACAGATAATTCTGCCCCAGTTTGCATCAGCTCCGTACATAGCTGTCTTGACAAGAGATGAGGAGACAACAGCCTTTGCAAGAATTCTTGCGTCATCGTCAGATTTTGCACCTGTTACATTACAGATAAGGAGTTTTGTAGCGCCTTCTCCGTCTGCTGCAATTGCGAGAGCCATATCCATGCAGAGATGCTTGAGTGCCTCAGCAAATTCTTTATATTCCTCACATTCGGTACAGCAGATTTCTGTATTTCCTGCAAGACCGGACGCCATCACGGTTACTGTGTCATTTGTGCTTGTATCACCGTCAACAGTTACCATATTGTAGGTGTCTTTTACAGCGTAAAGAAGAGCAGTACGGAGTACAGAAGAAGAAATCGCACAGTCGGTTGTGATAAAGCAGAGCATCGTTCCCATATTGGGATGGATCATACCTGAACCTTTACAGATTCCACCGATCTTTACGGTTTTACCGCCTACCTCAAATGAATAGGAAAATTCCTTCTTTTTTGTGTCTGTTGTCATAATAGCAGTTGCAGCCTTATCGGAACCTACAGCCGTTGGGTCAAGAGAAGACAACAATGTCGGAATACCGTTTAGGATAGGGGAGATATCCATGGAAAGTCCGATAACACCTGTTGAGCAAACGATTACGTCATCCTCAGGAATTCCGAGAGTCTCAGCAAGAGCCGCACATGTTGCGTTAGCTTTTTCGTATCCATCCGGTGTGCATGCATTAGCGTTACCGGAATTACAGATTACGACCTGTGCCGTACCGTTTTCGAGGTGTTCTCGGGTTACTCCAACAGGAGCTGCAAATACCTTGTTTTTTGTAAAAACGCCTGCGGCAGTACACTGCTTGTCAGCCTTGATCATAGCAAGGTCAAGGCGATCTGTATTTTTTCTGAGTCCCGAGTGAATACCGTAAGCTTTGAATCCAAGAGGTGCACATACACCTCCATCTATTTTGGTAAGATTGATTTTTTCCATATTTATCACCTATATCAGAATCCTGCAGGGAGCATATCTATGCCGCAGTCTTCTTCAAATCCGAAGTAAATGTTCATGTTTTGTATCGCCTGTCCCGCAGCACCCTTAACCATGTTGTCAATGCAGGAGCAAAGAATAAGTGTGTTTGTTCTCTTATCTACGTGAACTGAAATGTCGCAGTAATTCGATCTTGTCACGTTGCGTATCTGAGCGCTGACTCCACTCGGCTCAATTCGTACAAATTGTTCATCTATATAGAAGTCAACATAAGCCTGTCTGATTTCATCAATTGACTTATCTGTTGCAAGTCTTGCATATATTGTTTCTTCAATTCCTCGGTTCACAGGAAGAAGATGGGGAACAAATACAAGATTTATTTTTTCTCCTGCAGCGTAAGACAATGTCTGCTCGATCTCAGGGGTGTGTCTGTGAGCACCGACTTTGTACGCAGAAATTGATTCATTTGCTTCAGGATAATGAGTAGTCTGTGTGAGGCTGCGTCCTGCTCCGGTAACACCGGATTTAGCATCAATAATTATTCCCGACTTCTCAATAAATCCATTTTTGAGTGCGGGATAAAGCGCGAGAGCAGCTGCGGTCGGATAGCATCCGGGATTTGCGATTATTTTTGCATCTTTGATCTTTTCTCTGAATAACTCTGGAAGAGCATAAACAGCACCCTCGTGAAGAGTAGGCTTATCAAACGTCTTTTTATACCATTCAGAGTACTCTTCTTCGGATTCAAGTCTGAAGTCAGCCCCAAGATCGATGAGAAGTGCTCCGGACTCTGCACATTTTTCCGCAATCGGCTCTGATAATCCATGCGGAAGAGATGCGAAAACGACATCAGCATCTTCGATTGCATGATCTGCATCTGTAAGTGTAGGAAGTCCTATCTTTTTGAAATTAGGATAAATCTCGCAGATCTCTTTACCTTCGAAGGACACAGATGAGAGACCGCTGATTTCAACCATAGGATGTGTAACGAGGAGGCGGACAAGCTCAGCACCCGCATAGCCTGTTGCGCCAACAATAGCAGCTTTGATTTTTTTAGTCATTTTCAGCACCTTTTAATTCAACATAATTATCAATAAGTTTGATCTGATGTTCTACGGATCTTCTTGAAGGACCACCATACACAAGTCTTGTGTTTACACAGTTATCAAGATTTACAGCAGTGTATACGTCGTCATCGAAAAGAGGCGAGAATGTTTTATATTCATCAATTGTCAATGACTCAAGATCAGTGGAGTGTTCGATACAGTATGCAACGAGTCTACCGCTGACACGGTAAGCATCACGGAAGGGAAGACCTTTTTTTACAAGATAGTCAGCGCAGTCAGTAGCGTTGATGAAACCACCGGATGCAGCTTTTCTGAGTCGATCCTTTTTGACTGTCATCGTAGCAATCATTGAAGTGAAAAGCTCAATGCAAAGCTTAGAATTGTCGATCGCATCAAATACAGCTTCTTTGTCTTCCTGCATATCCTTGTTGTACGCAAGCGGAATACCTTTCATCATTGTGAGAACAGTTGTGAGATCTCCGTAGACGCGTCCCGTCTTTCCTCTTACAAGCTCCGCGATATCGGGATTCTTCTTCTGCGGCATAATAGAGGATCCGGTGGAGAAGGCATCATCAAGCTCAACAAACGAAAATTCGCTTGTACACCAAAGGATTATCTCCTCCGAAAAACGCGAGAGATGCATCATAATAAGTGACAGTGCGAATGTGAATTCAATGAGGAAATCGCGGTCTGATACACCATCCATTGAATTTTCTGTGACTCCGTTGAGGCCAAGCAGTTCAGCTACCATATGTCTGTCAATAGGGTATGTTGTGGATGCAAGAGCTCCTGATCCAAGAGGAGAGACAGAAGTACGCTCAAGAACCTGCGTGAGCCTGTTATAGTCTCTGATAAACATCTGAGCGTATGCGAGAACATAATGTGCGAATGTAACGGGCTGTGCGCGCTGAAGATGTGTGTACCCCGGCATTACAGAATCGATATTTTCTTTTGCAATAGAGGAAATGGCAGAAATGAGTTTTAAGATCAGATCTTCAACCTCTTTGATCTCTCGTCTGAGATAAAGTCGAATATCAAGTGCAACCTGATCGTTACGGCTTCGTGCGGTGTGAAGTCTCTTTCCTGTGTCGCCTATTCGGTTTGTCAGAACTTCTTCAACAAACATATGTATGTCTTCAGCCTCGGGATCTATCGGGAGAACACCGGTCTCAATATCATTTTTTATGATAAGAAGAGCTTCAACAATTTTTTCAGCCTCACTTGCCGAAATAATTCCGCATTTTCCAAGCATAGTTGCGTGTGCAACAGAACCGTCGATATCCTCTCGAAACATTCTGCTGTCGAACGAAATCGATGAATTAAAGTCGTTGACGCGGCTGTTTTCCGCTTTGGAAAATCTCGCGTCCCACATTTTTGCCATAATCAGCACCTCATAAAAGTTATCAGAAATAAACAGCGTGCGTAACCGAGTATATAGATACGTCAGTTACGCATACTTAACATTATACGTCTTGATTTTGTGGATTATTTATCCCAATTCTTTTCAGCAAGAGCCTTCATCTTGATCGGGAGACCGAAGAGATTGATGAATCCTGCAGAATCCTTCTGGTTGTAATCTTCGTCAACACCGAAGGAAGCAGTCTGTTCACTGTAAAGTGAATAGGGAGATGTAACACCTGCATTGATCATATTGCCCTTATAAAGCTTGAGCTTAACGTCACCTGTTACGTGTTCCTGAGTTTTGTCAACAAATGCACAGATAGCTTCGCGGAGAGGAGTGAACCACTGTCCGTTGTATGTGAGCTCAGCCATCTTCTGACCAACGATTGTCTTGAAGTGAGCAGTTTCCTTGTCGACCGTAATTGTTTCAAGCACATCGTGAGCCTTGTAAAGAATTGTTCCAGCAGGAGTTTCGTAAACACCACGGCTCTTCATACCAACCAGACGGTTTTCAACGATGTCAAGGATACCGATACCGTTAGCTCCGCCGATCTTGTTGAGATATTCGATAAGGGAAACACCATCCATTTCCTTACCGTCAACAGCTGTAGGAATACCTTTTTCAAAATGAATTGTAACATAAGTGGGAGTATCGGGAGCTTCTTCGGGAGATACACCGAGTTCAAGGAAGCCCTTCTTCTGGTACTGAGGCTCATTTGCGGGATTTTCAAGATCAAGACCTTCATGGCTGAGGTGCCAGAGGTTCTTATCTTTAGAATAGTTTGTTTCACGATTTATCTTAAGAGGAATGTTGTGTGCTTCAGCGTATTCAATTTCCTCGTCACGGGACTGAATATCCCAAATTCTCCAAGGAGCAATGATTGCCATATCAGGAGCAAGAGCCTTGATCGTAAGCTCGAAACGAACCTGGTCATTACCTTTACCTGTGCATCCGTGACAGATGGCATCAGCACCCTCAGCGAGAGCAATCTCTACAAGACGCTTAGCGATGCAGGGACGTGCGTGTGATGTTCCGAGAAGATATTCTTCGTATTTCGCATCAGCCTTAAGGCAGGGCCAAATGTATTCTTCAACATATTCTTTTCTGAGATCTTCTATATAAAGTTTGGAAGCACCTGTCTTAAGAGCCTTTTCTTCGAGGCCTTCAAGCTCGTCAGCCTGACCAACGTTTCCGCTGACAGCAATAA
>SVUC01000034.1 GCA_015063455.1 Oscillospiraceae bacterium
GCCCGACTTCTATAATTTTATAACATCAAATAAAGAAGTCGGGCCCTACGGCAGGGAGGCGAGTGCGGGGGAGCTCGAGATCGGGGACGTGATCCAGCTCGGGAATGCGGCAGGAATGTATTATCACACGCTGATCGTGACAGGATTTTCACAAGACGGATACCTTGTTGCCGCACACTCAAATGATGCCCTCGACCGTCCTATCTCAACATATGATTATTATGCGGCGCGTTTTATCAAAATTGATGGAATCCGCGTGGAGATTCCCGATATGTATGCTCCCGACTGTTTTGAAAATTTCATTGAGGGAATATCACTTTGATCTTTGAGGGGAACTTTTTTTGGATGTTGAAAAAACTATTGACAAAAGAAGGATTCTGTAGTATAATAATGTTCGTTGGATTTATAATTGAATCTGAGTACGCAGGGTTATCGAAGCGGTCATAACGAGGCGGTCTTGAAAACCGTTTGGGCGCAAGCCCACGTGGGTTCGAATCCCACACCCTGCGTGAAAAGAAGGCGATCTCGAAAGAGGTTGCCTTTTTTGCGTAGGGTGAACGATTCGAACCCTGCAAACTGCGTAGGAATATGGTTGTATAAGTGTCACGAAACGCAGATTGCAGGGCAGCTCGACTGCCCAATCGGATCCCACACCCTGCGTGAAAAGAAGGCAATCTCGAAAGAGGTTGCCTTATTCTTATGTTTACAAATTAAAATGGTTGAAGTGATTTGCACTTCAACCATTTTTGATAATTATGGAATTTACATGTCGCCGTATTCGGAAAACGTAGTCAAATCGAATATTTTTGCTTGTCCTGCGAAATCACGCTGCATTTGCCAGAATTCATCGAGTGATATTGTGAGTTCTTCGGATATCGAGGGATCCATCTCACCTGCTGTGTTGTGCCAGCAGCGAATATCGTCGAAATTACCGTCTTTTTCGTATGTGAACCAATAGTCACGACAGGAAATAGTTTCTGCATTTGATGACAGATCATATAATCCGAATATTGAATATATAGCGCCGCCTGATCCCTGATAGAAAATTGTACCGTCGTCAAGGACAGAATACGAATTTTTGGATGCGGATTCAAAGACCAGCTTTACTTTTTCTTCAGAAACAGTATACAGTGCATAGACAGTTGTTCCTGTATTTGCTGCATCTTCAGGTACGATAGAACCTACCAATAGTTCCGGAATATTGTCTCCGTTAATGTCGGAGAGAGTAAATCCGGCTTTTTGCAGCATAATGTTTGTCTCACCGTAGAGATTTCCTTCATACAAAGCTGTTGCTCCGAGAGGAATATTATTTTCATCATAATTTCCGGAGGCTACATTAAAAAGCGAGTCGATTGTGGAACGGTAGTATTCCATGTAGTCTGTTTCAGGATCTTGATTTGTCTGAGTTGAGTCGCTTCCTTGTTCGTTTTTGGCGGAATCAGTACTGCCGTCATTTTCCACAGGCTTGAGTACTATACAACTGTTTAACATTAATAATGATGCAATGAGAATTGCTGATAATTTGAGTTTCATGTGTTTTTAGCCTTTCTGGAAATTTTATTGTTGTTTTAATACGTAGTTGAATGTACTGTTTCTGTCTTGCCGTTCCATATAACATCAACGGTGACCGGAACAGCGCTCTTTACATGAATCACGGGTTTTTCGTCTGCAGATGAACGAGCTTCGCAAATGAGGTCAACATCAGCATCTCCAAGAGGATAGCGTTCGATTCCGTGACGTTCTGTCAGATTAATACGCCAGGTTATGTGATGATTCAGAGCATCAGGCATAATTCCCATGACATATTCAAAGAATATTGATATAGGTGCAAGTCCTGTCCAGCCGACGAAGTTTTTCTTAGCTCCTCCACCCGGGGTGATGTATTCGGGTGCGTAGAATTCGAAAACAGTTCCGCGTTCGTTAAAAACATCAATTACATTTTTATGATATGTACATGCGATTTCGTGAGCAAGATCGTGGTAACCGTTATTGTGCAGTCCGTTAAGTACCATATAGTTGGTAGGAGCCCATACAGAACCACACCAGTGTCCGCCTTCGGCGTAATAGTTCGGTTCATCTGCGGAAAGTGTTGGAACTCTGTTCGGACGCTTGAATTCTTTTTCATTGTCAAGATGAGCGACGAATCTGTCACGTCTCTCTTCCGGAACAAGTCCAGCGAGAAGAGTCCAATATGCTCCGACAGTCTTTACTCCGCTGACCATACCGTTTCTGCGAGTATCATAGTAGAAGCCGGTTTCTTCATCCCACATTTTTTCGTTGATTATTTTCTTGAGCATTTCCGATTCTTCAACGAGCCACAGAGTTTCTTCTTCTCGTCCGAGAATCTTTGCCATTTTCACGAGAATCTCCGCACTGAGATATTGCTGTGCACAGGCGTCTATCCAACTCATAAAACCGTGTGAAAGTCCGGAATCGTAGATGCTTTCAGGACGCGGCTGATTGTCCATTCCGCTGCCGAGACCGCATGTCCAATAAGTTCCGTCAGGCCATGATCTGTTCAGCTGAAGCCATTTGTGATATGCACAGAGCGGATCGAAAACTCTCGCAAGACGTTCTGTATCGTTTGTTGAACAGAAGTATGTCCACTCAGACCACGGAAGTACATTCGGACCTGTGGACGCCGGATCGTCGCGTGCAAACTGCTCTCCGTTTGCGTGTTCGCAGATCTCGCGGCAGATGAATCCGTCCTGATGCTGATGAGAATAAAGATTGTCGAGAGTACGCTGGAAATTGAAAATTTTGCTGCCGTACTTTCCGAACATTACAATAAATGCGGAATCCCACATGAAAAGGTATCCGTTGAATGCTGTGTCAATAAAGTTTGAAACAAATCCTGATTCCGCATTCGCTTTTCTGAGATTTTTGAATGCTGTTTGCCATGTAAAATCATAGCAGCGAAGCGCATCATCGTGTCCGTCCCAAATAGGTTTTGGGAGTTTGTCTTTTGATTCGTCGTACGTCGGAAGCTCGTCTGTGTCAGGTGTTTGTGTTATAAATGTATTTTTCTGAACGTGAGGATTCGGAACATAGAATAAATTGTCATTTACAATAAAAGGTCTTGGCATATATTATTCTCCGCTATCTGAAAACTGGTATTATTATTATAATATTCCTGTTAATTGTTGTCAATAATAAAAGATGAATTATCCTGTTTTTGGTGTATTTAATAATTCGTTTTTTCGGAATCGCTTTACAAGGGTATTGCGTTATGATATAATAAAACAAAAAAACAATTCATTTTTAATACAAACCAGAGGTGAAATATGAAAATTTGTATGCAGTGTCTCAGTTCTGTAGATTCTCTTAACGGAATGTGCCCGAAGTGCAACGCCCCTCTATGCGACGTGAAGATCCCACCGCACGCAAACAGTGACAATGTGATCCATCTCACAGAAGGACTTGTTCCTTTCTGGGATGATTATCTCATCAACACAAGATACACCGATGCGGAGCTTTCTTCAAACAAGCCCGAGAAACGTGATGTGGTAGCGATGTTCGATAAGTACTGGGACGGAAACCCCGGATATTTCCATGTTATCAAGGATGACGACAAATACCGTATGTACTACGACTGCAACGGTGTAGGATTCCTACAGATTGCGTGCATGGAGAGTACAGACGGTATCCATTGGGAAGCACCGAACCTTGGTATATTTGAAGTAAACGGCTCATATGACAATTCTGTTGTTATCGAAAAGATATTAGATAACTGTTGCGTGATGAAGGATGAAAATCCCAACTGCCATCCGGACGAAAAGTACAAGGCGGTTTTGTCGTGTAGCGAGCTTGACGGATATGAAAACGTGCCCGAAGGAGTGACTTACGGTCTGGTTTGTATGACATCTCCCGATGGATACCACTTCAAGAAAAAGAATATGGTATCCCACGGACTTCATTACGACTCACTCAACACACTTCATTGGAATCCTCACACGAAAAAGTACTATCTCTTTGCTAGAGTAATTCTTCCTCATCCCGATTTTACAGCCGTACGATTCGAGGAGGGCATTGGTGTTAGAACAATAGCAATTCAGGAATCTGAGGACTTCATAAATTGGACAAAGCCTGTCCTTATAAATATGCAGGGGGCAGAAGACTATCCTCTTTACACAAACTGTGTTATGGCATATCCATACGACACCCGTTACTATATCGGATTCCCCACACGTTACAATGAAAGAAAGGGCTGGTCTCAAAATTACGACAGACTTCCCGACGTTGAAGGAAGAAAGAAACGAAGCGCGGATGTAATGAGATACGGTACGGTTGTAACAGACTGCGTATTTATGAGTTCGAGAGATTACTACAATTGGTACCGCTTCGACGAAGCGTGCATTACCCCCGGACCTGAGCATGTTACAAACTGGGTATACGGTGACGGGTATCCTGTACAGAATTGCCTGATCGAGATTCCCAGCCCGTTCAAAGGATGCCCGCCGGAGATGTCAATCCTTGTTCCGAATAATCATGGTCACGTCGATGTTCCGACAGAGCTTGAAAGATATGTATACAGACGTGACGGCTTTGCATCCGTTAAGGCAGGATACAAGCCGAAGAGACTTCTCACAAAGCAGTTCACATTTGAAGGTGACGAGCTGACACTTAATTTCCGCACATCCGCAAGAGGATTTATCAAGATCCAGGTTGTCGACCACAGAAACGTACCACTTGAAGGATATACTACCTGCGAGATATTCGGTGACGCTCTTGACCGCGTTGTAGATTTTGAAAGATCCCTCTCCGATCTTCACGGACAGGTGATTGGTCTTGATATTACAATGTCCGATGCCGAAATCTACGCTATGCGTCTGAGATGATCTTTTTCGAAAAAAACGATCTCAGCGGTGTGTTTTATTTTGAAAAATATTCGATATGCTTGATTTTTTTGTGATAATAGAGTAAAATTGTTTTAGATATCAATCGGACTTATATATGAGCAGACACGGTGATAAAAACGCGAAAGGGATAACAGATTTGAATAGCTTCGATCAAGATAAAAACATCTGTAAATTTGCTTCTCCGAACAGTTCGGACAGCGACTTGTTTGCTTTTCAGTTTATATATGAGACCATGCCGCAGAGACTTGAGAATCCTCGGACGTATCCAGCGTTCTGCTGCTGCCTTATGACACAGGGTACGGCGTCACTTGAAACTGAATACGGATCTTATCCAGTCATCGCAGGAGATGTTTTCTTTACTTTTCCCGCATCGCAGTTTTCGATTGTTAATTGCAGCCAAGCTCAGTATCTGTACATCGCATTTGTGGGAAGCAAAGCTACAGAATTTCTTGAATCTGTCGGTGTGTCGAGAAAAAATCCCGTCAGATCCGGATTCTCGGAGCTCAATAACACTTGGTTTTACGGGATTTTGAAGGCTTCGTCGACAAGCCTGCCTCTTCTCGCGAAAGGGCTTTTGCTTTATACCGCATCATTTCTTTCGGATTCGCAGAAAAACGATAAAGGCGGGGAGAAGATCAGCGTTGCCTCGCAGATCAGAAGTGATATTGACTGCTGTTACGCAAATACGGAGTTGTCCCTTGAGTATCTGTGTGATCTTCATTCGTATAACAGTAAGTACGTCTCAAGAAAATTCAAAGAAGAAATGGGCGTCAGCTTTTCCGAATACCTTGAATCGTGCCGCATACACCACGCGTGCAATCTTTTGGCATCCACATCACGTCCGATAAACGAAATCGCATCCGCCGTCGGATATAAGGATTCTATGTATTTCTCGAAGGTGTTCAAAAAACGGAACGGAATTTCTCCATCGGAGTTCAGAAGCAGTCAGATTGAAAACAAAGAATACAAATAAAAAAATGGGCTGTAATGCGTCAGAGCATTACAGCCTTATCTTTTATAAATTATCTGCTGAGATAGTCTTTGTTTTGCCACATTCTGCGAGCGGTTTCAAGATCTTCTTCGGTTGGGGTGTGCGGCTGTGAAGAACAAGGAATATTCACGCGGTAATTCTCGTCTGGATATGGTGTGATTCTGTCGTTTTCGTACTTCTTTCTGTCTTCTTCTTTACGGAAATCCGGAACGTCGTAGCACTTGTTGTCGTTGAGAATACTCCTCCATGCGAGGATCGCCACAGATGACATCATTGTAGCGCGGTAAACATTAAAGTACGGTTCACGTCCTTCGCGCAGGTCTTTGACAAACTCATTGATAACGTAGAAATCAGTTCCGCTGTGGCCTGCTTTTTCGGGAATCGGTCCGTATTCGGAATCTGGCCATTCAACATATTTGACATACGGGGCAGGATCGTTGTGAAGAAATGACACTTTTACATGACCGGTCTCAGGATCAACGCACGCACTTCCTCGTGTTCCGCAGAGAACATTACCGCTTGCGGCTGTCACGTAATGTGCCCAACCTGTGATACGGAATACGGCATTAATATCGGTCTGGCAAAGGATAAACGCTGCCGCATCGCCTGTTCTGAGCGCTGTCCCTTTTGTTATCTCAGGGTGGAACGATGCCATGGCTGTAACTTTTGTTGGGAGAGCATCTGTCATCATCATAAGGGGAGCAAGTGCGTGTGTGGTGTAGTATGTTCTGGGAGTCCAGTTTCTCCAATGTCTCTCACCGGGTGCGAGCCCGTTTTGTTCGCCTGCTGACATCGGGTGGATATATGAGCCTTCAGCATAAACGAGACTTCCGAGAGTTCCTGCTTTGTACATACGTCCCATTTCAATGAAATCACCGTAGTACGGATAGTTTTCAAGCAGAGCGTATGTCATGCCGGTTTCTTCTTTTACTCTGCATAGCTCAACACCTTCTGCCATTGTGATGTTGGGGAGGGTTTCGCTCAGAACGTGCTTGCCCGCTTTCATGGCCCTGATTGAATATTCGGCGTGATCGCAGAAATAATTTGACATAAGAACGGCATCAAAGTCAGCTTTGATAAAATCATCAAAATTTTCGAACATCATGACGTCACGGTCTCTGAACCATTCGTCCTTACTTTGCGCAAGCGCAGCAGGACGGTGATCGCAGATCGCAACAACTTCTGCCTCTGAATGCTCAATACAGTAGATAAGCTCGTTTCCTCTTGTCAGACCAAAGACACCGAAACGTATTTTTTTCTTTTCCATAAATACCTCCGAGACTTTTATTCGTGCAGATAATCTGCGTTTTGCCAGAATCTTCTGGCGTTTTCAATGTCTTCTTCGCTCGGAGCATAGGGCTGAGATGAGCATGGGATGTTCACGCAATAGTTTTCGTCGGGATAAGGGGAGATGTTGTCGTTTTCGTATTTCTTTCTGTCCTCTTCCTTGCGAAAATCGGGAACATCATAGCATTTGTTGTCGTTGAGGATACTTCTCCAAGCGAGAATGGCAACCGATGCGATCGTTGTTGCGCGGTATACGTTGAAGAAAGGCTCCTCGCCCGCTTCCATTGCTTTGACAAAGAAGTAGATAGCCCAAAAGTCACCGCCGTCGTGTCCTGAATTGTCAGCGAGCTTTCCGAGCTCATTGTCAGGCCACTCAGCTTTGTATTCGACAACGTTTTTCTCAACTCCCTCAGGTCTTGTCCAAGGGTTGTATTGGATACGAAGCTCGTGAGTTGTCGGATTTGTCTCGGCGCATCCTCTTGTTCCGCAAAGGCGATAACGGCTTCCGTGACAAGCGTAACAAGCCCAGCCGATCACACGGAAAATCGCATTTGTGTCGGTCTGACACATAATGACAGCGGCAGCATCACCTGTGCGGAGCGCTGTTCCTTCAGCGATCTCTGGCTGATATGATGCCATAGCGGATACCTTTGTCGGCATTGCACCTGTCATATAGATAAGGGGGGCGAGAGCGTGTGTGGAGTAATATGTTCTGGGAGTCCAGTTGCGCCAGTGTCTCTCACCCGGGGCGAGATTGTTCATCTCATTTTTTGACATCGGATGAGGATATTCGCCTTCTGCGTAGATCAGATTCCCGAGAACACCCTCCTCAAACAGCTTTTTTCTCTCAAGATTTGATTTGAAATAAGGATAATTCTCGAGGAGGGAATAGACCATTCCGGTCTCTTCTTTCACGCGGCAGAGAGCTACGCCTTCAGCCATTGTGATGTTTGGAAGAGTTTCGCTGAGAACGTGCTTTCCTGCGCGCATACTTTTGATCGCATACTTTGCGTGCTCGCAGAAATAATTTGCAAGAAGAACAACATCAAAGTCAGCTTTTATGAATTCTTCAAAATCGCTGAACGTGGGAATATCGCGATCCTTGAACCATTCTTTTTTGCAGGCTGCAACTGCCGCAGGACGATAGTCGCACAACGCCGCTACCTCAGCACCTGAATTCTGAATACTTCCGATCAGGTTGTTTCCTCTGCTGAGACCGAAAATACCGAAGCGGATTTTTTTCTTTTCCATTTTATAATCTCCGAAGGTTTTTTTGTTTGTATTATAACAATTTTTTGCTTTGTTTACAATGGATTCAGTTAACCTGAATTATGTAATATTTCCACTTTTGATTTCGTTTTTCTCTTAAAATGCCGCGATAATAATAGTATTGTTAAACAAAACAATAGGATTGTCCTGTTGCAAATAAAGTTTGTTTATGCTATAATAACTCAAAAGCAATTTGATGTGTCCGTGTTGAATTACAAAAACAAATAACAATAAGGAGAAAACTTATGACTATCGCAAAACCAACAAAACAGCAGCTCATGTGGCATGACCTTGAGCTTGGTGTTCTGATTAACAATATCAGTGGCGACTTTTTCAATGAAGCTCGACTTGACCTTGATCCCGAGAAGGCAGGACCGAAGCAGTGGGTGCGCGCAGCAAAAGCGATGGGTGCGAAATATGTCGTCATTCAGGCAAACCAGACAGGAACATCAACCTGGCCTACCAAAGCAGATGAATACAGTATCTCTGCTATGAAATATAAGAATGGCAAAGGAGATCTTTTACGAGAGTTTGTAGATGCTTGCCGCGAAGAAGGAATCTTGCCGGGTTTTTATTACCATCCGACATGTAATGTATACTATAACATAGACCCCGGAAAGACTTATGACTTCAAGAGTGAGGACTATCAGAAGTACGCTCGTATAGTAGAAAAGCATATCGAGGAGCTTCTGACAGAGTATGGCGATATACTTGAACTGTGGTTCGACGGCGGGTGTGTTCCCGTTGAAGACGGCGGTCCAGATATCGAAGGGCTTATCAAAAAATACCAGCCGGGTGTAATGTGTTTCCAGGGTCCGAAAAGACATCCGAATAATGTTCGTTGGGTAGGCAACGAAAAGGGACTCGCTCCCGAGAATTGCTGGGCAACCACATACGCAGGAGACGCACGATTTGACGGAACTATTCCGAATGAAGAAGCGGGTGTTGGGGATCCCGACGGTATATATTATTGGCCCGCTGAATGTGATATGCCAAACCGTACCCCTGAAGCAACAGCGTGCGGCTGGAACTGGGCTCCCGGAGAGACCGACAAGGTATTTTCTACAGATCATCTTATTGACTGCTATATTCGTTCTGTCGGAAGAAATGCAAATTTCCTTCTCGGCATGACTATAAGTGATAAGGGTATATTTGAGGACGAAGAACAGTACCGTGCATTTGGCGAGAAAATAAAGGAACTTTTTGGAAATCCTATCGCTATCGCAGAATCTGTCGAATCTGCTGAGATCGAACTCGATATTCCCGCAGACCGCACTGCAAAGTATCTCGTAGTTCGTGAAGATATAACCGAAGGCCAGAGAGTTCGCGCGTTCAGCATTCTTGCCGACGGTAAGGAGATTTATTCAAGCAACTGCATCGGTCACAAGAGAATAGTACCTCTTGGTGATATCAAGGCTGAGAAGATCACATTCCGTGTTACCGAATCTGCCTGCGGTTTCGCACTCAGAGATGTAGCTGTTTATTGATTATATAATAATGTAACCGAAGCTGTCGGAAAGGTACACGCTGCCTTTTCGGCAGTTTTTGTAATTTGGACAGCTGAATATGCACTTTTATTGAGAATTGCAGAGAAAATTCTATTATAGGGTTGATTTTTGAGCGATAATAAGGTAAAATTATGACTGCGCAATATTGATATTTGCGTATAAATTATCGAGGAACGTTTTATGGCAACACTTCTTCTTATCATAATTTATATAGCGTTTATCGGACTTGGAATTCCCGACTCTCTGTTCGGACCCGCCTGGCCCGTTATGCACGAGGATTTTGGTATTCCCGTGTGGGTAGCTGGATATATCACACCTCTTTTCTCGGTGTTTTCTTTGATATCGAGTGTGTATTCAGCATCTGTAATAAACCGATTCGGAATCGGAAAGGTTACGGCAGTAAGTACCGCTATGACAGCCGTTGGACTTCTCGGATATTCTGTATCTCCGAGTATTTTGTGGATCCTGATTTTTGCAATTCCGCTCGGATTTGGCGCAGGTGCGATAGATTCCGGACTTAACAACTATGTTGCTCTTCATTATGACGCAAGACAGATGAGCTTTCTGCATTGTTTTTATGGTGTTGGAGTTTCGCTCAGCCCGTACATAATGTCTGTTGTTCTCAAAAACGGTGAATGGAGAGAGGGATATCGCGGTGCAGGAATCATTCAGCTTGTGATAACTGCGATCGTGATTGCAGCGCTTCCCTTGTGGAGCAGAGTAAAGCATAAGTATAATATTCTTGACGACGGTGCGGGCGGAGATATCGAGCCGAAAACGGTAGGTATTCTGAAGCTTTCAAAAAATCCCGCCATCAGATTCTCCTGGCTTTGCTTTTTCTCAGCGTGTGCGATAGAGATCGTCAGCGGAACGTGGGGAAGTACATTTCTCGTTGAAGCAAAAGGATTGCTTCCCGAGCAAGCTGCGAGAGTAATAATGTTTTATTATGTTGGAATTACGCTCGGAAGATTTATCTCGGGACTTCTCGCGGTAAGGTTGACCTCGTGGAAGATAATGACTCTCGGTTTCTGCGTCCTTGCAGCAGCCCTTGTAATGATCGTTCTTCCGCTGCCGACAGTATTCGCATCAGTCGGGCTGTTTCTTATCGGACTTGGAATCGGACCGATGTATCCTAATCTTATGCATCTTACCCCGATCAATTTTGGGGCAGATATATCGCAGTCTGTCATCAGTTCACAAATGGTCGCGGCATACGCAGGTGTTATGCTGATGCCCGGGGTACTTGGACTTATCGTGAAGATCTGCGGAGCAGGTGCATTTTCATTGTTTAATCTGTTCGTCGGAGGACTGTTCATCTTTGCATTTATTATGCTGATGAAAGAAATGAAAAAGAACGGAAAATTCCGTTTTTAATATAACTACAGAGAATAATTTTTTAGAAAGAATAAAATTAACGTTGAGCGGATGCAAAACGAAAATTATTGTGGAGAGCTGATGTCAAAAATGGATATAAGAAAAGGTAAGCGTGATGATATTCCTGCGCTTCTTGAAATATACAATTACGAGGTAATAAACGGCACCTCTACTCTTGATATTCACGCAAAGACGATCGAGGAATGGACGGAGTGGTTTGATCTGCATAACACAGGGGACAATCATCCGCTTTTTGTTGCCGATGAGGACGGAGTTGTTGTAGGGTACGCTACATTGTCACCGTACCGTCCGAAAGAGGCGTATAAATCAACAGTTGAAATATCTATATATGTGTCCCCAAAATGCAGACGCCGCGGAATTGCAACAAAGCTGATGGGGCATATCATTGACGCAGCACGAGAGGACAGCAGAACTCATAATATTGTCTCGGTAATAACATCGGGAAATGAGGCGAGTGTCCGTCTGCACAAGAAATTCGGATTTGTCTATACGGGCACGATTCCCGAGGTTGGAGTAAAGTTCGGCAGACAGATCGGAATTGATAACTACTACCTTCTTGTTTGAAATTAATATTTAAAAATGAAGATCCCCCACGGATATCGGAAAAACTCCGTATCTCCGCGAGGGGATATTTTTTATCTCATTTCGCTGTCCGCTTTCTTGAGCATATCAATAATTTGGATCTTCTGAGGACATACACCCTCGCAGGCTCCGCATTCGATACATCTTGAAGCGTCTTTTTCTTCCTTTATGTATTTTGCGTATCTCTCGTTTCCGCTGAGCTTGGAATCGTACAGGAAGAGCTTGTTCCAGATCTCAAACGTGCCGGGAATATCTACGCCGTTCGGACAAGGCATACAGTAGCCGCATTTTGTGCATCCGACCTTTGTTCTGCTGTTGTAAGCGTCACGAACATTGTCGATGAGCTTTTTTTCCTCGTCTGTCATAATTCCAATGTCACATCTTGAGAAGATCTCGATGTTGTCCATGCACTGCTCCATTGATGTAACACCTGAGAGAACTGTTCCGACCTCGGGATGATCGCAGATCCAACGGAATGCCCATTCGACAGGTGAACGCTTTACAGGGAATTCATCGTAGAGCTTCTGAACGTTGTCGGGAGCGACAGCGAGCTTTCCACCGAGAAGACCTTCCATAATTACAACGGGAATACCTTTTGAGCCGGCATATTCAAGACCTTTGATCGTAGCCTGATTGTTCACATCCATATAGTTGAACTGGATCTGACACATATCCCAGTCATACGCATCGAGGATTCTCACAAAAGCATCGTAATCATCGTGGAATGAGAAGCAGGCGTATTTGATCTTGCCGGAAGCTTTTGCTTTGTCGAGAAAATCTGTGACACCAAGTGAGTAGAGCTTATCCCACGTTTCTCCTCTCAATGAATGGATAAGGTAGAAATCAATGTGATCTGTCTCAAGATTTGCGAGCTGCTCGTCAAGGTATTTGTCCATATCCTCTCTTGAATTTGTCATCCAGGTCGGGAGCTTTGTCGCGAGATACACCTTTTCACGATAACCATCACGGAGAGCGTGTGCGAGTGCCGATTCATTTTTCTTGTCTGAATAGACGTATGCGGTATCAACGTAGTTTACACCGTGGTCGATGGCGTATCTGAGGGTGGGTGTGGAGATCGTTTCGTCAACCACATTTACGCCCTCTTCATTTTTCTTCATCGGAAAACGCATGAATCCTACGCCGAACGCGGAAACTTCGATTCCGAGCTTGCCGAATTTTCTGTATTTCATATTTTCGCCTTTCGGTTTTTATTTAATATACTGTTTTATAAATGATAGGGTTTGACTCAGGCTGCTTGTCGGAATATTTTATGCAGGAGAGAATTGCTTTTTTCGCTGACTCAAGCTTTGTGCTGTCAGATGTGTACAGAGTGGCGAGTGTCTCCCCTTTCTGAACGTAATCTCCGACATTTTTCTCGATGATGATTCCTGCGCTGAGATCCGGCGAGTCATCCTTTGTGACACGTCCTGCACCGAGAGCACAAGCCGCACTTCCGATACATTCCGCATCAAGATGCGCGATATATCCGCTACAGTCAGCTGCGACAACATCGTTGAACTTTCCTACGGGGAGCTTGTTTTCAGTGATGTACGATACATCTCCGCCCTGTGCACTGATCCACTCAAGGAATTTTTTGTAAGATCTTCCGCTGTCGATAGCATCCTTTGTTTTCTCTTCGGCTTCTGCGTAAGATATTCCTGTTGAGATGGAGAGCATATTTGAAATAAGTGCGACGCAAACGTCGTAAAGCTCACCCTTCGATTCCCCTCGCAGTACCTCAACCGCCTCGATGATCTCGAGGGAGTTTCCGATATTCTTGCCGAGCGGCTTGTCCATATCGGTGATAAGAGCGCACATTTTTCGGCCGTTCGCTTTGCCGATGTTTACCATAACCTCAGCGAGATGCGTGGCATCCTCTGGAGTTTTCATAAAAGCTCCGCTTCCGTATTTTACATCAAGAACGATAGTCTCAGCCCCTGACGCGAGCTTTTTCGACATAATGCTTGATGCGATAAGAGGGAGAGAGTCGACGGTTGCGGTGACGTCGCGGAGGCTGTACAGCTTTTTGTCCGCAGGCGCGAGGTTGCCAGATTGTGCGATTATGGCGACACCGATATTTTTTACCTGTGACATAAACTCTTCACTCGTGAGAGTGGTACGGAATCCGGGGATAGACTCAAGCTTGTCGATCGTACCGCCTGTGTGACCAAGGCCTCGTCCCGACATTTTTGCAACAGAGAGTCCGAGGACAGCCGCTGTTGGTGCTATAATGAGAGATGTTTTGTCTCCCACTCCGCCTGTGCTGTGCTTATCTGCAGTATTCGGAAGAGCTGACAGATCGACAGTGTCACCTGAGTGCATCATATGGAATGTGAGCTGCGCCGCTTCCTCGTCAGTCATTCCCTTAAAGCAGATAGCCATGCAGAGTGCAGAAGCCTGATAATCGGGGATGGAACCTGACGTGTATCCGTCGATGAAGAATTTTATCTCCTCGTCGGAGAGTACGCAGCCGTGCTTTTTCTTTGCGATAATGTCGTACATTCTCATGGTATTACCTCACTTCAGATCGTCGGGACCGAATGAATACGGAAGTATCTCGTCAAGAGTGTGTTCTCGTATTTCTTTTCCGTCGGAGACGATTATCTTACAATCTCCGCCGCAGAACTCGCGCATAACCTGACGGCAAACCCCGCAGGGATACGTGAATGATTCGATCACGCCGTCTTTCCCGCCAACTACGGCGATTGCCTTGAATGAACGCTTGCCGTCAAATACTGCCTTGAAGAAAGCAACACGCTCGGCGCATACGGTCGGTGTGTAAGCGGCGTTCTCAAGGTTTGCTCCTGTGTAGATCTCACCGTCATCTGTGAGAAGCGCGGCTCCCACACAAAAATGAGAATACGGAGAATATGAATGCCTCATAGCATCTGACGCCAATGAAACAAGCTTTTTGTTATCCATAAAAGCTGCCCGCCTTTTTTGATTATTTTTCTTCGGTGTTTTCGTTGTCTTCTTTTTCGTCTTCTTTTTCGTAGAGTGCAGCCTCAACATCCGATTTTGTGATCTTCATAAGATCGTCGCGTGATACCGATTCAAGTTCAGCAATACGGTTAGCCTGCTCGGTGAGGATCTTCTCGAATGTGTTTCGCACACCTCGTGCATTTCCGAATTCTCCTGCCGCTTCAGATACAGCGATGAAATATTCACGCACAGCTTCCTCTGCATCGGTATCGAGCACATAGAAGCTCTTTGAGCAGTTGAGCTTGAATATGCCGAACATTTCCTCAGCGGTGTAGTCTGCAAAATCTATGTACTTGTTGAAGCGGGAACGGAGTCCGGGGTTTGAATCAACAAACTCTTCCATAAGCTCGGTATATCCTGCAACGATCACAACGAGGTCATCGCGATTGTCCTCCATAGCCTTGAGGATAGTGTCAACTGCTTCAAATCCAAAATCGTTTTCGCTTTTTGAGGTGAGCGCATACGCTTCATCAATAAAGAGAACACTTCCGAGCGCACTCTCAATAACCTTTGAGGTTTTTATTGCTGTCTGACCGATGTAGCCGGCAACAAGTCCGCTTCTGTCGACCTCGATGAGCTTACCCTTTGAGAGAAGCCCGAGGGAATGATAGACTCTCGCCATAAATCTTGCGATCATTGTTTTGCCTGTTCCGGGGTTTCCGGAGAAAACGAGATGAAGTGACATATCGGGATTGGGCAGATCGTTGTCTATTCTGAGCTTGTAGACTGTCGCCATATTGATGAGGTTTTTGACCTCTTTTTTCACTTCTTCAAGCCCGATGTATGTATCAAGCTCGCGGCGAAGCTCGTCGATATCCTCTTTCGGAGGAATGTCCTCGTCAGTATTCTCAGGTGGATTTGCATCCGATGTGTCAGCGGCTTTTGTGAGATTTTTGCTGTTATCAGCCGCATCACCTGACACAGACGCGGTGATATTTGCAGAGGTTTTTGTCGTACTTGCAGGCTCGTGAGATGTATTCTGCTTTGAGGATGTTCCCCTTGACGCTCCCCAGATATCGTCGCTGAGACGTCTGATATTATTCTCGGTCATCTTTTTGATGAGATCGAGCTGGAGAGAGATTATTTCGTCCTTTTTGTCAGCCATTATTTAACAACACCTTTTTTGAGGATAACATTCGCGTAGATAGCACCCTCGCCTGTTACAACAACAGCATAAGCCTTCTTGGCTCTTTCATAGAACTCGAATCTTTCGAGGAATACAGGTTCCTTGTCTGTGTGGTCCGCAATGATCTTCTTGTATTCTTCCCAGATCGGAATATCGAGATCCTTGTCGGATTCGGTCTTGTCCATGAGATATACATTGTTGTCGTATGAATCGAGAGGGAAGAGCTCAAGAACAGCCTTGAGAAGCTCGGGAACACCACAGGCATCGGAGCGAAGAACGATACGTCCGATACTCTCACCGGGGAAGTTTCCGTCGGAGAAAACGATCTCGTCGCCGTGTCCCATTTTTGCGAGTACCATAAGAAGTTCGGGGGATATGATTTTGTTAATTCCTTTAAGCATAATTTTGTCTCCTGTTATGTATAAATTTTGAGTATATTTATATTCTACCATAAATATGGCATAAATAAAAGTGATTTTGAATGAAATTTATATACAAATGTATAATTTTTTTCTGAATCACTGCGGAAATTAATCGGAAAATTATTGACGGGATATACATTATTAAGTATAATTATTACGACGATCTCAGCTTTGGGAGGAAGTTATGTACAGTACAGTTAATTTGACAGATGATTATCAGATAATTCAGAGAGGGTGCGACGGATACGGAAGAGCAGTGTTCAGCGGAATCCTTGCTGCCGAAAGTATAAAGAAGAATACAAAGGTTCTTGTCCGAGCGGAGCTTGAGACAGACGGAACGCCCGTTATCCCTTGGCAGACAGCACAGTTTGACGGATGCGAGTGGTCGATTGAGCTGATGCTCCCCGAGGGTGGACTTTACCGAATCGTCGCGCAGACAGACGAGGGGTATGTGAAGATCCTTTATCACATTGGCGTGGGCGATATTTATTTAACTATGGGACAGAGCAATATGACTGGGTACGGACGAGGTGTTGCGTACGATCCGCCTGTGCTCGGAGTGCACTCATTTGCGAATGATGGAAAATGGCGTCTCGCCGTTCATCCCCTTGCGGATAATGTCGGAACTCTTTATCCGAACTCCGACACGGGATGCGGAACATCTCCTGCGCTTTCATTTGCCCGCAAGCTGAAGGAAAGCCTAAACATCCCGATCGGAATTATTCCGACAGCGGTAGGTGGGTCTACTCTTTCGTCGTGGAATCCCGACCAGGACGGGTCGAATTACAAGACTGCTCTGATGCGACTTGAGAAAACGGGAAAGATCAAGGGGATCTTGTGGTATCAGGGGTGTACTGATGCGACAGCTAAAAATTCAGTCGATTATTTCGATAGATTCGCCCGCTCGGTTGAACATTGGAGACGGGATCTCGGAAATGTTCCTGTTTTGACAGTTCAGCTCAATCGCTGGACAAATTGGGTGAGCAAGCCGGGGGACGATGCGGCTGACAGATATTGGGGAACTATCCGCGAGGCTCAGAGACGTGCGGCACTTGAAATCGACGGTGTATATGCTGTTGCTTCATATGATCTGCCCGTTTCCGACGGAATCCACAACGGAAGCGACTCAAATGTTATTATCGGAGACAGACTTGCAAGTACTGCCCTCAGTAAAATATACGGTCGTATCGGACTTATCACACCGTGTATCGTTGAAGCGGAGGCTGTGGACAGAAAAAGAATAAGGATAAGGCTTGAAGGCGGGCACCAGAATATTTCGTCAGATAATATCGCAAAGGGTATGAATGTTGAGGACAAGGACGGTCTGATCGAGTGCACATTCGCAAAAGCGGAAAACGGCTGGATCGTCATAACCTGTGCGAGAGAATACACACTTCCCGCAAAATATCACTATGCATGGAGATGCCGAACACCTGATTTTGCAATCAAGGATTACTACGGTTATCCTGCACTCGCGTGTTACGGAATGGAAATAAAAGGTTAAACAGATACAGTGGGGTGAATTATATGACTGAAAAAACAGGAATCAGAATTACGGAACTTACCGAGGATTTTCAGGTAATTCAAAGAGATGAAGATGGATACGGAAGAGCTATACTTAAAGGTTCTCTTGAAGGCATTAAGTTCAGCGGAGATGTTGAAGTCAGAGTAGAGAGAGAAGATGACGGTACTCCGACTATGGGGTGGGAAAGAGCCGAAATAAACGGGAACGAATGGTCTATTGAGCTGAGAATTCCGGAGGGCGGACTGTACAGAATTATCGCAAGAATTCTGAGAAACAGAATCAAAACGCTGTATCACATCGGTGTCGGTGATATTTATGTTACAATGGGACAGAGTAATATGACCGGTTACGGTAAGGGTGTTACATTTGATCCGCCAACACTCGGTGTACATTCATTTGCAAATAACGGTCATTGGCGCATTGCGGTTCAGCCACTCGCTGATGAGGTTGGAATGATCTATGCGCATCCGGAAGGATGGAGCGGCTCCTCTCCCGCACTTTCGTTCGCGCGAATGCTGTATAATAGATTGAACATTCCGATCGGTATAGTTCCCGCTGCAGTCGGTGGTTCGAACCTTGCATCGTGGCAGCCCAGCGCAGAGGGTTCAAACTACCGCGAAATGATGCGCAGACTTGATAATGCCGGAAAGATCAAAGGAATTGTTTGGTCTCAGGGTTGTGCCGATGCGAATAAATGGGAAGCAGAAACATATTTTGATAGATTTAAGACCGCCGTTGAAGAATGGCGCCGCGATCTCGGTAATGTTCCGGTATTGACTGTTCAGCTCAACAGCTGGACCAATCCCGAGCATCAGGAGGTCGACAAGTATTGGGGAATGGTAAGAGATGCGCAGAGAAGAGCTGCATTTGAAATCGACGGAGTGTCAGTTGTCCCATCGTATGATCTGCCTCTGAGTGACGGAATTCATAATGCAGCCGAATCGACTGTTATCATAGGGGAGAGACTTGCAAATGCTGCGCTCAGACATGTATACGGTAAAGTCGGATTGATCGCACCGAGTATTATCGGGGCGGCATCTGCTGACAGCAAAACTGTTGTTGTATATTTTAAGGATGCAGAATCACTTTATGCGTACGAGATGATGGAAGGCTTCAATATTGAAGACGAAAACGGACTTATCGGATGTACAGGTGCACAAGGAATGGGCGGAAACATTGTTCTAACGCTTGAGAGGGAATATACTCTTCCTGCGAAGTTGCACTATGCATGGAAATGTCGTACTCCCGGTTATTCCGCACGTAATTACTGGGGATACCCAGCTCTTGCCTGCTATGGTATAGAAATTGACGAAAAAGTTTGGGAAGACTAAAAAATATGGCTGTTGTAATAGGGGATAACCCGAAAACAACAGCCTTTTTTTATTTCTTTTTCTCACGTATCATCTGACGCAGAGCCACAAGAGCATCATTCAGCCCCCCGATCTCGTCGATAAGACCGATGTTCACCGCTTCTTCTCCGTCAATGATCGAGCCGACGTCGGTTGCTATCTGATCTGTGCGAAGGAGAAGGGAATTCAGCACATCTTCAGACACACGCGAGTGCTCGCAGATGAATTTGATGATCCTGTCCTGCATCCGCTCAAAATAGTAGTATGTCTGGGGTACTCCGACGACTGTTCCGCTGATCCGAACGGGGTGGATCGTCATTGTGGCTGACGGAACAATAAATGATCTCTCTGACGACACTGCAAGAGGTACACCGATCGAGTGACCTCCTCCGAGCACGAGAGAGACCGTAGGCTTTGTCATACTCGCAACCATTTCCGCAATTGCGAGACCTGCCTCAACATCTCCTCCCATAGTGTTAAGAATCATCAGCATACCGTCGATGTCGCGGCTTTCTTCGATTGAGACGAGAAGCGGAATGATGTGCTCGTATTTTGTCGCCTTTTGCCCATCTCCGAGGAGATAGTGTCCTTCGATCTGCCCGATGATCGTCAGACAGTGTATCGTTTCCTCGCCTGAGCTTGAGATCACGCTTCCGCTTTTGATTATCCCCTCGAGCTTTTCCTCCGATGTGCTCTCACTGCTGTTTTCATTTTGATCTTTGTTTTCATACGAATCGTTTTGTGAGTTTTCTCCGAAAAGCATTTTGTTCCTCCGAATATTTCTTTTGAGTTATTATAATCATTTTTGATTTGTTTATTCACTTCTCGAGTAAAATCCTAACAAAAAAACGAAATATAATTCAAAATATGTGAATATATTTTGCGGAAAGTATTGCTTTTTTGAGATTTGGGTGATATAATTATGCAGTAAACAATAAAAATTTTTTCATTTTAAGGAGTAAATCATGAAAAGAATTATTTCTCTCGCGCTCGCAGCTCTTATGCTCTGCGCAATATTCGCATCTTGTTCAAAGGCTTCTTCAGGAGTTAAGGTTATTGACATCGAGCTCACAGAAGAAGAATACGCATTCGGTGTTGACAAGGCTCAGCCCGAGCTTCTCGAAAAGACAAACGAATTCATCGCAAAGATTATGGAAGACGGCACATTTGATGCTATCTGCAACAAGTACTTTGCTGACGGCACACCCACACCTGTAACTCCCGCTGTATACGATGAAACAAAGGATCAGCTCGTTGTTGCTACAAACGCAGGCTTTGAGCCCTTCGAATACACAACAGACGGTGGCGCTACATACCTCGGTATCGATATGGAGATCGCTGCTCTTCTCGCTGAATATCTCGGCAAGGAACTCGTTATCAACAATATGGAATTTAATGCTGTATGTCTCTCCGTAGGTCAGCACCAGGCTGATATCGCTATGGCAGGTCTTACAGTTAAGCCCGACCGTGAAGAACACGTTGCATTCACAAACTCTTACTACTTTGCATCCCAGAAGCTTATCGTAAAGGCTGACGACACAACATTTGATTCCTGCAAGACCGCTGCTGACGTTGAAGCTATCCTCAACGCTAAGGATAAGACAACATCTATCGGTGTTCAGGAC
>SVUC01000154.1 GCA_015063455.1 Oscillospiraceae bacterium
AGGGGCAGCAAAAGTGGCAAAGGCAATAGGCTTGAGTATACGAAAGCCAGCGACTTGAGTCGCTGGCCGGTAGTATTGGGCTTTTAGCCCTTGTGCAAACCACCCGTTTGACGGGTGGTTTTGATTGGTTATTATTCGGGATTCTTGTCTCGTACGATCGAGAACGCCTCGCGGGCAATATCGACAGTTTCCGCAATGTCAGCGTCAGTAAGAGCTGCATTGATGAAGTGATTGTGGTGGTTTGTGAAGAATACGCCGCGGCGGACACATTCCGCAACCCATTCCTGATGAAGCATAAGGCTGTCATCATTTGCGATTCTGAGATAGAACAGGGAAGGAACACCGCTGACTTTTAGGTTGAAGCCGTACTCAGCACCTGCTCTGATAAGTTCTTTTTTCAGCTTTGTGCCTTTGTCGATCAGAATTTTCGGGCAATCGAGCTTCTTCATTTTTTCAATGCACGCGATTCCTGCCGCAAAAGGTACTGCTGAGAGCCAATAGCTTCCGGTGTATGACATCGACGAAACGGTGTTTTTCAGAAAATCCTTACCGCAGAGAGCGGACACGTTGTAGCCGTTCGCGATCGCCTTGCAGAAGCAAATGAGATCAGCCTCGAAGCCGAAATAGTGATCACTTCCGGCAAGATCGAGTCTGAAGCCTGCGCGGACGTCATCAACGATAAGAACGGTTGAGTTATCTGTACACATTTTGCGGAGTCTCTTCCAGTATCCTGCACCGGGGAGCTCGTTATCCTTGAAGTTTCCGTGCATATACGGCTGTGCGATAACAGCGGCGATCTCACCCTTATTTTCGGCAAATACCTGCTCGATCGCATCAATGTCATTCCACTCAACGTAAATGTTGTTATGTACGTCTTCTTCTATGACTCCTGCATAGTCGATCTTCTGAGTCCACGCGCCAACACCGTGATAATAACCCTTGAAAAATACGATCTTTTTGCGATGTGTGTATGCTCTCGCTGTCATAACTGCAAGAGTTGTCACATCGTTTCCGTTTTTTGCGAAGAATGCCCAGTCAGCCGATGCAACAGTGTCAACAAGAAGCTCTGCAAAGTCGATCATTACAGTGGAAGGGGAGGTGGTACAGTCCCCCTTTTCTCTCTGCTTTGCCGCCGCTTCCTCAATATCGAGATCGTTATATCCGAGGATGTTAGGACCGTATGCACACATATAGTCAATGAATCTGTGACCATCGATATCCCAGAAATATGATCCTTCAGCACGGCTTGAGAATAGCGGGAACGCTTCAACAGGAATGAAACATCCCTCAGCAGGACCGAGATGTCCGTAAACACCCGACGGAATTACTTTTGCCGCACGCTTGAACTGCTCTGCGGAATTGGGATATGTAAAAGGTTCTCTCATGATTTTCACCTCAATTATTTAAGATACATCTCTACGCGGGAGAGAATACGGTTGACGTTGTCGATCTGCGAGATCATCCCTGCCATTCTGACTTTTCCTTCACCGACCGCCGCAACGCTGTTGATCTTTCCGTCAAAAAGATCTCGTGCGACCTTGACGTTCTCAAACGCCATATATGACATAAAATTCTTCGGAACTCTCTCGGAGAATGTGAGCTTGTTGTCTTTCGCGATTATCGCTGCTTTTGCGGTACCGGGAATCTCCATTTTTATAGCTCCGTCAACAATATTTGAGGCCGAGAACTGTCCGACTTTGTCGTGGTTTCCGATCTGTACGATCGCATTTACGATTACACGGAACATAATGATCGTACTTTTTGTCAGAAATGTTTCATCCGCGAGTGCACTTTCATCTGCTCGGAGATACTTTTCGAGAAGATCTGTGAGCTTTGTGAATTTTCCGAGAAGGAACGAGATCTTCGTGATACCCTTGGTGGGAATGGGGGTAGATGTGCCGTTTACCATTCCGTTGAATTTTTCACAGGAAGAGAAGGGGATCTTTATCACGCAGTCGTCCACACCATCCTTGATGGTGCATTTTCCGCCTGCGAATGAAAGAGTAGCCTCAGGACCTCCTTTGACAGAAAATCCGATTGAGCATTCGCTTTTTTCGATGATTTTTTTAGCCTCCGGAACGATGTCACAGAGAAC
The DNA here is from genome assembly GCA_015063455.1 of Oscillospiraceae bacterium. Taxonomy (GTDB): domain Bacteria; phylum Bacillota; class Clostridia; order Oscillospirales; family CAG-272; genus UMGS1696. The sequence goes on from SVUC01000154.1 coordinate 2,096, forward strand.
TGTGAGAGATCCAAGTACACCGTACATATTGATGTACGCCAAAGTCTTTTGGTCGATGTTCAGAGTCATAGTAAAGCCTCTTTTTCATTAGGATTTTGATTATGGACGAAATCTTATGCTGATCTCGCCAGAATCAAGAGTTATTTCTTTGTTGTCTGTTTTTACGATGAGTGCGCCGCGGTCATTTATATCGACGGCGACTCCGTTTTTGGTTTTGCCGTCGGAAGTAAAGCTGATCTCGCGGTCAAAAACGATTGAGTGGGATCTGTACTCATCAATATATTTTGAGAAATCAAATTCGTTCTCGCGTATTTCGAGCAGGTTTGATACGATCTCACCGCACAGCGCGGAAGGGGAGAGTTTTATTCCGAGATCGGCGAGAGATGCCGCATTGTACGGAGCATCGACGATCTCGGGCGAGTGGTCAATGTTCACACCGACTCCGATTATCAGGTATTCGGATATCATTTTTTCGTAATTGTTGATCGACTCAACAAGGATCCCCGCGAGCTTACCGTCTCCGAGATAAATATCGTTTACCCACTTGATACCGCAAGAGACTCCTGAGATTTTCTCGATAGCTTTGCATACTGCAACAGCA
>SVUC01000035.1 GCA_015063455.1 Oscillospiraceae bacterium
CGAGATATACATCTGCAGACGCGAGAAGATCAGCGCCACTTGTTGCTGCAGCGGGAACGATCATCATACAAGACATAATCATTACAACTGCAAGAATAAGAGAGAACTTTTTCATACTTTGGAACCTCCATATTTGTATGATAAGATTTTGTTATAAATCGGTACTTACATAAGAGATGTGAATATTTCACATAATTTATGCATTTTTTCTACCGTTTATAAGTATATAGTAACATAATATAGATTTTTTGTCAAGAACTTTTTATGTTGCATAAAAATATTTCATACAAGTCGACTTGCATAAGAGTTTCTTATGTAAGTCGACTGCTCTACATTTATGTTATCTTTCTACAACATCAATACGTAAGATAACAAAAGCCATTTAAACCCCAAAACCGCAGATTTCTCTGCGGTCTTGGGGTTTAATCATATATGGAAGTTATAATACAGGGAAACTCACGTCAGCGGCAACTGTAAAGCCCCCATATTACCGAAAGTTAAGAACTTCACTTCAGAAAGACGACATTATACTCAAACAGGAAGTGAGTTCATACAACTCGCCGCATATGACGAGTATTCATAAAGATAACTTATTTAAGCTATCTACTATAAGTATATTTTATCATAACATCACGTTTTTGTCAAGTATATATTTTATAATTTACTTAAAAAATTGCATTTTATTATAAATATCCCCACATATGCGAAAGATGGTTCATTTTTCAGCACAAAAATGGAAACATAAAACACCGCAGAAGTATGATCCGAGTAAGATCAGATCACGTTCCACGGTGTTTGAAATTTAATTATTTATTTGACACATCACTTATTACGCATTTTGCCCAGAATCCCGAGTGCAGAAGCGGATAACTTATCAGAACTTTGAGCACGTCGCAAAATTGAGTGCAGGCGTATATAATAATGATATCAAGTGATGTAAAGTAGCAAAGCAAGAGTGACACAAGTGCCGGCACGCACCAAGTGTAGACTGCATCGAGCAAGAATGTCACGAGAGTTTTGCCACCCGAACGAATCGAGAAATATGCGATGTGATTGAACGCATTGACAGGAAGGAGAACTGCCGCTGCTGTCAGCATTTTTGTTGCGAGTTCTTTTACCTCCGGCTCTACGTTGTACATCATCGGAATGAACGGCGCGGAAATGATCAGCAAAATTGCTATCAAAACGTGGGAAATTATTGAAAAGAATACAAGCTTGCGGTCAGAATCAATCGCACCCTCAGTATCCCCTGCCCCAAGCTTTTGTCCGACGACGATTGAGACAGCTGAACCCATTGCAAACATTATTACGCAGAAGAGATTCCACGCTGTTGATGTGATGTTTGTTGCGGCAATCACGGTTATTCCTCTGATCGAGTAGTTGCGGTTGATGAATGTCTGACCGAGAGACCAGAGAACTTCGTTTACGAGGAGAGGTGTTCCTGTTATCGCGATACGTTTTACGAGATTAAGAGGAACGCTGAATCCGCGGTAAGCACCCTCAATAAATTTGAACTGAGTGTGCTTTTTATGGGTTACAGCAACCACGAAAATGAGTTCAACAAATCTTGCAAAAACGGTAGCGATCGCAGCTCCCGTCACGCCAAGTGCGGGAAAACCGAATTTTCCGTAGATCAGGATATAGTTAAACACGAGGTTGACGCCGATCGCGATAGATCCGCCGACCATCGGGATAACAGTCTGTCCGCACTCACGCAGTGTTCCCGCGTAAGCCTGCACGATAGCAAACGGAAGAAGTCCCACGAGAGAAACGCGGAGATACTTCATTGCGTAGTCGATCGTCGCAGCGATCTCCTCGGCGGTGTTCTTTTCGTTTTCGAGGAAGAGAAGCACAAGATCCTCTCCGCAGAATATAAACAATCCGATCGCAAGAGCAGACGTCACGATTGAGAAATACATCTTAAATCGGAAGGTATCGCGCATTCCCTTGAAGTCGCTGACGCCGAAAAACTGTGTACCGAAGATCGACGCACCCGAGAGTCCACCGAAGACTGCAAGATTGAACACGAAGATGAGCTGATTTACGATAGATACCGAGCTCATCGGGAGCGTGCCGAGTCGTCCCACCATAAGATTATCGAGCAGGCTGACAAAGTTGGTAATAAACTGCTGAATAACTATCGGCAGAACGAGAACAAGCAGTGTTCTGTAAAACTGCTTGTCCCCGATATATTTTTCTTTGAATGATAACTTCTTATTTTGCATCTGTTACGTTAAAACCGAAGAAATCCTTTGTATTGTTATAGCAAATGTCGCACACAAGAGTTGCGAGAGCTTCGGGATCGTAAGGATAAAAACCGTCTTCTACCCATTCACCGATAAGATTGCAGAGAATTCTGCGGAAATATTCGTGACGGGGGTAAGAAGTGAAGCTTCTGGAGTCTGTGAGCATTCCAAGGAACTTGCCGAATACGCTGAGATTTGCAAGGCTGATCATCTGAGTCTTCATACCTTCGATGCAGTCATTGAACCACCAAGCAGATCCCTGCATTACCTTCGGGAATCCGTCGCCTGCTGTCTGGAATGCGCCGAGGATAGATCCGATTGCAGCGTTGCAGTTGGGGTCGATAGAATAGAGGATAGTTCTGGGAAGTCCTGCGCCCGATTCCATCATATCGAGAAGCTCGTTGATAGCGGTAACGTTTGTGTAACCCATTGTATCAAATCCTGTGTCTGCGCCGAGCTTCTTCCACATGGGAGTATTTGCGTTTCTGTAAACACCCATATGAAGCTGCATTACCCAACCGTGCTTTGCATACTCACCTGCAAGGAATTCGAGCATTTCGCACTTGAGAACGCAGAGCATTTCGGGAGTTACGTCACGTCCGTCAGATGCAAGTGCACATTCGAGAGCCTTGTTTGCGGCATATTCGTTGGGCTTTACAAACATCGGGAATTCGTCAAGACCGTGGTCAGCTGTACGGCATCCCATTGCATCGAAGAATTCGATACGACTGCGGAGAGCATCCTTGAGACTTGCAACATCCTTGATCTCAACGCCGGATACAGCTTCAAGCTTCTTGTAGTACTCAGCGAGACCGGGCTTGTTGATATTGAATGCCTTATCGGGACGGAACGCAGGGAGAACCTTTGTTGCGAACGATTTGTCTTCAGCGAGAGCCTTGTGATATTCAAGAGAATCGATCGGATCATCTGTTGTGCAGAGAAGATCGACTTTCGACATTGTGATAAGTCCTCTTGCGCTCATTGAGGGATCAGCAAGCTTTTCGGATGTGAGCTTCCAGATCTCGTCAGCTGTTGCTTCGGAGAGGATAAGATCGCAGTCAAAATATCTCTGAAGCTCGAGATGAGTCCAGTGATAAAGAGGATTTCCGATACAGGAAGGCATGATCTTTGCATAAGCCATAAACTTTTCGTAATCGGACGCATCACCTGTAATATACTTTTCGTCAATACCAAAGCTTCTCATTGCACGCCACTTGTAGTGGTCGCCGCCGAGCCAAAGCTCAGTAATATTGGAATACTGCTTGTTCTCAGCGATATCCTTCGGCGGAACATGGCAGTGATAGTCAATGATAGGAAGGTTTTCCGCATAAGTGTGGTAAAGGGCTTTTGCAGTTGCATTTCCAAGAAGGAAATCAGAATCCATAAATTTTTTCATTGTATAATTCTCCTTATAATGTAATGTAGAGTTTTGTTAAAAATTATCTCTGATAAATGAGAGAGTATCCTTCAATTTCGGGATATTCCATTCCGCTCCGACCATAACAGGTGACTCAAGAGTGATCGAACCTTTGTATCCGATTCCTTCAAGAAGTGCTGCCACATGGAAGAAATCTATTTTTCCCTCACCCGGATGAAGGATCGGTCTGAGTGCCGAGAACTCGCGGAACTCTCCGCCGAAATCACTGATATGGATATGCTCGATCTTATCTGTGATTTCTTTATCAGAGAAAATGTCCTCCGTCTGCTCGTGAAGCTTTCCGAAGCGAGTGTCAAAGACCAACCCTCCGTTTTTGAGATGCGGAAGAAGAGTACGCCAATTCGTCAGCGGATCCATAAGATTAGAAGGAATATTTTCAACAAGGATACGCACGCCCTTTTTTTCAGCGAGCTCCGAAAGCTCTGAGTATTTTTCGATATTGTAGCCGATATTTTTATCCGATGAATATCCGCCCCAGAGATGAAGCACCATTCTTTCAATTCCGAGTTTTTCTGCAACATCGCAGTTTATCTCAAAGAGTTTTTTTGCGTCGAGATACATCTTCTCAGCCTCGTCATGCTTACCATCAAGATCAAGCACAGCGGCATCGGAAATAAAAGTTCCTACATCTTTTTCACAGTGTATCGTTGCAGGAACTACGCCGCAATTGCGAACCGCATCAACAACGGCATCCGTCTTATCATAGTAAAAACGGAGCATCATAAGCTCAAGTCCGTCCGCATATCCTCCGTCACAAAGAGAGCGTATCTCACCGAGTGCACCGCGGTAATCATATCCGTTATCCCGCCCGACAAGAGTTCCCGTCGATATGTAAAGCTTTCTATCCATTTATCGCCTCTGATATATCCCGAAAAACATTAATAACATTACCTATTCATTATAACACAACAAAAATACAGTAGTCAAGTGTTCGGAATGTTTTATGTGACAAAAAAAGTTTTTTCCTTATAAAACCAATTTTTATCACTATATTTTTCTCTTTTTTTCGGAATTCATAATTTGTATCTTTTTATTTTCATTAATATATAGTATAATATAATGAATTACTTTTGAATTTTTGATTCTCCAAAGGAGACTTGAAATAATGGCTGAATACAAAGAAATTCTCGACACATCTGATATCAGTCTGCTCTATCCCGATGCAGACAGTCTGAGACGACATTCACTCGGGGAAGAAAACGCCCGTCTTTCGCAGATCACGGCTGAGCAGCTTGAGCTTTACTTTATGATGGATCTCAAAAGCTGTGATTTCGGCAGCTTCTATACCTGCGATACAGATGTTATTCTCTACCGTCAGGACACATTTGAGGATATGCTCAACAATCCTGAGCTGAAGCACATTCTCATCAAAATGATCCCGTTTCTCAATGATATCACAGAGCTGAGAAAAATGGGAAGTGATTCGGCGGCATCTACCGAGGCTTATCTCTACAGTATCACAGAAATCGAGCTTTATACTTCACTTATGGATCTTCTGCGCGACAATCTTCTTCCACTTGCGCCGAAAATGAAGAGTACAGCTTTCAGAAGATTCGCTGAGAGGATCAATACCCTCACAGGAAGTGAATACTATACAAACCTCAACACGCAGCTCAAGGAACTCACCTCAAGAGTACGCGAGATCAAGAGTGTTACGATCGGCGTGAATTTCGACTCACAGCTTCGTGCGGAAAAAGCCGGTGTTCTCTCTATCAACAATGAGCATTTCAAGTCAGGTGAGCTTCTCGACAAAATGCTCCGCCTTGATTTCAAAAATGATGAGATGACCTGCATAGCACCTCTCGTACCTTTCAAGAAAGGTCAGAGTGACAATCAGCAGATGGCACTTCTCAATGCCTTCAACGGTGCGATCAACGATGTATTCCGTCAGTCTATCCGTTCCTGGAAAAAGGTTATTCAGCACTATATTCTTGAAAATACAGACTTCCTTCTCCGTATGATGCCCGAGATCGAATTTGTAACAAAAGCTACAGATCTTTTAATTAAATTGAAGGAAAGAGGATGTCCTCTCTGCCACCCGACGATCGCGCCCGTGCGTGAGAAGAAATTCGATGCAAAGGGGCTGTGTAATCCGATCGTTTCAATGAAGCTTGACGGTCCTGTAGTTCCGAACGACTTCAAGTTTGACGACGACGGTATGATCTACGTTCTCACCGGTCCTAACAGAGGCGGTAAGTCTGTTATCACCTGTGCTGTCGGAATTGCATTCGTTATGGCTCAGCTCGGACTTCCCGTTTGCGCTGATTCTTGCGTGATAAGCCCCTGCGATGAAATATTCACACACTTCCCCACCGGAAGCGAAGATACTATCGACAAAGGACGACTCGGTGAAGAATGTTCCCGTCTCAGCGCGATTTTCGAAGAAGTGAGTGACGAAAGCCTTATCCTTCTCGATGAGTCTCTTTCCTCCACAGGATCATTTGAGGGTGCATATATCGCATCTGAGGTCCTTCAGGGATTCTCTCTTGTAAAATGCCGCGGTATTTTCTCAACTCACCTGCACGACTTGGCAGCATCCGTTGACTCGATAAATGCATCAGCTGTACCGAAGGGCGGCGTAAAGATCGACAATCTCGTTGCAGCAATTGAAAAAGGCTCGCGCAGCTTCAAAATACTCCGCGAAAAACCTGACGGAAAGAGTTACGCACGCGATATCGCTGATAAATACGGACTTTCCCTCGACAAGATCATAGATAAAATTAAAAATTAACTGAAAGATTGGAGATTACTATGTCAGAACTTCTCAAACTTCTTGAAAATGATGCCAGACTCTCCCCGAAAGCTCTTGCTCTTATGCTTGAGAAAGAAGAGGGAGACATCAAAAAAATGATCGAGAATTACGAAAAAGAAGGCGTTATTCTCGGATATCACACCGAAATCGACTGGGACAAAACAAACCGTGAATATGTTTGTGCAATGATCGAGATCAAGATCACACCCCAGCGCGACCGCGGATACGATCACGTTGCTCAGAAGATCTACAATTACCCCGAAGTTGAATCTCTTTACCTGATGTCGGGCGGATTTGATCTTGCTGTGTTCATCAAGGGTAAAACAATGCGCGAGGTAGCTCTCTTTGTTGCAGAAAGACTCGCAACTATCGAAGATGTTATCTCAACATCTACCCACTTTGTACTCAGAAAGTATAAAGACAATAACATTATCTACGGCAGTATGCCCACCGATGAAAGAGAGAACTGTATCTGATGCTTGATTACTCCAACATATTATCCCAAACGATACAGGATATAAAACCGTCCGGTATCAGAAAATTCTTCGATATGCTCGACGGAATGAAGGATGTTGTCGCACTTACGGTTGGTCAGCCAGACTTCGTTACCCCGTGGCACATCAGAGTTGCAGCTATCGAATCTCTTGAAAACGGAAAAACGTACTACACATCAAACAGCGGTACACTTGAGCTCCGCAGCGAGATCTCCGCATATATGAATCGTCGTTTTTCTCTCAATTACGATCCCAAAAACGAAATTATCGTAACAGTCGGCGGAAGTGAGGCTATTGATATTTCGATTCGCGCGCTTCTGAATCCCGGCGATGAGGTCATTATTCCTCAGCCTGCATTCGTATGCTACGGTCCTATCGTTGAGCTTGCAGGAGGCACTCCTGTGTATATTGATACAAAGGAAGAAAATAAGTTCAAGCTCACTGCAGATGAGTTGAAAGAGGCAATCACTCCAAAAACCAAGCTCCTCATCCTTCCCTATCCTAATAATCCTACGGGTGCTATTATGACAAAAGAGGATCTCGAACCAATTGCCGAGGTACTCAGAGATACAAATATTATGATTCTTTCGGATGAGATCTACTGCGATCTTACATACGGAATGAATCACACATCTATCGCAAATATCGACGGAATGTGGGAAAGAACGATCATTGCAAGTGGTTTTTCAAAGACTTATGCAATGACAGGCTGGAGACTCGGATACACACTTGCACCTGCTGAGATAACAAAACAGATGCTCAAGATCCATCAATATGCAATCATGTGTGCTCCCACCACATCGCAGTTTGCAGCTGTCGAAGCTATGCGTAACGGTGATGAAGATGTAGAGATGATGCGCTCCGAATACAACAGACGCCGCCGCTATATCGTATCGGGACTCCGCTCAATCGGTATTGATTGCTTTGAACCCGAAGGTGCGTTCTACGTTTGGCCTAATATTTCCAAGTTCGGTATGTCATCGGAAGAATTCTGCGAACGTCTGTTAGCTGAAGAAAAAGTGGCTATCGTTCCCGGTACGGCATTCGGAGACTGCGGTGAGGGATTCGCGCGAATCTCGTACGCTTATTCGGTAGAACACATTGCAAAAGCTATTGACCGAATCGAGAAATTTGTCAGCAAGCTCGGTTGATTTTCAAAAAATCATTCTGATTTAGCAACTTAACGAAAAATTTTCTCAAAAAAATACGCTTTTTGTGAAATAAAAAGTTCAACACCTATTGCATTTTATGAAATACTGTGATATAATTACTAATGTTGACTTTTGTTTAATGAATCCATTGATGGAGGTGTAATCTAACATGGCAAAGTGCTGCATCTGCGGAAAAGGTGTTACATTCGGTTGCAACGTATCTCACTCACACCGCAAGACAAACAGAGCGTGGAAGCCGAACATCAGAAAGGTAAAAGCTGTTGTTGACGGTACACACACAACCGTTAGCGTATGCTCTCGCTGCCTTCGTTCCGGAAAGGTAACCCGCGCATAATTTAGGTTATTTTTAAATGCCGAACTCCCTGTGATATTATCCGGGGAGTTTTTGACATTTTATAGGAGATTTTGTAAATTAATATGTGCGAATATATTTGTGTCGTCTCGTCTGACCTACCTCACCCAACTCTTCAAAAGCTTTCAGATAGCTTCAAGATCGTAGTCCTCCCGAGAGATAATACGATTGCTGCCCCCGTATCATCTCATCCGGACATGATACTGTCTGTGGTAGACCACAAATTGATCTTTCCGAGATCATATTGTGGATCATATCCTGCCGCCATTCAACTGATCTCATCGTTGTCAGGGTACGAGCTTGTCCTATCAGACGCACCGCGCTCAGCAGAATACCCCCTCGATACATCTCTGAACGCAGCTGTCGGTGACAGATATGTAATATGCAGAAAAAAATCGTGTGCACCTGAGCTTCTGTCTCACGCCGCAAAAAACGGTTATGATATCATAGATGTTAAACAGGGATATTCAGGCTGCTCGTGCATCGTTACACCGCGCGGTGTTATCACATCGGATATCGGGATCCACACAGCCTTGAACGGTCAAGGTATTGAGTCAATCCTCGTCTCAAATCACGGCATATCTCTTCCCGGATACGATGTCGGGTTCATCGGCGGATGCGGCGGTTTCTGCGACGGCACTCTGTATTTCCTCGGAAATATCTCATCACTCCCCTGTTCTGATCCGATCTCACATTTTGCACGTGAGCGCGGGTACAATATCGTATGTCTCTCTGATGATCCTCTTACAGATTACGGCGGAATAAAATTTATAAAAATCAAATAATCAAGTCGGTATATACTCCGGGTATTGCCGACTTATTTGTTTTTCCTTGCATCGCGGCGTTTGTTGACTTTACACCACGATTATGATATAATAAAGAGGAATATTATCATATTATGCAGAATGGGGGAATACGATGTCTTATCAAAAAAATGCACTTGAATATCTCGAAAATACAGCTTCGCTGTATCCCGATAAAACCGCATTTGCAGATGATGCACGTGCATTTTCGTTCTCCTCTTTGATGCAGTCCGCAAAATCGGTGTCTTCGGAGCTTATCGGACGCGGTGTATCTCTGCGAGACCGAGTTGCTGTAATGATTGACCGTACCGCAATATCTCTTGTCGGATTTTTCGCATCCCTTTATGCAGGCGCGTGTTATGTACCCATTGACGTAAAAATGCCCGAGGATCGTATGAGCGACATTTTGTCTCAGATCTCACCAAGTGCGATCCTGCTGTCGAGAAAAGACGAAAAGCTCGCAGATTATCTCTTATCCTTTGCAAATGTGATCTTTCTTGAAGATGCGGTCGGCAAAGATTACGATGACAGTATCCTTGAAAGTATCCGAGACCGTGTTCTCGATATAGACCCCGCATATATGATCTTTACGTCAGGCTCTACAGGAAAGCCGAAAGGAATACCGATCTCTCACCGCGCACTGATAGATTTTACCGAATGGATGTCCGACTACTGCGAAGTGCGGAGTGATGACATCCTCGGAAATCAAGCTCCGTTCTATTTTGATCTGTCGGTGAAAGATATTTACCAGACGCTGAAGAACGGATGCACAACATATATTCTGCCAAAAAAGCTGTTTATGTTCCCCACGCTTCTTGCCGATCACTTAAATTCTCACAACGTCACCGCATTGATCTGGTCAACTTCTGCGTTCAGACTTGTAGCTGATTCGGGAATATTCGAGAAAAAGTCTGTACCATCTCTCAAAAAGGTTATCCTCGGCGGCGAGGCACTTCTTGCTAAGCACCTCAATATTTGGAAAGCAGCGCATCCCAAATGTCAGTTTATAAACCTCTACGGTCCGACTGAGGTAACGGTTGACTGCACCGCGTACAAAATCGACCGTGATTTTGCGGACGGTGAGCCGATTCCGATTGGAAAAGCGTGTCGAAATATGGAAGTTATCCTTCTTGATGAGGAGCTGAATCCTGTTCCGAGCGGAGTAAGCGGAGAGATCTGTGTGCGCGGAATCGGTCTTGCTCTCGGGTATTTCGGTGACTCATACAAAACCTCGCAATCATTTATTGACAATCCACTCAACCCGTATTATCCCGAAAAGCTCTATCGAACAGGCGACATCGCAAAAGTCGGTGAAGACGGAAATTTGTATTTTCTCTCGCGCCGCGACGAGCAGATAAAGCACATGGGGTATCGAATCGAGCTCGGTGAGATAGAAACTGTTCTGTCTGCCGTCGCTGGAGTTGGTGAAGCTGTCTGTCTGTTCGACCAAAGTGACGATCAGATCGTATGCTGTGCCGCAACAGATCTTGATCCCTCCGAGATCATACAGGCAATAAAATCTTCCCTCCCGAAATATATGATTCCGAATGTGTGGAAGATAACCTCGTCTCTCCCGCACAACTCAAACGGTAAGATCGACCGTGCAAAGCTTAAAGCGGATTACTTTGCCGAAAAGAGTAAATGATCTGAGAAACGATTTATATCGAACGATTTATAATGTTATAAAATGAAGAAAATTGATTCATACGAAGAAATCTCACGCGTTATAATGAGCCATTTCAGGCGCGGAATGGTGACAAATCACCTCGCTGTCCGTGAAAAGCTCGAGCGTGATATCATCTGCGGCAGATTATCAGCGCAAGAATCCGAGAACGGTCTTTTGCTGTTCACAAACTGTATCTCTCATTATCTTCTGCATTTTTATCTTCATTCCGCAGAAGGAATCGCGGAGATTCCCGAGCTTGACATTCCTGTTGTCTGTGAGATTGCGGCAAAAAAAGATGCGGATACTTTTGATAAGGTAAAAAATGCGCTGAACGAACTCGGATTCAAGCATGAACTCAAACGAGAGCGTCTTGCGACAACATCCGGAACAGGTGTTGCCGCAAACAAAATCAATTGCTGCACGGCGTCTCAATCAGATTTTGATGAGATAAAATCCCTGCTTTTCACCTCATTTTCCTCACTTTCGGGATGTATTCCGCCAGACGATGAGCTTCGCTCGGACATCACAAACGGTCACATTCTGATATGTCGCGAAAGCTCTCAGATTTCTGCGCTTCTGCATTTCAAAGAAGACAGAAAATCTCTCGAAATACGCCACCTCTGCGTCGCCGAAAAATACCGCGGAAGATCTATCGCAACCTCCCTCGTTGATTCATTTCTCAATATGTACAGCGATACAGATAAAAAAGTCACCGTGTGGGTCAGAGAGGGATATTCGGCGGCTGAAGCCGTCTACCAAAAGAATGGCTTCACACCCGACGGTATGACATCCGACGTTTACATAAAAAACGCATAAACATATTTAACTCACATAAAATAAAGATAGGATCAATTATGGAAAACAACAGAAAAAAACTGATCTCCATCCTTTCCGATGTGTGTCCCGATGTGGATTTTGAAAACGAAACCGCACTCGTTGATGACGGACTTATCGAATCTCTCGATATTGTTGCAATCGTCACCGAAATTATGGCAGAATTCGATGTTGAAATTACGGTTGACGATCTTCTTCCGGACAATTTCAACTCTGCTGATGCTCTCCTCGCAATGATCGAGGAAAAAATGAACTGATGTACTTCATATCAGGAACATTCATACTCTTTCTCGCGGTATCGGTATTTTTATATTACATAGTTCCCGCAAGACTTAAATGGGTGGTACTTCTTGCCGCAGGTGCGGTATTTTACCTCTCAGGCGGTCTCGCCTCGGGACTGTATCTTCTCTTTACTGCAGCTGCCACGTTCATCTCAGCTATTATCCTTGATAAGCTGAATGAAATCAAAGCAGAAATACCGAAGAGCGACAAGGAGCTTCAAGAAAAAAACAAACGACAGAAAAAAACTGTGGTTACAGTATGCCTTATTCTCAACTTCGGCATGCTGTTTATGCTCAAATACCTCGGCTTCTCTCTTGATGCGATCGGGAATCTCCTCGGAAAAGAGCTTTCCGCGCCGAATCTCGTTATGCCGCTCGGAGTCTCGTTCTTCATATTCCAATCAATTGGGTATGTGATCGACGTTTACCGAGCAAAGTATCGTGCTGACCGCAATTTTTTCAAGTATCTTTTGTTCGTGTCATTCTTCCCGCTGATGATCCAAGGACCGATCTCACGTCACGACAAGCTTGCGTCTCAGCTCACCGCTCCGCACATCTTTGATGCCGATAACCTCAAAAACGGTATTCAGCGTATGCTTTGGGGTTATTTCAAAAAAATGGTCATCGCAGACCGTGCCGCAGTCGTTGTAACAACTTTTTTTGCAGATCACGACTCCTACGGCGGAGCTGTTGCGGCTTTTGCCGTTATTATGTACTGCATAAATCTCTATTGCGATTTCTCAGGCGGAATTGATATCACGATCGGTGCGGCCCGTCTTTTCGGAATTACGCTTGAGGAAAACTTCCGCCGTCCCATTTTCTCCACATCTCTCGCAGAATATTGGAGAAGATGGCATATCACACTCGGCGGGTGGATGCGCGATTACGTTTTCTATCCGCTGTCCTTATCAAAAGGATTCGGAAAGATCGGAAAATGGGCAAGAGGAAAGTTCGGCGGAAAAGTCGGAAAGATCCTGCCGACCGCCATGGCTACCTTTATCGTTTATTTCATAATCGGAATCTGGCACGGCGCAAGCTTCCGCTTTATTGCATACGGATTTATGAACGGTGCGATAATCACCTCGTCCCTTCTTTTAGCCGGTACATATTCAAAGCTCCGCGAAAAACTCAGGATAGATCAGAGCAGTATCGGATGGCAGATTTTCTCTATGATCCGCACCTGTCTCATTGTCTTTATCGGACGCTACATTACCCGTTCTCCAAACCTTACCGTAGGTTTTGAGCTTATCGGAAGAACACTCAATCCATTTACATTCAATTTCGGCGAAATCCTCAGCGGTACGCTTCTCAGCCTTGGGCTAACGTCCGGTGATTTTGCGATCATCGCCGTATCCTGCGCCGCAATGCTTGCTGTAGAATATTACTGCGAATACCACGGACAGCTGAATGACGTTCTTTCAAAGAAAAACGCATTTGTTCAGTGGCTGCCGCTTGCCGCAATAATGCTCGCGATCCTTCTTTTTGGTATTATGCGCGGAAGCTATATTTCATCTGAATTTATATACAAACAATATTAAGGAGGCGAATTATGACATCTAAAAAATGGCTCATTATGTTCGCCTCTACTGTTGTTTTATTTGCCGTTATGCTCGCGGGCTTCAATATTCTGACAGATCCGTTTGGTGTATTTGGAGATCCCATTTTTGACTGGACGTCGTATAACGCAACAAACAATCCGAGAACAGCAAAAATATCGTATCTCGACAAAAATCACGAAAAATACGATTCATATATCATCGGCTGCTCGTCAACATCTTCGTTCCCCGTCGATGCTTTTAACGAGATTTTTGATGCAAAGTTTTACAATCTGATCATGTACGGTGCCGATATGCTCGACTGCGAGGATATGGCGAAATATGTGATCGAAAATTACGAAGTCAAGAATATTGTCCTCAACGTCTATCTCGACAACGGGATTTTCTTCGGAGATGAACCTAACGAATACACACATTCCATGCTTCCGCGTGTTGACGGATCAGGATTTTTTGACACAGTTTCGTTCTACACCCGCTTTGCTTTTGCCAATCCATCGTACGGAATCGCAAAGATCAAAGCAAAATCAAGCGACACATATCTCGCTCAATCGTTCGATGTATTTGATGAGAAAACAGGTGCATACGACAAGAAAAAACGCGATGCTGAACCGATCAGAAATCTTGCGGATTACTACTCAGCATATCCCGTCTTCCTTTATTACCCCGAGCACAGCGGTTACTCTCTTCCGAAAACCAAAGAATGTATGGACAGCGTCGAGAGGATCGTTCGGTTGTGTGAGGAAAGCGGAGTTGAGCTGACCGTTGTCACAGCTCCCGTATATGCAGATTACATCGAATATTTTGACATAAACGATGTGATAAACTTTTACAGCAGTCTCGCTGAGGTCACTGATTTCTGGGATTTCTCGTATTCATCGGTCAGCTTCGAGCCGCGGTATTTTTATGACAGCACCCATTTCAGAAACGCTGTCGGATATATGGCTGCCGCAAGGATGGGCGAAAACTCAGCTTATTCCGACTCATTTGCGGAGATCATTTTTGAAGAAAACGGACTTGAGGCTTCCACAACAGCTTACATTCCAGATGATTTTGGGTATTACGTCACGGCAGAGAATGCGAATGAATATTTTGCATCTTATGCTAATGCGTCTGCGGCATCTTACATCGACATTTCGAAAAAAGTGCCTGTGCTGATGTATCACCACATCTCAGAAACGCAGGAAGGCGCGGGAATAATAACCCCCGAGGTATTCGAGGATCATATCAAAGCTCTCGCAGACAACGGCTACACAGCGATCTCTTTTTCTGATCTGTACGCTTACGTCAACTGCAGCGGAAGTCTTCCCGCCAAGCCGATCGTGATCACATTCGATGACGGATACACAAGTAACTATGAATACGCTTATCCGATTCTTGAAAAATACGGAATGTGCTCGACGATATTTGTGATAGGCTCCGCCTTCGGCTGTGACACGTACAAGGATACAGGTGTCGAAATGCTCCCTCATTTTGGTCCCAATGAAACGATCGAAATGGTAAAGTCTGGGCTGATCGACATTCAGAGTCACACATTCGATATGCATCAATCTGTATCTCTTGAAAAAACTCAGGCAAGAGAACATATGGCACAGCTTGACGGCGAGAGTGAAGACGATTACATCAGCGCAATAAGATCGGACATCAATCAAAGTATCGTACAGCTTGAAGATATCACCGATGAAACCGTTTACGTCCTCGCGTACCCGCAAGGTTATTACAATGACCTCGTACAAACGGTACTGAGCGAGGCGGGTATCAAGATCACCCTCTCTACCGATTGGGGTGTGTCTACTCTTATCCGAGGACTCCCACAATCCCTTTTCGCCATGAAGAGACTCAGCGCGGGAAACGGAACCGATGGTGAGGCACTAATTACAATGATCGAAGGCTTCACATTAAACTAATTACAACTGAATATTTACTTATTTGTCATTATTCACTAAAATCCACGGAATATTTTCTCTGTTTTTCACCTATAAAATTGTTAATTTAATATTGTATTAACAATGAATTTATGATATTATATTAATGAATAAAATACAAAAGCAGAGGTGCGGATCCGATTAAGCCGTTTTGTCAAATCTTTGGGAAGGATATTGGAACGGTGTAGGCGTATCTGCCGAGGGGGGAATTCCCGTTCCTGCCCGGTCAAATCCGAAATACGGCTTTGACTGTCACATCCGTGGAGAGCTGCAATAATGATTCTGAATCTGACAGACATCCTTAATGCACACTTGCGGGGGTGTCTGTTTTTGATTAAAAGAAAGGTTTAACATTATGAGAAAAAGATTCTTTTCCATTCCCGGCAGCCGCACTATCTTCTCTCTTGCAGTAGTTCTTCTCACCCTCCTTCTCACAATGGGAATTGGCGTTGGTGCCGACGAAGTTCTCTCGGCAGATGCTGAAGCAGCAGTTGAAACTATCGGTGCTGTTGAAGAAGCAGAAGAAGCAGGTTCATTTGCATACGCAACATGGATGTCACTTCTTCCTCCGCTTATCGCTATAATCCTCGCGCTGATCACCAAAGAAGTTTATTCTTCCCTCTTCATTGGTATCCTCGCAGGTGGACTCCTCGCAACGAATTTCTCTCTGAGCGGTACACTTGAAGCTGTCACAAATGACGGTTTCGTTGCATCCGTATCGGGAAGCGCAGGTATATTCATTTTCCTTGTACTTCTCGGCGTTCTTGTTGCACTTCTCAACCGTACAGGTGCATCTGCCGCATTCGGTAAATGGGCAAGCAAAAATATTAAATCACGCACAGGTGCTGCTCTTGCTACATTCGCCCTCGGTGTACTCATCTTCATTGACGACTACTTCAACTGTCTCACAGTCGGCAGTGTTATGCAGCCCGTAACCGACGCAAATAAGATCTCCCGCGCTAAGCTCTCCTTCATTATCGACGCAACAGCAGCTCCGATCTGTATGATTGCTCCGATTTCCTCTTGGGCAGCCGCTGTTTCCCTCTACGTTGAAGGTACAGGCTACGACGGATTCGATCTCTTCATCAAGGCTATCCCCTACAATTTCTATTCTCTCCTGACACTCGTGTTTGTTGTCGCTCTCGCTATCATGAAGTTTGATTACGGTCCGATGGCTGTACACGAAAAGAACGCAATCGAAAAAGGCGATCTCTTCACATCCGGCACAGAACACGCAGCAGAAAATAAGATTGCAGAAAATGATAAAGTCAGAGTATTCGATCTCATCATCCCCATTATCACTCTCATTATCGTAGTTGTTTTCGCTCTTATTTACATGGGAGAATTTTTCTCAGGAGCAAGCTTCGTTGACGCATTTGCGAATACTGATGTAACAGTAGGCCTTCCTCTCGGTGGTATTCTCGCACTCGTTGTTGCTATCGTATATCTTCTTTGCCGCAGAGTTATCACGTTCAAAGCGGCAATGGAATGTATCCCCGAAGGATTTAAGGCAATGGTTCCCGCAATCATCATTCTCACAATGGCAGGTGCCCTCAAGAATATGACCGTTTCTCTCGGTTCCGACGCCTTTGTCAAGAGCTTCATGGCAGACGCAGGTGCGCTTCAGAACTTCCTTCCCGCTATTATCTTCCTTGTAGCGTGCTTTATCGCATTCTCAACAGGAACATCATGGGGTACATTCGGTATTCTTATTCCGATAGTTATAAGCATTTTCCCCGAAAGCCAGATGCTCTATATCGGTGTATCAGCATGTCTCGCAGGTGCGGTTTGCGGTGACCACTGCTCTCCTATCTCAGATACGACTATTATGTCGTCAGCAGGTGCAAGATGCGACCACATCAACCACGTATCAACTCAGCTTCCTTATGCAGTAACAGTTGCCGCTGTATCATTTGTATCTTACATAATCGCGGCGTTCATTCAGAATTGGCTCATCGCACTTCTTATCGCGATTGTTCTTATGATCCTCACACTCTTCGTTATCAAAGCAATCACAAAGAAGAAGGCATAAAACAATAAAAAATCGGCAGGATATCGTTTGGTATCCTGCCTTATTTTTTATTCATCCCACAAAGTGATCTCTCCGCACTCCCGCGTCTTTTTGAGATCAATAAGTCTTTGATTCTCAGAACCTCTGAATCGCAGAGAAATGTTTCTGAGCTTCTCCACATAACGTCCGTCAACAAGTACATCTCCGAGCGCGAGAAGCTCATCTGTGACCTCGCACCGAGGATGTGTTCCATCGCTCGTAAGCTCCTCATAAGTGAAGCCCGAGAAAAACCATACCGTTTTTGTTGGATAAGTCTCACGCACCTTTTTCACAAACGGAAGAAGTGCGTGTTGATTCTGTGGCTCAAACGGCTCCCCTCCGAGGATTGTAATACCTTTTATATACGCAGGCTTCAGAAGCTCTATAATGTACTCTTCCGTCTCAGCGGTAAACTCCTTCCCGAAGTGAAAATCCCACGTCTGAGGCTGAAAACAATTCTCGCAGTGATTTGTACATCCCGACACGAACAGAGAAACTCTGACTCCGGGGCCGTTCGCTATATCACAATTTTTTATCTCGCCGTAATACATAAATTCTCCATTCAAAACCTTACGGGGAAGGCTAATTTCAGCTTTCCCCGCGATTTATTCTGATTACAGATGCAGCACTCTTTCTTTGATTTCCTGTGTTCTGCCCTGATTCCAATACTGTGTTCCGATATAACCGCAGGTGCGGCGAGCAACATTCATCTTATCCTGATCTCGATTCTTGCAGCTCGGGCATTCCCATACAAGCTTGCCGTCCTCTTCGATTATCTGTATTTCTCCGTCAAATCCGCAGACCTGGCAGTAGTCGCTCTTTGTGTTGAGCTCTGCGTAAATGATGTTGTCGTAGATAAACTTCATCACTTCAAGAACTGCGTCAAGATTCTGCTGCATATTCGGTACTTCTACATAGCTGATTGCGCCGCCGGGCGAGAGATGCTGGAACTGTGCTTCGAACTTAAGCTTGTCGAATGCGTTGATCTCCTCCGTAACGTGAACGTGATAGCTGTTTGTTATATAGCTCTTGTCAGTAACACCGGGGACAACGCCAAATCTCTTCTGCAGGCACTTTGCAAACTTATATGTTGTGGATTCAAGAGGAGTTCCGTAGAGGCTGAAGTCGATGTTATGCTCAGCCTTCCATTTCCTGCACGCTGCGTTGAGGTAATCCATAATTTCAAGTGCAAACGGTGTTGCTTCGGGATCTGTGTGACTCTTGCCTGTCATATATTTTACGCACTCATAAAGACCTGCGTAACCGAGTGATATCGTCGAATATCCGCCGTAGAGGAGTTTGTCGATCTTCTCTCCCTTTTCAAGTCTCGCACATGCGCCGTACTGCCAAAGGATCGGTGCTGCATCGGAAAGTGTACCCTTCAGTCTGTTGTGACGGCACATAAGTGCGCGGTGGCAAAGCTCAAGTCTTTCGTCAAATACTTTCCAGAATTTTTCGCGGTTTCCGCCCGATGACAGCGCGATATCGGGAAGGTTGATCGTAACAACTCCCTGATTAAATCTTCCGTAATACTTAGGCTTATTTGTTTCGGGATCAACATATGGAGTGAGGAAGCTGCGGCATCCCATACAGGTATAGCAGTGTCCCTCGCCGTTTTTGTCGACCTTAAGCTCAAGCATTTTCTTCTCTGAGATATAGTCGGGAACCATTCTCTTTGCGGTACACTTAGCCGCAAGCTTTGTGAGGTACCAGTATTTAGAATCCTCTGTAATGTTATCCTCTTCAAGAACGTATATAAGCTTCGGGAATGCGGGGGTTACCCATACACCAGATTCGTTCTTAACGCCCTGATATCTCTGAAGAAGAACCTCTTCGATGATAATTGCAAGGTCATTTTTCTCCTGCTCGTTCCCCGCTTCACCGAGGTACATAAATACTGTAACAAACGGTGCCTGACCGTTCGTTGTGAGAAGAGTTACGACTTGATACTGAATAGTCTGAACGCCTCGTCTGACCTCTTCGCGAAGACGTCTTTCAACAAGTCCGGATATCTCTTCCTCTGAAAGATCGCGACCGATGAGCTCGTTCTCCGCCTCAACATCGCGGCGGATCTTTTCGCGGCTGACCTGAACAAACGGTGCAAGATGTGTAAGAGATATCGACTGTCCGCCGTACTGATTCGATGCCACCTGCGCTATTATCTGTGTCGCAATATTGCAGGCTGTTGAGAAGCTGTGTGGACGCTCGATCATCGTTCCTGTAATAACCGTACCGTTCTGAAGCATATCTTCAAGGTTTACAAGATCGCAGTTGTGCATATGCTGAGCAAAATAGTCGGAATCGTGGAAATGGATTATTCCTTCGTTGTGAGCATCAACGATATCCTTGGGAAGAAGAATACGGTTTGTGATATCGCGTGATACTTCACCCGCCATATAGTCTCTCTGAGTAGAGTTGATAACGGGATTCTTGTTGGAGTTTTCCTGCTTTGCTTCCTCGTTGTTGCACTCAATAAGTGTGAGGATCTTGTCGTCAGTAGTATTCGATTGACGAACGAGAGTTCTGGTATATCTGTACGTTATGTACAGGCGCGCAACCTCAAACGCACCGT
>SVUC01000036.1 GCA_015063455.1 Oscillospiraceae bacterium
AGAAAAATCTATTGATTTAAGAAATCGAAATTTGATACACTTTCCAAAAGTGCAATAAAACACGCAGCGGTCACTTTCCTACGCAGAAGCGTCGGAAAATTTCATCAACTATTACCTCTTCGATCCCGCGTCCGTCAGTCTCGCTGAGCGCAGCAAGCGCTTCTTCAGCAGACGTGCATACACAATCTATCGGATCACCGTACTCGATTCCGCCAAGCGCCGCTTCAAGAGAGATCAGCGCGTGCGACAGTATCTCTCGCTGACGCGCATCCCAAATGATCGCGTCCCCCGCGAGATTTACGCTGTCACTTCCGTAAATTTCCGCCACAGCAGACGACAGCTGTGCGATCTCGCCAGAATTCGCGGATAGCTTTATCACCTTGTCTGCCGCAGATGCGATCTCGCTCTCCTCGTCAGACGTGAGAGCAAATCCCTTGTCAGATTTGTTTATCACCGCGATCCTTGAGCTGTTTCCGCCATTAGCTTTAAGAAGTGAGATTATCCGACAGTCCTCGTCGGTGAGGCTCTCGCTTCCGTCGAAAACCGCAATGACGAGCTCAGCGGACGAGACCTCGCTCTCCGCGCGGTCGATTCCCATTTTTTCAACCGTATCGTCAGACTCGCGGATCCCCGCCGTATCTGACAGGCGAAGCGTGATCCCGCCAAACGAAACCGTTTCTCTGAGAATATCACGCGTCGTTCCCGCAATTGACGTCACGATTGCAGATTCGTCCCCGACGATCAGGTTGAATATCGACGATTTTCCGACGTTCGGACGTCCGCAGATCGCGCATTTTACGCCGCCTGAGATCGCACGTCCCGTTTTGTACGTATCAAGGAGCTTCTTCACTCCGTCGCGTGTGCGGCGAATCGTGTCGGCAATCTGACGCTCGCCCTCATCCCCGACATCCTCTTCTGGATAGTCGATCGCGGCATAAAGCGCGGTCATTGTGTCGAGCATACCGTCGCACAATTCTTTGATCTTCCGGCTGACATTTCCTCTGACCGCGCCGCCCGAGAGGATCATTCTCTCTTTTGTATCGGCGTCGATAAGCTGACCGACCGCTTCCGCTTCGGTGAGAGAGAGCTTTCCGTTGATGAAGGCGCGTCTTGTGAACTCACCCGGACCTGCGGACGATGCACCGTGTGCGAGGGTTGAGAGATAAACCGCTTCTGTGACGGCGAGTCCGCCGTGGCAGGATATCTCCGCCATATTCTCGCCTGTAAATGATGACGGAGCGGCAAATGTAACGCAGATACCCTCGTCGCAGATATTTCCGTCAGAGTCGAGGATCGAGCCAAACACAGCGGAGCGTGGCGCGTACTCGGTAAGCGGTTTATTTGATTTTGGGGTAAACATTCGCTCAGCGATCTTCAGCGCATCGGGACCTGAGACACGGATCGTTGCGATACCGCCTTTGCCTCGCGGTGTTGATATCGCGGATATAGTAGTGTGGAGTGGGTTCATGTTTTTACTCTCTTTGTTTATTTTCTCTCTTTAGTTTTCTTATCAAATTTAGTTTTTATTGTATTCTTATTGAACAATTTTGCTGAAGCAAAATTGGATTAAATTTATGTGTCCTATGCGGACGGCACACAAGGACTCTCGTGCCGAGTCCTTGTGAATCCAGGCACTTAAGGGAAGGCGGCAAAGCCGCATCCTCCCTTAAGAATCCTACCTATTGGTGCAAATTTCAAGTGAAACCTCATCGACGCGGCAGTTGTTGGCCGCGTCTCGATTACAATATTGCTGTAATTTAGGGGGGATTCTTAAGGGGGGATCGGAGTGTTATTCACCACCGGTGAATTGCACGACTCCCCTCCTTAAGTCCGGGTGATTCACAAGAGGCGGCGGATTCCGCCTCTTGTGCGCCCCACGCGCAGTGAAAAAGAATCTATCGCTTTCAGCGATATTAAAAATGATACGCCCGCCGCGCAGGAGCATACAATCCAATTGCAATTTGCATCCGGCAAATTGCTTCCCTAAATCCTAACAATTAAAGCAAATCGGAATTTTCTGCACTTTCCAAAAGTGCAAAAAACACAAAAGGAGAAGACTTCTTCATCGAAATCTCCCCCTTTGCATTTTTTAATGAAAGATCAAATGCTGATCAAATCTCGGTATCAGCAGATTCAGAATCATCGTGAGATTCGCGGGATTCAAGAAGCTCGGGAAGCGCCTCAATAGGCATCTTCTGAATCTTCTTTGCGCGATGCTCCTTGTGTCCATGAGAAGCAGTCTTCTCAGAAGACGACTTCTCGGAAGACGACTTTTCGGATGAAGATTTCTTCTTTCTCGGATGATCGGGCTGTCTGTCAGCACCTTCATAGGTGATTATGATCTTACGGTCGCGGTCAGCACCGACAGAATGTGTCGATACTCCGTCAAAGCTCTGAAGCTCACTGTGGATAATACGTCTCTCATAAGCGTTCATAGGCTCGAGATATACGTTTCTCTTGTACTTCACTGCGCGAGCTGCCATTCTTCTTGCGAGAGCACGGAGAGTATCCTCTCTCTTTTCGCGGTAATTTTCAATATCTACAACGATCTTTACATAATCGCCGTCCTTCTGTTTTGTGCGGCGGATCGCGGAAAGATTTACAAGATACTGGATCGAATCGAGTGTCTCGCCGTGGTGACCGATGAGAATTCCTGTGTCGTCTCCGACAATGTTGATCTTCGGATAAACCTCAGCGCCTTCCTTGGTGATGTATTCTTCACCTTCTTCGGGCTCACCACGGACTGCCTTTGCTTCAAGACCCATATTTGCGAGAAGTGTATTCGCAAATTCGAGAGCAAATACCATTTCTTCTTCGGAAACGGCTTCTCTCTTCTTTTCGGGCTTCGGCTGAGATGCCGCCTTTGCATCTACCGCTTTCTTTTCCTCGATAAGTTTGAGCTTTTCGCGGATATCTTCGGGGATCTCGTCGCTTTCACTCTCGAGAAGTGCGTCAAGGCGAGCCGCATCCTCATCAGTTTCGGCAAAATCGTACTTTTTGAGCATTTCTACGATCTCTTCCTTTGTGAGAGGAGTCGGGAGCTTCTGAGATTTGTTCTTGTTGTGACGTCTGTTGCGGCGCTTCTTTGAGGAAGATGTTTTTTCGCCGTCCTGTGCGGGAGAAGCTGTTTCCGTCTGAGCGGGCTTTTCGGCGGGCTGAGCAGGGGTCTGAGAAGCCTGCTGGGGAGCAGATTTCTTTTTTCTGACGTCGTTGCTCATTCTTGTGTAGCTGATACCGTCGTCAGAAGCTCCGAAGGATTTGTTCTCTGAAACGAAATCGGAGAGTCCTACGGGAGCGGAAACTGTTACAGCCTCGTTCTGATTCTCGTCAGATGTTGTCTGAGGATTATAATTTTTGGGGATCTGATTTTTGCGCTTACCTGTTTTTACGTCATTGTGAAGGCTGGTTTTGTATTCAGCATTCGCGTCACCGAATTTTGCATCTGATGTTGTCTCAGGCTTAGCAGCCGGCTTATCAAGCGGCTTTTCTGCAGTTTTTTCTGCAGGAGTGCTTGCCTGTTTGTTTTCGGCAGGCTTATTATTCTGCTTAGGCTGATCTTTTTTTGGTTTCTGCTGATTTTCGGCAGGCTTTTGCTGATCTTTTTTCTGATTGTTCTGGTTATTCTGCTGGGGTTTCTGTTTTTGCTGATTTTTCTGCTGATTCTGCTTTTTGTTATCGTCGTCGCCGCGGCTGGTGATAGATTTCATACCGCGGAGTTCATTTACGATGGAACCGAGGTCAGCGGACTCGATTTTTGTTACTGTAATTTTAATTTTTGCATCACGTGAGCCGATACCGAGGAAGCCTTTTTTAGGCATATCAATGATCTCGTAGGAGACCTCATGAGTTTCGTCGGCATATTCACGGTTAGCGATAGCGATCGCCTCTTCGACGGTCTTTGCACTTACTAAATATGTTTCACTCATAAATTTCTTAGCCTTTGTTTAGATTTAAGGTGCACTTTGCAGCCTAAAGTTTTTGGTCGAGGTTCTGTTGAACTCATATAAAAAGGTTTGGAGATTCCAAAGAACCTTTCCTCAAAAGGTTCTTTGGTGGGTTCTCAGGGGGAACCCTGCGTCGCAGCCGCGCGGGCTGCGAAACAACGTATATAGATTTTCCTATAAAGTTTTGATCAGACAAGATTTCTTGTTATGTACTTTTTCCTTTAGCGAGGAAAAAGTACCAAAAAGGAACTTTTTTGACGTCCCGGGATTTCCGATCTCTGCGGAGATCGGCTTGGGGACTCTGTCCCCGAGACCCCTGCAAGCCTTTGAAAAGGCTTGGCCCAAACTTTACTGTGACAAAATTACTTTTGTTTATAGGAATCTTTTTCGTCGTTCTTGATCGGAAGCGGGTTATGTCCGTCCTTGCCTTTGGCCTCAGTTGTTTCGCCGATCTCACTCTCATCGACTTCTTCTTCTGTGGGCTCGGGGTGACGCGCGAGCCATTCTTCATCATCTATGTGATGCAGGCTTCTGACGTACTTCTTTTCACCGTCCGCTTTTGCGGCTTTCTTCTTCTTTTTTCCGCTCATATTAAGCTCTTCTTCAGCCTTCTTGTAATCCTCTTCCGTGAATCTCGGTACAGGATAAAGCTTGGCTATGATGATCTTCTGAATTACCTGGATAATGTTTCTGAAGATCCAGTATACACCGATAGCTGCTGCCATCTGGAATTCAATATAAACAGAAAGAAGGGGCATTGTCCATGTCATGATCTTCATAGACATATTGTTCTGCGCATCAGCTGATTCGGGTGACTGATATGTGAACTTCTGCATGATCTTCTGAGAAATGATCATTACTGCAAAAGTAACAACGGGAATAAGCATCAGCCAGTTGAAAGGTGAGAAGCTGATCTCAGGTGTCTGTGAAAGATCGAACGGTCCTACCTTGAATACGGGAAGCACAGCATTCTCAAGAGACGGTGCTACCGCATAATAATCGGATACGTTTTCTCTGATCTTGTTGATGATCTGGATCTGAGGATTGTAGTTTGAGAAGGTCTCTCCCGCTTCTGTAAGGAAATTCTGCAGTGCAGTGATCTCCGCCTTGGGAACGTTGCATATATAGCGCAGAGGCTGTGTTACGACGTTATAGAGGCAGATAATGATAGGAAACTGGATAAGAAGAGTTCCGCATCCGCCTGCGGGATTAAACTTTTCTCTCTGATACATTTCTGTAATTTCCATCTGCATCTTCTGCTGAGTAGCCTGATCGTTGCGGCCTGCATACTTCTTTCTGATAGCCATAACCTTAGGAGAAAGCATAGCCTGCTTGATCTGGTTCTTCTGCTGCTTGATTGCAAGAGGAGTGAGAAGGATCTCCATCACAAAAGTGAAGAGGAAGATGGAGAACAGATAGTTATTCGTAAGAGAATAAGCGAGTCTGAGTATATATCCCATCGGGATATACAAAATATCAAAAATACTTTCCAAAATTTTTTCTCTCCTATGAGATATTGTTTGGTTTCGGGATAATTATTGTCTCCCGATCTTATTTTTTATCCGAAGAAGAACATCTTTTTTCGTCGGAACGGGATCGTCTCCCCCTTCTGAGAAAGGATTGCATCTTACAACTCGGATAAGCGCGAGAAAAACTCCGACGATTATTCCCCATTCACGAACTGCGTCGATAGCGTAAGCGGAACAGGTTGGTCGGAATCTGCAGGTTGGCTGCGGCTTTAGGGAAGAAAAATACTTCCGATACAGCTTGACGGGAACAAGGATGATCTCGCAAAGCGCGCCGTGAGCCTTTTTGATAAAATATTTAATTTTGCTCATTTTCGCACTCCGTTTTATCGGGGTTACTTGAGAGCATATCGATCGCACCGAGGGCATATGTCAGGTCTCTTAAAACATCCTGCATTTTACATACTGTACATTCCGGTCTCGGAACGAGAACGATGAGATATCCTTTTTTCACGCCGAATTCTTTGTCTATTTTGCGATAGGCTTCTCTTATCACGCGTTTAGCGCGATTTCTCTGCACAGCGCCTCCGACTTTCTTTGAGGCTGAAATACCGATACGGTTGATCGTTTGATGTGTGGGATTTTGTTTTCTCAGAAGTCCTGCTGCGCGGTCACGGAGCACATAGACTGACAAGGTCTTTGTTGATTTCCTTGATCCGCCTCTGTAGGCCTTTTTATAGAGATGATTTTCCCGAATTGCGTAGAATTTCATTTCATTCCTTTTCAGGTAATAAAAGTATAACCTCCGAAATCGTTCTGAATACGGAGGCTATCATTCATACATTGAACTTTTCTGCACGATATACAAAATCAGTGAGTAAGTCTTGCGCGGCCCTTAGCGCGTCTTGCCTTGAGCACCTTTCTGCCGTTAGCAGTGGACATTCTCTTTCTGAATCCGTGTTCCTTGCTTCTCTGTCTTTTTTTAGGCTGATATGTTCTAAGCATATTCTACCTCCTTCTATGTGAATCTAATTAAATTTAATTATTTTTCGGCGTGCGTGGGTTATTCGCACAGATAGACAACAGTAATTATATAACATAATAATGTTATTTGTCAAGAGGTTTTGGGGATTTTCTTTTTAAATCTTTAAAATCTTTGTTTTTTCGGTTTTTGTATCGTCGGTAGTGACAGGGATTTTTTCGCACTGCGTGAGGCTAATAAAATTACGATTTGTTTTAATTGTTAGATTATTTTTGAAGCAATTTGCCTTAAGCAAATTGTATTTTTTCTTTATGTCCTACGCGGCGGGCGTATCAAGTTTCGATTTCTTAAATCAATAGATTTTTCTTTATGTCCTGTGCGGACGGCACATAAAGACCCTCGCGCCGGGTCTTTATGAATTCAGGCGCTCAACGAGGGGGTGGCGGAGCCACATCCCCTCTTTGAGAATTCACCCCTACGGGTGTAAACTTATAGTTCAACCTCATCGACGCGGCAGTTGTTGGCCGCGTCTCGTTTATGTTATGTCCGTGGACTTAGGGGGGATACTTAAGGGGGGATCGGAGTGCTGTTCACCATCGGTGAATTGCACGACTCCCATCCTTAAGTGCCTGGATTCACAAGGACTCGGCACGAGAGTCCTTGTGCGCCGTCCGCGTAGGACACATAAATTTAATCCAATTTTGCTCCAGCAAAATTGTACCCTAATAAAAATTGCAAAAAATAAAAGAAAACTTAAAATAAACGTCCAAAAATCTAAATAAAAACCACTCTATATTGACATATAAGCAAATTTGTGATATAATAATACAGTATATAATATTAATGTAAATAAAATTAAAAAATCGGAGGAATAATGGATAATCAGAACGCCGCAGATCTCTCTGTTATCTGGCAAATGACCGAGGAAAGAATGCGCGAAACATATAAATATACCGAACAGTCCTTTAACCTTTGGTTCGGTCGAATGCAGCTGCGATTTCTCGACGCGGAAAGAGCAGTTTTCGTTTGCGAAAACGAATTCAAGCGCGGTGTGATCGAAAAACAGTACCTCGACTTCGTTGAAGATTGCCTCACCGATGTTCTCGGATATTCCCCCGAGGTCTCAATCGGCGTTGACAAATCTCTCGCACCCGAGGTTCCCGATGACGGAACTACCGTCTCCCCACTCAAAATGTACCGCGAAAAACAGGCTCAGCAAGCCGCTGAGGAAGCTAAAAAATCTCAGTCTAAAGATTGGTCTCAGCCGAAAGCTCCCAACATATCAAACATCAAAACCGCTGACGATATCTCCGATATCTACTCGGGCGGTATCATCTCCGACGATGACGACGATGAATCTCCCGTAAACGACACCCGCGACTCAAGAGGCGACCGCCGTCTTACATACAATGAAGACTACACCTTCGACAACTTCATCGTAGGTGACTCCAACAGATTTGCTCATGCCGCAGCGCGCAATGTCGCTGACAACATCGGTATGAAGATCAACCCCCTCTTCATCTGGGGACCTCCCGGACTCGGCAAAACGCACCTTATGTACGCGATCGCTAACCAGGCTCTCGCGAGAAATCCCGACATGAAGGTAATTTATGTCAAGGGTGAAGAATTCCTCAACCAGCTCGTTGAGGCGATCCAGAAGGGCAAAAATCAGCAGTTCAGACAGAAATATCGCAGCGCGGACATGCTGCTCATCGACGATATTCAGTTTATCGCGGGCAAAGAAGCTACTCAGACCGAGTTTTTCCACACGTTCGACGCTCTTTATGAAGATAAAAAACAGATCATCATTACCTCCGACAGACCGCCGAAGGAGCTCATTTCTCTTGAAGAGAGGATCAGAAGCCGATTCGAGGCGGGGCTTCTTGCGGACATCAAGCCGCCGGATTACGAGCTGAGACTTGCGATCCTCAGAAAGAAGATCTCGCAGAACAACATTGACGTTCCGACAGATGTTGTGGATTTTCTTGCGAAAAATCTTCAGGAAAACATCAGACAGCTCGAAGGTGTTATCAAAAAGCTGTCGATGGCGAATCTCCTCACGGGACATCCCGTGAACATGGAGATGGTAATTCAGACAGTTCCGGAATATCTCAGAGACTCCGAGCCTGTGACTGACACGATCACGAGGATCGTTGCGAGCACGGCGCGTCACTTCAACGTATCGGGAATGGAAATTCTCGGAACGTCAAGAAAGAAAGAGATCAAGACGGCAAGAAACGTTGCGATGTACGTTACAAGAGAAGTTACGCAGATCTCCTTCCCGCAGATCGGTGCGGTATTCAACAGAGACCACTCGACTGTTCACTCGAACATTGGTATGATCGAGTCGGAGATGCAATCTGACCCCGTTCTTGAGGCAACTGTCGGCGAGATCCTCAAGGAGATCAAGCGAAGCTGACGATGGGTGCACTTTTGGAAAGTGCAGGAAATTTTGATTTTGCTGAAATCGTTAGGATTTTTTGAAGGAATTTGCTTTGAGCAAATTCCGATATGAATTGTATGCTCCCGCGCGGAGGGCGCACAAAGGTGTTCGAGCCACACCTTTGTGAATACCGGCTCTTAAGGGAAGGCGGCGAAGCCGCATCCTCCCTTAAGAATCCTACCTAAGGGTACAAATCTTTAGCCCAATCTCATCGACGCGGCAGCTGTTAGCCGCGTCTCGATTACAGTATTGCTGTAATTTAGGGGGGATTCTTAAGGGGGGATCGGAGTGTTATTCACCATCGGTGAATTGCACGACTCCCATCCTTAAGCGGCTGGATTCACAAGGACCTGCCGCTCGGGTCCTTGTGCGCCCCACGCGCAGTGGAAAAAGAATCTATCGCTCTCGGCGATATGAAATTTGTTGCGCCGTCCGCCCACTCATCTTCGGTGAGTAAGGACATAAAGAACTAATACAATTTTGCTGAAGCAAAATTGTACCCCAAAAAAAGAAAAAATAAAGTCAAACTGCACAACATAAAATTAACCACAACAAATCCACAAACTTATCAACAGACAAGCCACAGCGAGCGCGAAAAAACAAAAGTTTTTCCACAAAGTTTTCCACAGGTTGTTGAAAAGTCGCAGAAAAATCCGATAGTTTTCCACAAGACTATTCCACAGGCTTTTGATTACTTATAATTATTCTACCTTTTTTCCTTGATTTTCCCCGAAAATATACCTGTTTTCGATGTTTTTTAAACATTCAGCAGAATTTTCATTCAAATTCCGCCTTTTGAAAACTCTTTTCAAAACTCAAAAGTTTCGGAGAAATTCAAATATTAAATCGGCTTAACAATTATGTTTTCAACATAGATCAAATTTTCGCCCTTTGGAAAAATTCCCCGAAAATAAGGTTATCCACAGGAAAACTACCCCATTCACGCATGTTGATAATTTGACAAAAAACTCCGTTTCATTCATAATTAAGTGTAAAAAATTGCACTGTGTACGATATTAAACTTAATTTACCCGAAATATTGTCCAAATCGACCTCATTTTATAACAGCTTGTGCTATTTTTCAACAGCTTTTCAAACGGATTTCAAATGATATCACTCAGCTTTTCAAATACTTAGCAAAAACATTTGTTTTCCATAAATACCCAATCGGAATATACCTCTTTTCTTCGGTATATAGTAATGTAGACAAATTTCGGAAAAAACCTGATCCTGATAAAACACTCACACGGAAGCGGGGTTTTCAACAGTTCCCACAGCCCCTACTGCTTCTACTGCTGCTAATTAATTATTTATTATATTTTATTTCTTTTTTGCGTCGGATAAAATCAGAAAAAATATTTACGGATTTTAACTAAGATTCAATTTATACGAAAGGTATATTAAAATATGAAAGCTACGTTCGACAAACAGAAGCTCCTCGCTGCACTTATCCCCGCCGCAGGAATTTCCCAGACCAAAAACACTCTTACCGCCGTCGACGGTCTCCTCTTTGAGTGTCCGCCCGATCCCAAGTACGGCGATTACGACACCGATCGCGATGATCTCTGCCGTATCTCCGCCTTCGACCTCGAAAAAGGTCTCCGTTCAAGTGTTGAGTGCAAGGTATACGAAAAAGGTATGTTCGTAATCAACACCGTCAAGGTACTTCAGATCGTCCGCGCTCTCCCCGACGGAGAGGTAACGATCGAGATCGACGACAAAGGTCACGCGAAGATCTCCGGCGGATTCTCCCAGTTCGAGATCAGCGCAAACCCCGGCGACAATTTCCCGACAATGCCTATGTTTATTGGAGAACGTATCTATCAGATCCCGCAGTTCAAGATCCGCGATCTCATCGCTGAGACAGTTTTCTCAGTTGCACAGAACGATCAGAGAGCTGCATTCAACGGCGCTCTTCTGAAGATAAAGGGCGGCGAGATGACTATGGTTGCATCTGACGGAAGCAGACTTTCCGCTTCAAAATGCAAGCTTGACGGGGAAGATCTGCCTGAGGCTGAGATCGTTATTCCCGGAAAATATCTCAATGAGCTGACAAAAATGCTCCGCGACACTGAAGATGAGCTTACAATGATAATCGGACGAAAGCACATCATTTTCAAGATCGACAACATTTATTTCTTCACCCGTATGCTCGATACGGAATACATCAATTATGAAAAGCTCATTCCCGTAACATATATGACTGAAGTTTTTGTTTCAAGAGATGAGATCCTCGGTGCGCTTGAGCGTGCGTCTATCGTAACTGAAGACAAGCTCGGCGGAAGCGGTCGATCACACGTCAAGCTTGAGGTAGCTGACGGATACATCACGATGTCATCGGTTTCCTCCGGCGGCTCTGTTTACGAAAGAGTTCCCGCAGCGATCGACGGTGCTGATGTAACGATCGGTTTCAACTGCAAATATCTTCTTGAGGCGTTCCGCGCATGCCCGAGCGAATGTGACAGGCTGAGGATCAGACTGAACTCTCCTCTTATGATGATCACGATCGAGCCCTCCGGCGGAACAAATTACGTTGATGCTTCTCCTAACGAAGATGTATTCGGCGCACGAGCTCTTGATGTGAAGCGTGATGTTGAGATCGACGAGAAGATGAATATGTTTATGTATCTTATTGCGCCTGTGCGCATGAACAAGTAAGGGTGTCGGGATGTACATTCACATTGGCGGTGCCCGCGCTGTAAGAGAGCGTGAGATCATCGGGTGTTTTGACATGGACGGTCGTGTTATGTCTGACACCACGGTAGAATTTTTAAAAAAATGCGAGAAGGAAGGTAAGACGTCCTCGGCTGACAGCGATCTTCCGCGGTCGTTTGTTCTGACAGACGGTGGTGTGATATTCTCGCACATCTCCACGGCGGCGATCAAGAATCGCTGAGGTATTTTTGCACTTTTGTAAGTGCATCAAATTCCGATTTGAATTAATTGTTAGGATTTAGGGAAGCAATTTGCCGGATGCAAATTGCAATTGGATTTTCTTTGTCCTTACTCACCGAAGGTGAGTGGGCGGACGGCGCATAAGGACCTTGGCGGCAGGTCCTTATGAATCCAGCCGCTTAAGGGAAGGCCGAACAGCGTATATAGTAAGCGGTAGAATAAAAACAACTAACGCAGTTCCGAAATATTCCACGCGGAATATTTCCACAAAAAAGTGCAGATTTAAAGCCGCATCCTCCCTTAAGAAACCTACCTATGGGTACGAACATATAGTTATACCTCATCGACGCGGCAGATGTTAGCCGCGTCTCGATTACAGTATTGCTGTAATTTAGGGGGGATACTTAAGGGGGGATCGGAGTGTTATTCACCATCAGTGAATTGCACGACTCCCCTCCTTAAGCGCCTGAATTCACAAAGACCCGGCGTGAGGGTCTTTGTGCGCCCGCCGCGCAGGAGCAATAAAGAATTAATCAGGAATTTGCCCCCGCAAATTCCTTCTATAAAAAAACAATAAATAAAAAATAAACTAAATTTGATAAGAAAACTAAAGAGAGAAAATAAACAAAGAGAGAACACAATGGATAACACAAACCAGCAAGTCTACGACGAGAGCCAAATACAGGTTCTCGAAGGACTCGAAGCAGTCCGTAAACGCCCCGGTATGTATATCGGAACAACATCGCAGAGAGGTCTGCATCACCTCGTGTATGAGATCGTCGATAACTCCATCGACGAAGCTATGGCAGGCCGATGCGATGAGATCACAGTCGTCCTCTATCCCGACGGATCTGTATCCGTCAAGGATAACGGCCACGGCGTACCTTCAAATATCCATCACCAGATGGGAATTCCTACCCTTGAAGTCGTATTCTCCGTGCTCCATGCAGGCGGTAAATTCGGCGGCCAGGGATATAAGATCTCCGGCGGTCTTCACGGCGTCGGCGCATCTGTCGTAAACGCACTCTCCGAGTGGCTCGAGGTCGACAATGCCTACGACGGTAAGAGATACACAATGCGATTCGAAAGAGGTTCTATCGCGCGCCCCTTCAAGTGCGAAGGTGATACAGATGACCACGGTCTTTTCGTTCGCTTCAAGCCCGACCCTGAGATTTTCACCGATACAACAGAATTCGATCTGCAGATTCTTCTCACAAGACTCAGAGAACAGGCATTCCTCAACGCAGGTATCAGAATCATAATCAGAGATGAAAGACAGGAGATTGAGGAAGAAAAAGAACTCTTCAATATCTCTCACGAGGACAGCGATATCTCCCGCCTACTCGAAGCTGCAGCTGAAGAAGCAGAAGAGCAGGAAAACGCTGAAAATACTGCAGGATCTGAAGAAAACATCGAGGATAACGAGGTAAAATTCGAGGACGAAGCAGGCGAGGTAAGCTGCCGCGGAAAGTATCTCGAATATGACCTCAAGTATGACGGCGGTATCAGAGAGTTCGTTAAGCATCTCAACAAGGCTAAGCACGTTGAGGTCGTTCACCCCGAGGTCATCTATATGAAGGCTGAAAAGGGCGACATCACCGCCGAGGTTGCAATGCAGTACAACGACAGCTACAACGAAACTATCGTTACATTTGCAAATAATATGTCAACTATCGACGGCGGTACTCACGATACAGGATTCAAGAGTGCTATCACAAAGGTTCTCAACAACTACGCGAGAAAATGCGGCGCGCTGAAGGATTCCGACAAGAATCTCTCCGGTGAGGACGCAAGAGAAGGTCTTTGCGCTGTCGTTTCGGTAAAGCTCCCCGATGCTCAGTTCGAGAGCCAGACAAAAGCAAAGCTCGGTAACTCCGAGGTCCGCGGAATCGTCGACAACATCGTAACAGAAAAGCTCTCGGAATATTACGAAGAAAATCCCTCTGTCGCTAAAGCGATAGTTGAAAAATCCCTCGCGGCTCAGAGAGCGAGAGAGGCTGCAAGAAAAGCAAGAGAGCTTACAAGACGTAAGTCTGTTCTTGAAGGCTCGACTCTCCCCGGTAAGCTCGCTGACTGCCAGGACAAGAGAGTAGAGTTCACCGAGCTCTATCTCGTAGAGGGTGACTCTGCGGGTGGATCCGCAAAGAGTGGACGTGACTCAAAGTATCAGGCGATCCTTCCCCTTCGCGGTAAGGTTCTGAACGTTGAAAAGTCCCGTCTTGACAAGGTTTACTCTAACCTTTCGCTTATCCCGATCATTCAGGCACTCGGATGCGGAATCGGTGAAGATTTCGACATTGCGAAGCTGAGATACGGTAAGATCATCATTATGGCCGATGCCGACGTCGACGGATCGCACATCAGAATCCTTCTTCTGACGTTCTTCTTCCGCCACATGAGACAGCTCATTGATGACGGTCACATTTTCCTTGCTCAGCCGCCTCTTTACAAGATCAAAAAAGGTAAGACTGAAAAATACGCGTACTCCGACGAAGAGCGTGACATTATCGTTGCCGAGATGGGCGGCGGTCAGGGTGTCGAGATCAACAGATACAAAGGTCTTGGAGAAATGAACGATACTCAGCTCTTTGACACTACTATGAATCCCGAAACTCGTACTCTCCTCAAGGTAGAAATTGAGGATGCGATGGCGTGTGACGAGATCTTCTCGACTCTCATGGGTGAGAAGGTTGAGCCGAGACGTGAGTTCATTGAGGCTAACGCGAAGTATGCGGAAAATCTTGATATTTAAGATATAAAGATTCTCTTTAAGGATAAATATTTAGGGAAGGAATTTGCCCCAAGCAAATTCCGATAAGATTTATATGCTCCTGCGCGGAGGGCGCACAAGAGGCGGAATCCGCCGCCTCTTGTGAATCACCCGGACTTAAGGCGGGGGTCGTGATAATTCACAAAAAGTGAATTATCACTCAGATCCCCCCTTAAGTATCCCCCCTAAATTACAGCAATACTGTAATCGAGACGCGGCCAACAACTGCCGCGTCGATGAGGTATAACTATAAGTTTGCACCAATAGGTAGGATTCTTAAGGGAGGATGCGGCTTCGCAGCCTTCCTTTAAGTGCCTGAATTCATAAAGACCCGGCGCGAGGGTCTTTATGTGCCGTCCGCATAGGACATAAAAATCTATCGTTTTCAGCGATGCTGAATTTGATGCGCCGTCCACCCACTCACCTTCGGTGAGTAAGGACATAGAAAAAATACAATTTGCTTAAGGCAAATTGTTTCAAAAATGCCTCCGATTCGCACGAATCGAAATTTGATAAGAAAACAAATAAAAAAACATAACAGAAAGAATAACCAATGAAAATCACCACCTTGACATTATCACCGGCGGTGGATATAGAATATCATACATCAAACATAAATACCGCCGGGTTGAACCGTGCTTCATCTCATACATTAACGGCAGGCGGAAAAGGTATTAACGTCTCCCGCGCTCTCCTCGGATGTGCAAGAGAGGACGGAGTTGATCTCTCCCGCGTGCTCAGAACAGTTGCACCAACGGGCGGCGCGACAGGTGAAATGATGCGAAAGATCCTGTCAGATGAAAAGATCCCCGTAACCGCCGTACAGATCGACGGAAACACAAGAGTAAATATTTCCCTCATTTCCGATCTTCCCGGTCAGGATTCAATTGAGATAAACGCGCCCGGTACACCTCTCGGTGAGAGGATCGAGGCTATTGAAAACCTCATTCTCGGATCTCTCGAAAAAGGGGACGTCGTTGCGATCTGCGGAAGCTGTCCGGCTGACGTTAATAAGAAATATCCGTCGGAGCTCGCAAGAAGGATCAAACGCCTCGGTGGATATGTTATCCTCGACTGCGACGGCGCGGCTCTTTATCATTCGCTGACCCCTGAGACCGAAGAAGAAAAAAAGCTTTGCCCCGATCTCGTGAAGCCAAATGCAAAAGAGCTTTCGGATTTTGTGGGACGTGAGCTTTCTACCCCGGAAGATGCCGCAGAAGCTGCGGAAGCAGTATGCGCGAACACGGGCGGAATTACTACGATAATCACGACACTTTCATGCGACGGAGCTGTTCTCACAAAAAAGGACAGTGACGGTATCATCAGAAGCAGATTTTTCCCTACTGAGAAAAAGCAGGTCATCCGCCTGAAAGGTGCGGGCGACACGTTCCTCGGCTCGTACATTTACAGCAGATTTGTAAAAAATTCCTCAGAAGAGGATGCAATAGCTTCTGCAGTAAGATGTGCGGGATGCTACGTGGAAGGAAAATAAAAACTTCGATTTTGCTTTATTTATTAGATTTTTGAAGCAATTTGCCGGATGCAAATTGCAATTAGTTCTTAGCTCCTGCGCGGAGGGCGCACAAGGACTCTCGTGTCGAGCCTTTGTGAATCCCGGCACTTAAAGAGGGGTGGCGAACAGCGTATATAGTGAACGAAAAATAAAGTGTAGCTGACGCAGTTCTGAAATATTCCTGACGGAATATTTCCCAAAAGAATGCAGATTTATAGCCACATCCCCTCTTTAAGAAATCACCCTAATGGCGCAGACTTGAAGTCCAGCTTCATCGACGCGGCAGATATTAGACGCGTCTCGACAGACGTGCCATCCGTAGTTTTAGGGGGGATACTTAAGGGGGGATCTGAGTGCGTGTTCGCCTGCGGCGAATAGCACGACCCCCGCCTTAAGCGGCTGGATTCATAAGGACCTGCCGTAAAGGTCCTTATGCGCCGTCCGCGCAGGACAATAAAACAAATCCAATTTTGCTTCAGCAAAATTGTTCCCCTAAAACCCTAACGGTTTACGCAAATCAACCCGCTGTAAGCGGTACTCAATATAATACACCAGATATTATTATAAAAATAAAGGAAATATATCATGGCAAAGAAACAGCAAGACTATAATATAGAATTTCCGGATCAGAAAATTAACCCAATTAATATGGAGCACGAGGTGAAGAAATCCTTCATCGAATACTCTATGTCCGTTATCGTCTCCCGCGCACTTCCCGATGCAAGAGACGGTATGAAACCCGGTCAGAGACGCGTGCTCTACGCTATGTATGAGGATAACCTCACCCACGACCGCCCCTACCGTAAGTCAGCAACTACAGTAGGTAACGTTCTCGGTAGATACCATCCTCACGGCGACTCCTCCGTCTACGGTACAATGGTAAGAATGGCTCAGCCTTTCTCTTATCGCTATACCCTCGTCGACGGTCAGGGTAACTTCGGTTCAATCGACGGAGACGGCCCCGCCGCTTACCGTTATACCGAAGCTCGTCTCTCTCGCCTCGCTAACGAAATGATGCGAGATATCGAAAAAGACGTAATCCCGTGGAATATGAACTTCGATAACCGTCTCCGCGAGCCCGCAGTCCTCCCGTCGAGAATTCCTAACCTTCTCGTCAACGGCGCTATCGGTATCGCTGTAGGTATGGCTACAAATATCCCGCCGCATAACCTCGGTGAAGTTATCGACGGTACGATCTACATTATGGATCACCCCGACGCAGGAGTATCCGAGCTCATGCAGTACATCAAGGGTCCCGATTTCCCCACAGGTGCGACGATCTACGGAACAAGCGGTATCTACGAAGCGTACTCCACAGGCCGCGGACGTATTATGGTCCGCGCAAAAGCTGAGATCGAGGAAGAACACCACAGAATCATCATCACCGAGATTCCCTATATGGTTCAGAAATCTGAGCTTATCAAAACTATGGCAGATCAGGTTCGTGATAAGAAGATCGAAGGTGTTACAGATATCCGCGATGAGTCGGGACGTGACGGTATGCGTATCGTTATCGAGTGCCGCCGCGACGCTAATCTCCAGATCATCCTCAACCAGTTCTATAAATTCACCGAGCTTGAGTCGACCTGCTCCGTTATTATGCTCGCGATCGTCGGAAATGAGCCCAAGATACTCAATCTCCGTCAGGCTCTCGGCGTTTACATCAATCACCAGCAGTCAGTTATCACAAATCGCGTGAAATTCGACCTCGCAAAAGCGCAGAAGGAAGCTCACATCAACGAGGGCTACAAAATCGCTATCGACAATATCGACGAGGTTATCACAATAATCCGCAACTCTCCCGATACCCCCACAGCAAGAGAAAACCTCAAGAACCGCTTCGAGCTCTCCGATGAGCAGGCGCAGGCTATCGTTCAGATGACTCTCGGACGCCTCTCCGGTATGGAAAGACAGAAGGTTGAGGTCCGTCTCGCTGAACTTTACGCCGCTATCGAAGAATTCAAGGCTATCCTCGCTGATGAATCGAAGATCAAGGATATTATCAGAGAAGAGCTTACTGAGATCAAAAACCGCTTCGGTGACGAGAGAAGAACAGGTATCGAAGAAGC
Organism: Oscillospiraceae bacterium; assembly: GCA_015063455.1. Taxonomy (GTDB): domain Bacteria; phylum Bacillota; class Clostridia; order Oscillospirales; family CAG-272; genus UMGS1696. The sequence goes on from SVUC01000036.1 coordinate 18,083, forward strand.
CGAAAACGAAATAGTTTATGAAGACCTTATCGAGCGCCACAACGCCGTTATAACGCTGACTCACGACGGATACATTAAGCGTCAGCCGTCCGATGTTTATTCGGCTCAGAGACGCGGCGGACGCGGTATAATCGGTATGGCGACCAAGGAAGAGGACTACATCGAGCGTGTAGCCGTTGTTGAATCTCACTCGTACCTTATGCTCTTTACCAATATCGGTAAGGTACATCAGATGAAGGCTTACCGTATCCCCGAGGCGGGACGTACCGCAAAGGGATCTAATATCGTAAATATCATCGAGATGACTCCCGGGGAGAAGATCACTGCAATGTTCGCAGTTCCCGATTTCGATAACGAGCTGCACGCAGACGAGCTGAAGGAAAACAACTACCTCGTTATGATAACCCGCCGAGGTGTTATCAAGAGAACAAACCTCGAGGACTTCAGGATCCAGCGTAAAGGCGGTAAGATCGCGCTCTCACTCGATGAAGGGGACGAGCTCATCTTCGCAGCTCTCACGCACGGCGAGAGTGACGTTATGATCGCTACCCGCGGCGGTCTCTCCTGCCGATTCGACGAAGAAAAGGTAGCTGTAATGGGCAGAAGCGCAAGAGGTGTCCGCGGTATCTCCCTCAGAGAAGGAGACTCCGTTGCAGGCGCTTGTATCATCGAGCGTGACGATCCTCAGTGGATGAAGGACAATTTCATCGTTGCGATCACGGAAGGCGGCTTCGGTAAGAGAATGCTCGCTGACGAGATCGACAGAAAGGGACGAGGCATCCAGGGTATGATCGTTCAGAAGCTCAACGAAAGAACAGGCGAGCTCTGCGGAATCGCAACCGTTCACGAGGATGACGACCTTCTTATGATTACAAACGACGGTACAATGATCCGTACTCCCGCAGGCGGCATCCCGATCTATCAGAGAGGCGCGTCGGGCGTTATCGTGATGAAGCTCGGGGACGACAAGAAGATAGTGAACTTCTCAACCGTCGCTGCTGATGACGAAGACGAAGCGGACGAGCTGACCGAGGCGGATGACGGCGTAATTGACGAGTCTGCAGAAGAAGCTATCGAAGAATAATTACAAAACAATACGGCGGAAAAATGAAAAAAATAAATCTTATTTTAATATTTGCGGCAGCAATCGCAGTTTTAACCTCATGCGGCTCAAAATATGAAATCGACGAGATCAGAGCTATAACCAAAGATCTCGTTGAGAGATCCGCTGAAATGAACGTGATCTACTTTGGTGAAGGGCTTCCGACGATCGACGAGGAGGGTGAAGGAGTTGATGAATTTATCGACTCATTCGGTCATAACGTAAAGACCGTCAATTATCTTCCCGTATCAGAGGAATCTCCGTATCAGAACGAGACTGAGCTGAGAGAAGCTACTCTTGAGGTGTTTACCGAGAAGTACGCGGAGATCCTTTTCGTGAGAGCGTTCAACGGAATTTCTCACACGATCGAGTATCAGAACGATTCTTCACTCAATGAAAACGTGAGCGTCGTTTATGCGAGATATATTGAAAAGGATGGCGTGCTCACCGTCAGACTTGATCTCGAGGATGAGGCGATGAAGCTCGGACGTGTTTACGATTATGAAAACCTGAAAATCGTAAGAGAAAGCGGGAACAACGTCACAGTTGAAATTCCGACGGAGTTTGAAGGCAGGGAGCTCGATATTGAATTGACGATTGTTAAAACGGATGGCGGCTGGAGACTCGACACACCGACGTATTGATTAACACAAAATGGAAAAATGGGGATTTGAAATGAAATCAGATCCCCTATTTTATTTAAAAATGGAGAAAAACTTTGAAAAAAGGCTTGACAAATCGCCCTCGGAGATGTATAATATATAAGCACTCGGAATTTTCGGGTGAAAGTGAATAATGTATCCCCGCGAAAGCGGCATAGATACAGCACACGCAAAGGTGGCTGAGCTGGTCTAAGGCGCACGACTGGAAATCGTGTGTTCGGCTAATAACCGACCGAGGGTTCGAATCCCTCCCTTTGCGGAAAAAAACAAGGAA
>SVUC01000037.1 GCA_015063455.1 Oscillospiraceae bacterium
ATACGATCGCTGAAAAATAGGTATTCGCCAACACCTGAGGATAACATCTCGTTATCCTCTTTTCTTTTCTCTGACGCTATGAAGATACTTGGCTGACGACTTTCGCGATACGATCGCTGGAAAATAGGTATTTGCCAACACTGAGGATAACATTATGTTATCCTCTTTTTCTTGTTTATTAGTTTATTCTTTAATATCGTTTCGCTTATTAATTTTCTTTTATTTCCTTTAAAAAATTATGCTCATTTTAATCTCTCTTATTGTAAAATATCAACTTATATGATATAATTCTTATTAATTAAAAGTGTAAAGGAGCATTTGGCATGACTTCATATAATTTATTCCTTGCCAACGAAGCTTATAATTGGGAAAATGCTACTCCTGTCGGATGCGGTAAAATCGGCGCAATGCTTTTTGGTGGCGTCAAAAAGGAAATCATCCAATTCAACGAAGAAAAGATTTGGTCCGGTGGTCCTTCCGAGATTTGTTCAGACGGATTTTATGAGAAGTTTCAAGAAGTTCGCAATCTTCTTCGTACAGAAGGCGTAGCGGATGATCTCGCTCAGGAAACATTATATCCTTACTTCGGACGTCTTAAATCATATGAAACAGCTGGAAGTCTTATTATTGCTATGCTATATGATAATGATGATCCGACTGTAGATTACCGTCGTGATCTCGATCTTATCAATGGGGTTGCCTCGGTTACTTATAAAAAGGGTAATGTTAATTATGAACGTACGTTGTTTGCATCTTATCCTGCTCAAATGATAGCGATGCAACTTTCGTCTGATGTTCCTCACTCAATTTCATTTACAGCAACATATACTCGTAGCGGTCCCGACGAAGATGCAAACTTTGCTGTTGTTAATGGAGATATTAATGTTTCATCTCATGATAATTTTATCAAGTTTAACGGTGAAACAAGGAGTGGAGGACACACATTTAATGGACTACTTCGTTTTGATGTTTGTGGTGGTTCTATTAAGTCAAATCAGGACGGATCAATTTCCGTATTAAATGCCGACCGTGTTTGCATTTACATGACAATAAAAACGGAGGGGGAAGCTCATTTACCTGATATTTCTTCTTTTGATCGTTTAATGTCAGAGCATACTGAGGATTTTTCTTCATTAATGACCCGTGCTGATATTTCATATGAATATGACAAGTCAAAGGATGAGATACCTGTAAATAAACGACTCGCTGCTGTTAAAGCGGGCGGTTCTGATATAGGTCTTGTAAATCTCTGTTTCCAGTTTGGAAGATACCTTCTTATTTCGTCAAGCAGAGGTGACTCTTTGCCTGCCAATTTGCAGGGTGTATGGAGTAACTTTATGAGAGCTCCCTGGAATTGCGATTATCATACAAATATTAATCTTCAGATGAACTATTGGCACGCTGAGACCGCAAACCTGTCCGAATGTGCTGTTCCGTTATTCAATTATATAAATAACTACCTTCTTGAAGGTGGAGAACGTGCAGCTCGTGATTTCTATCATTGTCGTGGAGCTGTTTTACATCATATTTCTGATATTTACGGTTTTGCCGGTCCTGCAGACGGTTTGTGGGGACTTTGGCCGATGGGCGGAGCGTGGCTCTGTTATTCTTTGTGGGAACACTATCTGTTTGATCCGAATCCGGATTATCTGCGTGAGACTGCGTATCCTTATATTGAGGCGTGTACAAAATTCTTCCTCGATTATATGTTCGAAGATGATAACGGATACCTCGGTACCGGACCGTCAACATCTCCTGAAAACCGTTTTATGTTAGAACGTAACGGCGTAAAAGGACCGGTCTTCCTATGTCTTTCTCCTACTATGGATATTCAGATTGTTCGCGGACTTTTCGAAATGTATATAAAAACCGAAGAGGTTCTGAATATTAATCCCGAACAGAAACAGGAAGTAGAAGTGGCTTATTCTAAGCTTCCTCCGATGAAGATAGGTGCCAGAGGACAGTTACAGGAATGGGCTGAGGATTACGAAGAAGAGCAACCCGGACACCGTCATATTTCTCACAGTTTTGCACTTTATCCCGGATGGGAGATCAACAGAAACACTCCTGATCTCATGGATGCTATCGATACTACACTGAAGCTTCGTCTTGCATCCGGCGGAGGACACACAGGTTGGAGCTGTGCGTGGCTTATGAATTTGTACGCAAGACTAGGTCAAGGTGATAATGCAGGAGATATGATCACAAAGCTGTTTACAAATTCTATGCTTGATAATCTTTTCGACAGACATCCTCCGTTTCAGATCGACGGTAACTTTGGTGCGGCTGCAGCCTTTGCTGAAATGTTGATTCAGAGTCATACGGATGTTATTGAACTTCTTCCGGCACTTCCTTCCGATCAGGCGTATGCAAACGGTTCTTTTGAAGGACTTCGAGCGAGAGGCGGTATAACAGTTTCGGCAGAATGGTCTGAGGGGAAAATTGTCTTATGCAGCTTGCTCTCAAACAGAGATCAGACAGTCAAGCTCCTTATCAACGGCAAAATAATTGAAGAAAATCTTGAGGCAGGAACGGTTAAAGATATCCTGTTCTAAAGGCAACAAAAAATAAAGCGATACAAGGCAGTATACCGTGTATCGCTTTTCTGTTTATTCGTCGTCTTCGACAAGTGAGATCTGTTCGTTTGATCCGCCGACGGAATCGTTTTTGTCAGACATCGGATAAGGGATTCCGAGATGCTCATAACCAAGCCGTGTGACCATTCTGCCGCGCTGTGTGCGGGCGAGGAAACCGATCTGAAGAAGGTACGGCTCACAGACGTCCTCAAGCGTTATAGCCTCTTCTCCGATCGTAGCGGCTAATGCTTCAAGTCCAACGGGACCGCCATTGTAGAAGCGTATGATGGTCTCAAGCATTCTCTTGTCGGTGTTGTCAAGCCCGAGCTCGTCGATCTCGAGCATATCAAGGGCATACTTTGCAACCTCAAGATCTATCCTGCCATCTCCCTTCACCTGTGCATAATCGCGCACACGCTTGAGCAGACGGTTAGCGATTCGGGGAGTTCCGCGGGAGCGTGACGCGATCTCAAGTGCGCCCTCGGCATCAATGGGAACATCAAGGATTGACGCGGAACGTGTGATGATACTTGCAAGCTCCTCAGGTGTGTACATTTCAAGACGCATCTGAACGCCGAAGCGGTCTCTGAGCGGAGTTGAGAGCTGACCTGCACGGGTTGTCGCACCGATCAGAGTAAAGTGTGCGAGGGGAAGGTGGATACTTCTTGCAGCAGGACCTTTTCCGATAATGATATCGAGCGCGTAGTCTTCCATTGCGGGATAGAGAATTTCCTCGATCGTTCTCGGCAGACGGTGGATCTCGTCAATAAACAAGACGTCTCCTTCACCGAGGTTAGAGAGAAGTGCGGCTAGATCTCCACGTTTTTCGATAGCAGGTCCCGACGTAATTCTGAGATTTACTCCCATTTCAGCCGCGATGATTGCGGAAAGTGTGGTTTTTCCGAGACCGGGCGGGCCGTAAAAGAGAACGTGGTCGATGCATTCGCCTCTGAGCTTTGCAGCATTGATCAGAATTTTGAGGTTTTCCTTAGCTTTTTCCTGACCAACGTATTCATCAAGAGTATGAGGTCTGAGTGAGTTCTCGTTTTCCTGATCTTCCGCCACAAAGCTTGAGGACATTATTCGGTTTTCAAAATCAAATTCGTTAGAATCCATTTATATTAATACCTTTCTTAATTCTTCATCAATACATTGAGCGCATTTTTGATTATATCCTCAAGAGGAGATGCCATATCAATATTTTTCATTGCCGCGGCGATCTCAGAACGAGAATATCCGAGAACAGTGAGTGCATCACGCGCGTCTGCAAGCTTGTTTGACTGCTGTTCACTTCCTGATTTTGCAGGAATAAACTCGTCGTCAGCTCCGTCTGGGGTGAAGTACGGGAAGTTCTTCTTGATCTTATCTTTCATTTCAAGAACGACACGAGCGGCTGTTTTTGCACCGATACCGGGGGCGCGGGATATTGATTTTGCATCATCCGATGCAACTGCTGCTGCGAGGGATTTGGGCGTGAACAGTGAGAGGATCGAAATAGCAGCCTTCGGACCGATTCCCGATACACTGATGAGAAGTCGGAACATATTGAGCTCCTCTCTCGTGTAGAATCCGTAGAGATCAACACCGTCTTCTCTTACTGCCATGTGAGTGTAGATCCTCACAGGTTTTCCTTCAAGCTGTGTTCCGTCGGGAGCGTATGACGGTGAGGGGAGGTGTGCAAGGGTGTTCGCTGTAACCGTCACACGATATCCGACACCTGCACATTCTATGATTATCACACATCCGACGGCATCGGTTTCAAATATTCTTCCAAAAAGAGTTTCAATCATTTTGTTCTACCTCATTGTCAGTTATTTCGGCGTGAGCCTCATCAGCTTCTTCCTCAGGAAGTGTTGGAGGAACGAGCTCGTCATCTGAGATTATTTCATCCGTGTATGCGGTTGTGAAATTTTCCTCGCATACGTTTTTCAGCGATCTTTTTCTCTTGATAATGAAATCAATCAGACACGCGGAGACAAAGATCACGATTCCGCATCCCGAGAGGATAAGACCGTATTTTACGCAGTTTGGTTTGTATGTGAATTCTACGTAATGTTCACCTTCGTCGATTCTGAAAGCAAGAAGTGTTTCGTTCAGCACAGCGACCGTCTCAACAACATCGCCGTCAACTTTTACTTCCCAGCCTTTATCATATGGAATCGTTGTGAACACTACCGAGTCACCCTCGGGAACTGTGATATCCCCAAATACGTGAGTATCTTTGTCAGAGTGTGCGTCAAGGAGACCGTCGGATAGCTCTTCCATAACTGAGAAATATTCGGATTCATCAAAATACCAGAAGAAAGAGCAGCCTGTACGGATGTACATTTTCTCTTCATCCATATAAAGTCCGACCTCGACTTCTTCACCGATCTCAAAAGAACCGATCTCAACGATAGCAAAGGTTTCGTTATCAAAATAATCCCCGATATCAGATCCGTTCACCTTGATGTGCGCGTCTCTTGGATATTCAGAAGGGAAATACGCATAAACTGTTTCGGGAGATTCAATGTTCAGCTCGTAAGTCAGCTTTGGCGTGCCGCTTCCGTTGTCCTCGTAACCGCGATGTCCTTTTACATTGAGTGTTTTGCATCCGGACTGAGTTGAGGATTCTACATCTACGCGTCTCCAAACGTCTACTTCGTGTCCTACCATTGATTCAAGCAGAAGATTCATATATCTGAATGGCTCGAGATAGTTGAGATCATCTTCGTCCTCATTCTCAGACGGGAGATCGTATTCGAGAATATCAGCGTTTACTGAATAAGCCAATGACAGAGGATATGGGTTTTCGTATATATCTATCTTGTCCTCGGTAGATGCGTGGAGATCATAAAGTACGGTGATGTAAGAGGGAATGTCTTCCGTTGAGTCAGCCATAATGTATTTTATATTGAAAAGAGAGTCGGTCACAGCGGTACTTCCCGAGTAGAGAGACCAGTGTGACATTGAAGCGTAACCAAACTGACTCAGAAGATCAATTGCTTTTGCGTTGAGAGTAGAGGTGGAATTTGACATTCCGTTGATGTCGAGTGCAAAATTATCGTTTTTCTTTCTGTGCTTAAGCTTTTCCGAGCGATAGAAAGAATCATCCGATTCGTCTTTGTACGTTGCGACGGCGGCAGAATAAGTGTCTACCATCTGACGATATGAGTTTCTCTTTGCAACGCCTACATCTTCGTCAAGAGCATAGAGCATTATTACACCGTTTCCGATAGCTTCCGCGATGATCACACAGCAGAGAAGCGCTGATGACTTACGGCAAACATCGGGATCCCGCATATGCTTTATGCAGGATGGAAGAATTGCTGAGATGATAAAGAATATCAGTATAGATGCCCATACGGTTTTGAAATCGTGGATGTGATCGTATTCTATCTTTGAGAGAATGAGAAGAAGTACACACCACAGAATAGATGAGACCTTGACCGCCTTTGATCCAATCTCTTTCAGATTCATAAATGCGTCGACGGCAATCGTCAGCATAAGGCCGACGAACATAAATGCAAATCGAGCGTTGAGCCAATTCGGACGCTGGAGGCCGTGCCAGATTATATCAGCAATACTGAAGTTGAAGCCGACAATGAGGAACAAAAGAACCGAGGCATAACCGATTTTTCTTCTTGTAGGAACGGAATCGCAGAAGAAGTAGATCGGCGCGAGGATCAGCGCAAGAGTTCCGCAGTATATGAACGGCATACCCGCAGGACGAACGCTGTCGTATGATCCGAAGAATGCCTTTGTTACAAGATCTGCAAATTCAAACATCTGCTTCGGAGTGTATTTCGGATCTGAGAATTCAAGCTTTCCGAACGTGAGTGAATAATAGATCGGAAGAATTATAATTGCGGAGATCATAACTGCAAGGAGAGACCAGAGTGCTATCCGCAGGAAAGATTTAAGGAAATGGTTGTCCTCGCCTTGAGGATTTCGTTCACTTGGTCTGAGCATAAAATATCTCGCAAAGAACCAAACGACGATAAAGAGGCACATCATATATCCGATGTAGAAATTCGACATGATCGAATAAACAAGAGAGAGGACGTACAGCTTGAATTTTCCGTGTTTTATGAGCTCGTCTATTGAGAGAAGGATGATCGGGAATATGATCACATTATCGATCCACATGACGTTGTTCTGCATAACGACTACATAAGAACAGAGCGCATACATAACCGAGAACATCAAAGAGTATATGTTATCGAGCGTGGGACGGGTTTTGAGAAGGTAATACCCGAATGAAAGTCCGCAGAATCCCGTTTTCAGAACGAGGATCAGGTACATCGCCTCGGTAATACTGTCTTTCGGGAACAGGGCAACGATCAGCGAGAACGGGCTTGAGAGATAATACGCGAAAATACCCATAAATTCGCCGCCGAGAGCACGCTCAAAAGAGTAGATCAGAGACTCACCACTTGTGAGAATATCTCTGAATTGCTCAAAATAATAGATGTACTGCGCGTTGAGATCGAGCACAAGTACCGCATTCTTTCCTGCAGGCCATACCATAAGACAGCAGTAAAGAAGTACCATAAGAAGCGCAGGAATACCAAAACACGCAAGAAGTACAAACCGATCTTTTACGCCTTTTTGTGTATAACTTTTGTTAATATCCATAATTTTCAGATAATATCAATCTTATTCGGAGATGGCAGAGTTTTCTGTATGACAGATCTTTTTAATAGCTTTCTCAAGCTTTTCGCGCGGCAGTACCATATCACGACCGCATCCGTCACATACTATCCGTATATCACTTCCAACACGCAGTACGCTGAATGTGGAGGTTCCGCACGGGTGCTTTTTCTTCAGCTCAAGCTTGTCGCCGACTTCGATTTTCGGAATATTCATTTCCTCTCCTTTCTTTTCGGAAACGATCCGACAGGGAAAGTCTCCGCAAAAAAATGTTCGTATTTATATTATAACACGAACAAGTGATTATGTAAATAATGTAAGAAAAATTCAATGGATAGGAAAAAACAAATATACGGGTTCTTTCCCTTGAAATATGAAGTGAAGTGATGTATAATTGAATCACGGTGAATTATACCTTGTACGAAATTAAAGCAAGAAAAAGTGTGTTATTTGATTTTCAGGAAAGGAGGATATAAAGAAATGATCAGAATTCGCAGCATGGAGGGTGGAATCCTCTGACATCAACCTGCTCGGTCAGGGGAGCCACCTATACTTTGCAGGCTTGACCGTTATCCTGCATACTTACGGTTTTGTGAGTGGGAAGAGAAAGGTGGTACATTATCAGCTACATAAATGCGGAAGATATACTTCCGGACGAACTTCTGTCAGAGATCAGGCGTTATGTTGAAGGTGAAGCGATCTACATCCCACGTTCTGCCGGACGTGTCAAATGGGGAGGACATACGGGAACGCGTGAGGAGCTTGACAAAAGAAACTGCGAGATACAGCGAGAATATGACGCAGGTAAGACGGTAAATGAACTCAGCAAAGAATACTGTCTGTGCTCTGACAGCATCAGAAAGATTTTAAGAAAAAGATAAGACTCAGGTCGTACGTATAAGCGTGCGGCTTGTTTTTTGCGCAAAAATGGATAGTTCTTACATAAATGAAAAAACGTGACACAGGCACAAAGCCTTTATAAAGCATTATGCCTCTGCCACGCAGATAAATATTCACTTTCTGTTCTGACGCATTACTTCATATCCGAGCATTGAGGCCGCAGATGCAGCCGACAGAGATCCGCCGAAATCAGCGGCGTAATCTATCCTCACGATCTCGTCAGCAGTATCAAGAAGAGCTCCCGAGATACCACGCTTTTCTCCGCCAACGATAAGAAATACAGGATATCTCATATCGCAGTCGAAGCTTGATACAGAGTCTCTGATTCCCGCGCATAGAACACGGTATCCGTTCCTTTTGAAAATTTCAGCCGCCATTATCGGATCGCACTCGTATATCGGAAGAAGCTCCGATGCACCAGCGGAAGACCGGCATACAACTCCTGCCGCACTCATCCAATTTCGCGGAGAGAGAACGATCCCGTCAGCTCCGCAGGCATAGAGTGAACGCATTGCGTAGCCGAAATTGTAAGGATCTTCGATTCCCTCGATCATTACATAAAATCCGTTTGGCTTGATCTCGGCTTCCTCAAGAGAGGGAATAGTTCTCTCGGAGCATTCAGCTATGATCCCGCCGTGTGAGTTTCCCGTTGTGATCGAGTCGATCTCATCCGAGGAGACGTGCTCAATCGTGAAACCCATCTCGCCCGACTTGTATTTCAGCCATCCGAGCTCTTTCGCTCGGCTTTTCAGCTTATCTCGGTCAACGATGATCCGCTTGATTCTTCTGTCACTTGTTCCGTTTTCGTTGGCATGTATGACAGAACGGATAGATGTCATCCCCTCAAACAACGTGCTGTCTGAGAAGCGTGATTCTTCTTTTTTCATAAAATCAGCCGTTGTTTGCGTTCATCTTGAGGTAAGCGTTGATGAATCCGTCGATCTCGCCGTCCATAACAGCCTGGATATTACCGTCTTCATAGCTTGTGCGGGTATCTTTTGCGAGAGTGTACGGCATGAAAACGTAAGAACGGATCTGAGCACCCCATTCGATGTTGGTCTTGATACCCTTAATGTCGTCGATCTTTTCGAGCTTTTCTCTCTGCTTGATCTCCATAAGCTTAGATTTAAGCATTTTCATAGCTGTTTCTTTGTTCTGGAGCTGGCTTCGCTCGGTCTGACAACCTACAACGATACCTGTCGGAAGGTGCGTGATTCTGATAGCGGAGTCAGTTTTGTTGACGTGCTGACCGCCGGCACCTGATGAACGGTGAGCTGTGATCTCAAGATCTTCGTCTCTGATCTCGATTGTGTTGTCATCCTCGAATTCAGGCATAACCTCAACAGATGCAAATGATGTGTGACGTCTTCCCGATGAGTCAAAGGGGGAAACTCTGACAAGGCGGTGAACACCGTTCTCGCCCTTCAGGTAACCGTAAGCGTTCGTTCCTTCGATCATAATTGTAGCGGACTTGAGACCAGCTTCTTCTCCGTCGAGCCAGTCGAGGAGCTTGACATTGTAGCCGTGTCTTTCACCCCATCTTGTGTACATACGGTAGAGCATCTGAGCCCAGTCCTGAGCTTCTGTTCCGCCTGCACCGGGATGGAAGGAGATGATAGCATTATTCTGGTCGTATTCGCCTGAGAGAAGGATCTCAATTCTCTGTCTTTTCTCTTCTTCTTCGATCTCGCGAACAGCACTTTCAACCTCGTCAATGAGAGATTCATCCCCCTCTTCGATTGCAAGCTCAGCGAGAGTGATAGTATCTTCAAGTTTCGTTTCGAGATCTTCGTATTCTGTGATCTTGTCCTTAAGTCTCTTGACTTCCTTGAGGATCTTTCCCGAATTTTCCTGATCGTTCCAGAATTCCGCATCAGAAGTTTTCTCTTCAAGCTCGGAAAGCTTTGCGCGGAGATCGTCTATTCTGAGCGCGCTTGCGAGCTCCGCAACATTTGCTCTGAAATTTTCAAGTCTGTATTTTGCTTCTTCAAGTGCGATTATCAAAAGTGTATCCTCCAAAAATAGTATAACATATTTATTTCTGTATTTATAGATTTGACGTTCAGATTTCTACGTATTCAAGCTTAGGCTCTTTTGCCTTTTTTGACGGCTCTCTTTTGAGCGGATCGTAGCAGAATTTTCTGCAGACATGAGAAGCGGATACAACTCCGTACTTTTCACAGAGCATAGTGTCGGGATCGTTAAGCCCCGTCGCTCTCTCACAGAATTTACAGTATTTTTCAATTTCTTGATTCATAAAACCCGTTCCTTTTCAGCGTACAAACCGACAGAAAAAATGTCGGCGGAAATAGTAATCTTACGTCATTACATTCATACCCACTATATTATATATAATTTTGGAGAAAAAATCAATACTTCCGCTTAAAGTAATTTCTTCGACTACATATATTACTTGCGATAATTGCAAAAAACAGGGATACTATGATGAGTGTCACCTTGAGTTCCGAAAAACTGTCGGAGATCGCCATTGCATCGCAGTCTGATGTCATCCCGCTGAACCGGTAAAACAAAGCTGATGCCGCAGCGAGAACTATACCTCTTATAAGGGAGAGAATGATCGAGTATTTCAGTGTGACTCTACGTGGACCTGTTAGACTGTAGGTTTGCATCATCACAGACAGTCCTGTAAATCCGACAGAAAATCCGCACAAAGCAGCTCCGACGATACAGCCGAGAGAAGAGGACAGAATTACACCCGAGGAGAACTCGAATACACAGGTGACTATTGTCGAGAGCGGTGGGATAATACACGAGATGAGAGAGGCGGCACATCTGAAAAACGTGATAAACGCAGTTACCGAGAGACACGATACGGCGGCATCGGATATGGAGCGGCAAAGTATGGCTGTAAAAGATTTTGTTTTATCAAAGCTGATTGGTGGGATCGTGACGCTGCATTTTGCTTTGTTATTCTTCATAAGTATTCCCGCGATAATGTTGAGGAGAATTCCGACGCCGTATAGGAAAATCCCGAATTTTTTTGAGTTCCACAAGGAACCAACACATCCGATGAGGAATGAAGGGCTAACACTTGCTGATATCGCACATAGCTTGGCTGTATCTTCTGCTGACAGCTTCTGTTCTTCGTTGAGCTTGCAGGCGCACGATGCTCCGACAGGAAACCCGCATAGGAATCCTGTCAGAAGTACGGATGCGGTATGACGAGGCAGTGAAAAAAGCTTCTCGGTTGGAATTTTTGAGTAAATAGGTTTCAAAATATCAGATGATACAGTGACAGAGGCGAGTACCATATACGGAAAAAGAGAGGGGATAATTCTTTCAGCAGAGATTGTAAGGGACTCGCGTACTGCCTCCGATGTTTCCTCCCCAAAGATGAGGGTGAGGGCAAGTACTGTAATGATCACAGACAGCTCGATATACGGGATAATTTTCTTTGAATTCATTTTTCTCTCCCTTTCTTCGGGGAATTGATATAAGGTGCTCGGCATACAATGTAGCAATAACGTCAGAATAATATATGCGAGTGGGGGGATGGCGTTGCATAAATCAAAAAAAAGAAAACAGAAGCTGTACGAGAGGATCTCACTATTCTGCGAGATTCCGCAGGAGAGCATTGCGAATATTCCGGTATTTGTCCTCAGAGGACATCACGAGCTTGAAGCAGAAGGGTGTACAGGGATCCTTGAGTATAATTCGTCAAGGATCATACTTGCGATAGGGAAAGAAAAGCTTACTGTTCTCGGGGAGTTTCTCGTCCTTTCGGATTTCAGCGACAGACTCCTTTACGTCAGAGGGAATATTAAGAGTGTATCGTTTTGAACTGCAGCGGAAGGAGATGCGGAGTGTTCAGAAAGCTTGTGAATTACATACTCGGAACCTGTGAGGTTACAGTATCCGTGAATGACAGAAGTGAAGTTTTCGATTATCTTTACCGTGATACGATACCGTTTTATGAAGAGAAGCTGATAGGGGACTTGTCCGTTTTCTCGATACATAAAAGGAACGTCAAGCTGCTGCAGCATTTTGCGGAGGAGAGTGGTATTGAGATATCTTTTTCAGAGGTTCGAGGTCTTCCCGTTGCGCTGAGTTTTATGAAAAAACGTCCGATCCTGCCGATTGGTTTTGTTCTGTGCACGGTGTGGATCTTTCTGTCGCACAATATTGTCTGGGATATTCAGATCGAGGGTAACACAAAAACACCCGATTCCGAAATTCTGGAGAAGCTCGACGAGCTTGGCTTTTCAATCGGGACGTATTATCCGTCGATCAATTTCAATCAGCTTCACGCCGATTACTCAGCGATGCAGCACGATATTGCCTGGCTGTCGATCTATATGAACGGTGTAGTTGCGGAGGTACAGGTCAGAGAGCTCTGGAAGGACGAGCGTGAAAAACATGAGGAAGGGACATACGCCAATGTGATCGCATCGTGCGACGGTATTGTGCGTGAGGTCAATGTTTTTGAGGGGCAGGCGGCAGTCAGGGCAGGGGATTTTGTTCGAGAAGGTCAAGTGCTGATCTCGGGAGTTGTTGAGAAAAAGGATGGTGGAATCAGATATGAATATGCCGCGGGAGAGGTGATCTGCGAGGTCGCAGTTCCTATCCGTGTGGAAATACCGTGTGAAAGGGAGGAAAAAGTATATACAGGGCGAGAAACCATCAAAAAATCGGTGAAAATTTTCAAAAAAACAATAAATTTTTTCGTAAACGGTGGAATTGAGTACACAACTTGTGATAAAATAGATATGATGGAACAAGTGTGCCCATTTGGGATCGGTACCTTGCCGATCTGGCTTAACACATCTGTTTACCGCGAATTCGAGATGCAAACGGTAAGCGTATCTCCCGACATGGCGGCTGACGAGGCGATGGCGAATTTGTCCGAGAGGATCAAGGAAGAATCTTTCGCCTCAGAGCTTGTCAGCAAATCGGTTGACACCGCTTTTGAGGACGGTGTGTTTTCTGTCGATTGCGTTTTGTCCATGAATCGTGACATTGGAAAAACAGCGGAATTCACAGCGGACGATACAGATACCGCTATGCAGAACTGAAAAAGATTTTAACTCCCGAAGGAGAGAAAATATATATGATACAAAAGAAAATTACAACCCCATCGTCAGAGGTCACCGCAAGGATCTTCGGCAGCTTTGACAAGAATATTTCGCGTCTTGAAAAAGAATTCGGGGTAAGGATCTACAACATACAGAACCAGAACGATGACGGTGATACCATCGTCATTGAGGGCGAAAATGAAAACGTCAATATGGCATACGATTCGCTCTCATACCTCAAAAGAATCGTATCTTTTGGTGATGAGCCGACAGATCAGAGTGTCGATTATGTGATCGGAATGGTCAAAGAAGGAAAGTTTTCTGAGCTTGCTCAGTTTGACGACGATTGCTTCTTCGTAACTGCAAAGGGCAAGCCGATCAAGGCTAAAACTGTCGGACAGAAAAAGTACGTCGATCTTATCAGAAAAAACACGATCGTTCTCGGAATCGGACCTGCCGGTACAGGTAAAACATATCTTGCGGTAGCAGCGGCGGTAAAAGCACTCAGAGCACACGAGGTATCAAGGATAATTCTCACCCGTCCTGCAGTTGAAGCGGGCGAGAGACTCGGTTTTCTTCCCGGGGATCTGCAGAGTAAGATAGACCCCTACCTCAGACCGCTGTACGATGCACTTTATGAAATGCTCGGTGCTGAATCGTGCGCGAGAATGATCGAGAAAATGACTATCGAGATTGCTCCTCTTGCCTATATGAGAGGACGTACACTTGACGATTCATTTATAATTCTCGATGAAGCGCAGAATACGACCCCCGAGCAGATGAAAATGTTCCTGACCAGACTTGGCAACGGATCAAAGGTGGTTGTAACAGGTGACCTTTCGCAGACCGACTTGCCGAGAGGAACAAGAAGCGGACTTTCGCAGGCTGTGCAGATTCTCCGAGGAATTGAGGATATCGGAATCCACGAATTCACCGACCGAGATGTAGTGAGACACAGACTTGTTCAGAAGATCATCGTCGCTTATGACAAATATGACAGAGACAGAAAAGCTAAGGAGAATGAGAGACGGGAAGAGAAAAAATACCGTCCTGTGAAGAGAAATGAAAATTAAAATATATTGGGCAAACGAGCAGAAAAAAACAAGAGTAAATTTGGGACTAAAGATACTTCTTACACGAGCAATTGCTGCGGCACTTGAGTGTGAGGGTTGGGATCAGCCATCTAGCGTTTCAGTTACATTCACAGACAATGAGGGAATACGTGAGAAAAACCGTGAGTTCCGCGGAATAGATGCTCCTACAGATGTACTGTCATTCCCAATGTACGATATGCAGAACGGAGATACACCTGATCCGAATATGACAGCAGAGCTTGGTGATATCGTTCTTTCACTTGAAAAGGCATACGAGCAGTCTGTGGAGTTTGGCCACAGCTACAAGCGCGAATGTGCATTCCTCACAGTTCACTCCGTGCTTCATCTTCTCGGATATGACCATATGGAGCCTGACGAGGAAGAGGAAATGCGTGCAAGACAGCGCATCATTATGAAAAAAATCAGACTTGAAAGATAAGATCATCATTGAAAAATCGAAATGGAGACAAAAATGACAAGAACAGCATTTATAGCAATAGTAGGAAGACCGAACGTAGGAAAAAGTACACTTATGAATCAGCTTCTCGGAGAAAAGGTTGCAATCGTGTCGTCAAAGCCGCAGACAACCCGTAACCGTATAGCAGGTATTCTCACAAAGGGCGAGGACCAGTACGTTTTTCTTGATACTCCCGGTGTACACCGTGCAAAAAATAAGCTCGGTGAATATATGATGAAAACTGTCCGCTCGTCTGTTGGATCTGCAGACGCTGTGATCCTCATTGCAGAGGCAGGTTATCCTGCGGGGGAAACTGAGAAGAATCTCATCAGCCAGATCAAAAAAGCAGCTCTTCCCGCTATTCTTGTGTTAAATAAGATCGACCTTGTAAACCGCGAAAAGCTTGCTGAAACGATCGCGGGATATGCTGCGCTCCACGAATTTGATGCCGTTGTCCCTACTTGTGCGGAGACAGGCAAAAACGTAAGCGAGGTGCTCGATGAAGCAGAGCAGTTCCTCTATGAGAGTGATTGGATGTTCGACGAGGACAGCCTCACAGACCAGCCTGAGAGACAGATCGCTGCCGAGATCATCAGAGAAAAGATCCTCCGCACACTTTCCGACGAGATTCCTCACGGTACAGCTGTTGTAATCGAAGAATTTTCAGAGGATGACAAGATGATTACCATCAGAGCTGAGATATATTGTGAAAAGCAGTCACACAAGGGTATTATCGTTGGAAAAAAGGGAGAATCACTCAAGAAGATCGGTACTTACGCAAGAGAAGATATGGAGAATTTCTTCGGAACAAAGGTATATCTTAACCTTTGGGTAAAGGTTAAAGAAAAATGGAGAGATAACGCTCTCAGCCTCAACAACTTCGGATTTAAGCCTGAGGATCTCCAGTAATATTCTGATTTCAGATAACTGTCAGGGGGAACATTATGGAAGAAATTGAGGTGGACGGGCTGATCATCCGCGAGGTAAAGACAGGAGAGGCCGACAAAATGCTGACTGTTCTTACGTCAAAGCTCGGTCGGATCACGATAAGCGGAAAAGGTGTCGGAAGTATCAGAAGCAAATTCGCTTCCTCGGTTCAGCTTTTCTCGTACAGCACTTTTATGCTCCGAAAAAAAGGCAACTTTTACTACATCAAGGATGCATACTATATCGAATCGTTTATGAATATCAGATACGATATAGAAAAGCTCTCGCTTGCTGCGTATGTGTGTGATGTGGCAAATGATCTCTCACCCGAAGATATGGCGGACGAGGATCTTCTGCCTCTTGTCCTCAACACACTTTACGCTATAGCAAATTTTGATTCGATCCCCCTTACGCAGATCAAGGGAGCATTCGAGTTCAGAGCAATGACCTTGGCAGGATTTATGCCTGACCTTGAGGGGTGTGGAGTGTGCGGATGCGATATTACCGAAGACTCGGCACTTGACGTTATGAACGGACGACTTCTCTGCAAAAAATGCCGCGGACTTATCGAAAATGATCCCGATTACATCAGAGATGAGGGTTCTGCCAAAATAATGATCCGTGTCTCTCCGGCCGTTCTTATGGCGCTGAGATATATAGAATCAGCTCACCCAAAAAAGTTCCTGTCGTTCACACTGGACGAGCAGGAGTTGTCACTTTTTTCTGTGGTCTGCGAGAGATATCTCTTAAACCATCTTGAACACAGCTTTTCCTCTCTTGATTACTATAAGAAAATCAAGCTGTGATCATTTTTTCAGAAAACAATTCCAAAGAGGATAATAATGAATTCAAAAGCACTATATACACTTGAATTTGATAAAATACTTACAGAGCTTGCGTCTCTTGCTCAGACTGAGGGTGCATCTGAGATGGCACTAAGACTTGTGCCGTCGGCTGATATCGATAAGGTGAGGGTAATGCAGGAGCATACAACTGACGCAAAAACTCTGATCGGTATGAAGGGACTTCCGTCGTTCGGAAGAGTTAAGGATGTTAGGGCGAGCATTGAGAGAGCGGAGAAGGATGCAGTACTTTCACTCCGCGAGCTTCTTGATTGTGCGAACGTACTCAGAGTTGCACGAGGACTCCTCGATTATGTGCAGGGAGAGAAAACTCCCGAGACGTCTCTTGCCGAAATATTTGACAGACTTACCCCTAACCGCCACCTTGAAGAGAAGATCACCCGCTCGATCATCGCTGACGATTTTGTTGCTGACGAAGCGAGCCCCACACTTGCCGAGATCAGACGTAAAAAGCGTGCTACTGACAGCAAGATCAAGGATCTTCTGCAGAGGTATGTCTCAGGTCAATCGAAATATCTGCAGGAAAATATCGTTACAACCCGCGGCGGACGTTTCGTAATCCCCGTTAAAGCGGAATACAGAAACGAAGTAAAAGGCCTTGTTCACGATACTTCTCAGTCCGGAGCTACCTTGTTCATCGAGCCGATGAGCGTTGTTGAAGCGAACAACGAGATGCGCGAGCTTGAAAGTAAAGAAGAACATGAGATCGAAAGGATACTGCGTGATCTTTCGGCAGGAGTTGCCGTGTCGGGCAGAGCGATCGAGCTCGACTATCTCAACATAACAGAGCTTGCATTCATATTCGCTTGTGCAGATCTTTCGTATAAGATGGATGCATCCCCTGCACAGATATCGGACAAGCAGGTGATCGAGCTTTACAGAGCGCGCCACCCTCTTCTTGAGAAGACAAAGGTTGTACCGATCACGGTATCTCTCGGTAAAGATTATAAAATGATCGTCATTACAGGTCCGAATACGGGTGGTAAGACAGTAACCCTAAAGACTCTCGGACTTTTTGCACTTATGACCCAGGCGGGACTCCATATACCTGCAGAAGACACTTCAGTTATGGGGGTATTCGACGAGATATTCTCAGATATTGGTGATGAACAGAGTATTGAACAATCACTTTCCACATTCTCCTCGCATATGAAGGGAATAGTTGGGATCATAGATTCTATGACAGACAAGTCTCTTGTTCTGTTCGATGAGCTTGGTGCAGGAACGGACCCTGTCGAAGGTGCAGCACTCGCTATGGCGATCCTTGAGGAAACACGACTCTTCGGTACTTTGTGTGCTGCAACCACTCACTACGCAGAGCTGAAGGCATATGCGATCGAAACTGAGGGTGTTATCAATGCATCGTGCGAATTCGATGTAAATACTCTCCGCCCGACGTATAAGCTTGTCGTCGGAACACCCGGAAAATCGAACGCATTCGCAATATCGGAAAAGCTCGGATTACCACAGAATATCGTTAAGAGAGCCGAGCGATTTGTTGATTCCGAAAACCGCAACTTTGAATCAGTAATTGAAAAGCTTGAGGCGACGAGGGTTGAGCTAGAGGCGGAAAAATCTGCTGCTGAAAAATCACGCCGCGAGTTTGAGGAATACAAAAAACGTGCCGAAGCCGAGCTGAAGAAAAAACTCGCAGGAGCTGAAAAGGAAGCGGATACAATGCGCCGCAAGGCACAGGAGATTCTTGACGGTGCAAGAGCTACGAGTGATTATGTTATCACAAAGCTTGAGGAAGTCAAAAAACAGCAGGAGTCTGAACGCTTTGGTGAAAAGCTCGCTGAGGCAAAGAGAAACGTTCGTCAGAAAGTTCGCGACTACGACGATTCTATGAATCCTGTGACGGCATATGACGACGATGACGAGTACGTTTTGCCGAGAGAGCTTAAAAAAGGCGACAAAGTCAAGCACCGTAATCTCGGAACAGAAGGTGTTCTCAGTGAAAACCCTGACAAGAACGGCAACGTCAGCGTGCTCATGGGCGCAGTAAAGATGAGAGCAAATGTCAAAGATCTTCGTTTGATCGAAGAGGGCGACTCTCCCGCGAAGGCTGCCGAGAAGAATCAGGCGAAATTCAGAGCTGCTGTCACGAAATCGTTCAAGCTGGAGTGTGATGTCCGCGGTATGATTGGAGACGAGGCGTGGTTTGTGGTCGACAGATATATAGATGACGCGATCGTGGCAGGTGTACATTCGGCAACCGTAATCCATGGTAAAGGTACGGGAGCACTCAGAAATGCGCTGTGGAATAAATTCAGGAACGATAAAAGGGTAAAATCCTTCAGAGCGGGGGCTTACGGCGAGGGGGATTTCGGTGTGACGGTTCTTGAGCTGTGATAAAATAGGGCATACGCAATAAAAAAACTCGTGATAAAATAAGACATTTAGCCCCGATTCCATTGCAAAATCGGGCAAATAATGCTATAATATGATTTAATAGGGTTGTTATGCCCATTTGATTATCAAATTAAAAAATATTTTGATATTACATTGATTGGAGAAATTTACAATGGTCAGATTTAAGTTCAGTGCGTTTTCAGATGAATATTCAGCATCACTTAACGAACAGATTGAAGGTCTTATTAAGCATAAGATCAGAATGACAGAGCTCCGCGGCGTAGACGATACAAACGTTTCAGATCTCACTCTCGAGAAGGCAGGCGAAGTTCATAAGAAGCTTGAATCAGCAGGTATCTCTGTATCCGCTGTCGGATCTCCTATCGGCAAGATCATGATCACAGATCCTATCGAGCCTCACCTTGACAAGCTGAAGCACACCTGCGAAATCGCAAAGATCCTCGGAACAAGCAGAATCAGAGCTTTCTCTTTCTATCTCGAGGAGGGAAAGTATGAAGAATCAAGAAATGAAGTAATTGACAGAATTGGTAAGATGCTTGACATCACAGATGAATACGGTGTAAAGTACTGTCACGAGAATGAAAAGGGTATTTACGGCGACAGCCCTGAGAGATGCCTTGAGCTTCTTGAGCAGTTTGATGGAAGAATGGGATGTGTATTTGATCCCGCTAACTTCATTCAGTGTGGATACAAGCCGTTTGACACTTGTTACAATATTCTCAAGAATCATATCACATATCTCCACATCAAAGATGCAACAGCCAAGGGCGTTATCGTTCCCGCAGGTAAAGGTATTGGTGGTATTCCGGAGATCCTTGCACTTATAAATAACTCTCATACAGGTGATTTTATCCTTACACTTGAACCTCACCTTCAGATATTCAAGGGTCTTGAGGCTCTTGAAGGCGGTCAGAAAACTGAACTTGGAAATGCTTATGCATCTTCCGCAGAAGCATTTGAGGCGGCTGTAACAAATCTTCGTTACTGTATCCCGAGAACAGCAGCTCAGATCTGATCCGGACATTAGTATAACTCAATAAATATAAGGAGAAACAGCATGGCTGAAAAGAAAATGCTCGCCATTGACCTCGGTGCGTCAGGCGGAAAAGGCTTTATTGGAAAATTCGACGGAGAGAAGATCACTCTTGATGAAATACACCGTTTCTCAAATGATCCCGTTATGATGCCCGGCGGATTCTTTTGGGATACTCTCA
>SVUC01000038.1 GCA_015063455.1 Oscillospiraceae bacterium
AGTTTCGATAGAACCACCGAACTTACCTTCTTCAGCAAATTTAGCTTCGGGAGTACCGAAACTGGAGTCACCTGTGATAACTGAATAGTTACCCTTTGTGTCTTCAATACTTCCATCTTCGAATGTAAGATACATATCTGCAGATGCAAGTACGTCAGCGCCAGTTGTTGCTGCTGTAGGAACGATAAGCATGCAGGATGCTACCATTACAGCCGCGAGAACGAGTGCGAGCTTTTTCATTTGGAATACCTCCTAAAAATGTTTTTGCTTGTTGTAGTGATAGATCATTATTGTTGATTTACAATAAATCTATTCGATTACAATTATATTATACCATTTTTGAAAAATGAAAGTCAACATTTTTAAATCACTTTGATCTTTTTCTATATTATACACAAATTTATGCACATAATAAAATTCCTCCCCCCGCAAATTTAGCAACATTTAACAAAATATCGTTCTTTTATTCTTTCTAAGACTTAAATTATCTAATATTTTTCCATTTTGGGAATACGAAAAAACCGTCTTCAGCATTACACTAAGACGGTTTTCAGATAAAATTTATGCTGGAATTACAGTATAAATCACACCTGCTTTTGCGGCAAATGAAGTAAGACTGCCGTTCTTTACAGTTTCTACAACATTACCCTCTGCATCCTTTACAGTACACTCTGCCATCGCGATGCGGATCTCTCGGTCAGCGTCAGCCTTGACAGTCGCTTCGATAAGAGCACAGTCAGCCCATTTTGCATCAACTGTTATGCCGCCTCTCGCGCGGAGTCCTGTAAACGATCCAATCTGCCAATCGGGAGGCAGACAAGGAAGAATATCAACATCGTTCATATGGCTCTGAAGGAGCATTTCTGCAATACCTGATGTTGCACCGAAGTTTCCGTCGATCTGGAACGGCGGGTGGAGATCCCAAAGGTTCGGCATGATTCTGAGTGAAAGGAGCTGCTTGAGAACGTCATGCGCTCTCTTTCCATTGAACACTCTCGCCCACGCGTTGATTCTGTGAGCCATACCCCATCCTGTCGCAACATCTCCGCGAAGCTCGAGTGTATTTTCAGCCGCCTTGAGATATTCAGGGGTATATTTATTGATACTTGTACCGGGATAAAGACCTACAAGCTGTGAAATGTGACGGTGGTTCTTCTGACCGATGTCACCGTAGTGAACTTCTTCTCTGAATTCCTTAATGTTATTATCGACGCCTATCATCATATGGTCAAGATCGTTGATCTTTCCTTTGATAATATCAATTATTGGATCGTTGTCACCGAGGATCTCGGCTGCCTTGATAGTCTCGTTGAAGCATTCCCAGATCATACTCTGGTCGAACGTACAGCCAACGGTAACGTGAGCTTCATCATCGGGATCAAGCTGTTCGGGAGATGCCGAGTTTTCAACAAGCCACTTGCCGTCTTTTTCGATAAGGATCTTATTGAGGAATACGCACAATGATTTGAGCCAAGGATATACAATGTCACAGAGAAGCTTCTTATCCTCAGTGAATTCGTAATAATCCCAGAACATCAGCATTGTGAAAGGAGCTACACCGGGACCTGTATGAGTTGCAATTCCGATCTGATGCATCTTATAGAGCCAGTTCGTACATCCAATACCCCAACCGTTTGCACCCTGACCTTCTTCAAAGCGATCAGGATACATCTTCTTAACATATTCGCTCGCGCGGTTCTCAAGTGTCTCCATTGCGGTATGTATCCACTCAACAAGAGGCTCGATAGTTTCGGTGATATTTGTAACAAATGCAGGCCAATATGTCATTTGAACATTGATGTTGTACCAATATCCGCTTCCGAACGGCGGCGCATCGTATTTATTCCAAGTTCCCTGAAGGTTTGCGGGATATGTATTCGGTCTTGATGATGAAATGAGGAGGTATCTGCCGTACTGGAAGAATAATGTTTCAAGATATCTGCTCTTCTGATCGACCTTGTACTGTTCAAGAAGCTCGTTTGTGGGAATGCAAGGCATTTCCTCACCGAGATCGAGAGTTACTCTGTCAAAGAGAGACTTGTAGTCTGCGATGTGACGTGCTCTGAGTTCGGCATAATCCTTATTGCGTGTTTCGGCAAGACGAGTTGTCAGCTTGTCGTGCGGATGTGGGAATCCGTTAAGCTTTTCGGGGAAATTATCCTCGAGGAACACCTGCTTATCCATTTTATAATTTGTTCCGAAAACTGCAACAATATAAGCACTGTCAGCGCCTTCAACACAGAACACGCCGTCCCCTGCTTTTACTGTACCGCCATTTACATGAAGCTCAAACTGAGCCTCAAACTGTACTCTGTATTTTCCGAAAATACCGCCGAAAATAATCGTGTTTCCTTCAATATATTTATAAGGCTCTTCTCTGTGAGCTCCGCCATAGGGGAATTCGGGCCGCATTGTAAAACTCAGCTTTCCGTTTTCCGATGCTGTAAGGGAAACTACAAGACACTTGTCGGGATAACTTGCAATATACTCTCTTTCGTATTTTACGCCGTTATAATTGTATGTAACACCTGCAATCGCATTATCGAGAGAAAGATATCTGCGATAATCAGTAACTTCTTTATGTCCGAAGTCGAGGTAGAGCTCTGCAAAATTCGCAAGTCCGTTCGGGTAGACACTCTTGTTCCAAGACTGAACTGTCTGGAATGAATTCTCAGTGATCTGAACACGCTCGGTCTCTGTTCTGCCGAAAATATTCGCACCGAACCAACCGCATCCGATAGGAAGCGACCACTTTTCCCAACCGTCATTATCACTTACGATCTGTCTCTCAAATACATAAATATTTGAAACATCGTCTCCCTCCATCGGGGCAGGAGATGTATACCACATTGTTAATTCTTTTGACATGCTTGTACTCCTTTACTTGTCAGTCGTGGGTTCTTGAACAGAACAATACATAGTAAAAAAACGATTAAAAATACTTTATGCAAAGCTCTGCTTTCAATAATTCTATCATATATAAATATATTTGTCAATAATCACTTGTTTATTTGTCGAACATCTCCTATCATTTTTTCTGATACTTTTGCAGAGTTATTTTTGCGGTATTTTCCTTTAATTTTAAGAATATCTCTTGATAAAATACTTGTTTTATTGTATACTATATCCGACAAAGTTTAACAAGGAGACTCACATATGCTTTATTCTATTGAAAACAAAAAAATCAAAATTACCGTTACCGATCTTGGTGCGGAGATGACCTCTCTCATCCTCAAGAAAACAGGTGTGGAATATCTCTGGCAGGCAGATCCTACCTATTGGACAGGTCACGCATACAATCTTTTCCCGATCTGCGGCCGTCTTTGGGAAGGCAAATATACATATCAGGGCAAGACATACGAGATGAATCTTCACGGATTTGCACGCAAGACCAATTATGAAATGATCGAACAGACAGAAAACAGCCTTACATTCCGTCTTACCGACTCTGATGAGACCTACGCTCAGTATCCCTTCCATTTTGATCTTCTTCTCACATACACTCTTGATGGAGCATCCGTTATCACAACATTCCACGTAACAAATAAGGATGAAAAGGATCTTATCTTCGCGCTCGGCGGTCACCCCGGATTCAATCTTCCCCTTGCTGATGGCGAAACATTTGAGGACTATTCCCTTTCATTCTCAGAAAAATGCGAGCCCAAGCAGCTCTGTATGAGTGAGACCTGCTACTTCCTCGGTGAAACAAAGCCGTTCAAGGTTCGCTGCGGCAAGAGCTTCCCCCTCACACACGATCTTTTCGACAATGACGCGGTATTCCTCACAGATATTGCCCCTGAAGTTACTCTCAAATCATCTGTTTCCAAGAGATTCGTTAAGGTAACTTATCCCGGAATGAAGTATGTAGGTTTCTGGCACAAGCCCAAGACAGAAGCTCCGTATGTTTGCATCGAGCCTTGGACAAGTATTCCTGCCGATGACGGAAAGATTGACGACTTCGAAACAAAGCGCGATATGCTCAAGCTTGCAGCAGGCGGTGAACACGAGCAGTCATTCACAATCACTATCGGCTGAGTTCTGTTTGAAACAGATTTAGTTAATTCGGTACGTATCTCACAATACAATATAAATTCAAAAACGCAGGAATGATTCTAAATCATAACCTGCGTTTTAACTTTACTATTTCAAAACAAGTCAGCGTCCCTCAGTAAAACAGTTCAATTGCTCGCTCGATTATCTCGACTTTCCCCTGTTTAACGATTCCGCCATCTTCCCCATCGACAGTCCAAGGAAGTCTCTCGTCTGTTGTAAATTCGATCTGTTTGACGTGCTCAAACGTGATATACTCACTGCTTGTATCCTGTGACAAAACTGCGCCGAGCATTTTCGGATTATCGGCAGGATTCTGCGGTTTTTTCACAAGAATGACCTCCATTAGCCCATCGGAAATGCTGATATCATTTTTCATTTTTAAGTCAAATCCACCGATCTTTCTCGTGTTTGAGATCATTCCGTATAAAAACTCACCCTCAACAGTTCCATGATCGTGCTTCAGCTCCATCTTCCACGGACGTATTGTTCCGATACTTTTTATTCCTTCAAATAAATATGCTGTATACCCGAGGTTTCTTTTCATCTGCTGTGGAGTCTGGTATGATACTTTTGTAAATGCGCCAAACGCAGCAACATAAATAAACGGTCGTCCGCAAAACATACTTACGTCAGTTTTTATCGGATCAGTTGACACAATGCTCTTTGCTGCATCGAGTGGCTTACGTGGTATACCCCAGCTCTGTGCAAAATCATTTGTTGTTCCCGCGGGAATATATCCAATTTTGGGTTTTTTATCAAGTTTCAAGACACCTGACACAGTCTCGTTCAGCGTTCCATCTCCGCCTGAACACACGACAACATCATAATTTGAGCCTGTTTGTTCTGTAACTTCTTTTATATCATTCTTGCGTTTGGATATATGTATATTTACATCGTATCCGCTTTTTTCAAATATATCTACTATATCTACCAGATGCGGAGATATTGTTACCTTTGCAGTTACGGGATTGATTATGAGCAGAAGTTTCTTCATGTAGGATTCCTTGAACATTTAATTATTAACTGTATTAATTATATCACTTATTTATTATCCTGTATCATATTATTGATTTCGTGATTGTTAATAATTGTAAAGAAATTGTCGAAAAAACATAAAGGGAATCAATCCCTTAGGATCGACTCCCTTGTTTCGCCTTTATTGTACGAGAAACGCCTTTTCAGCTGAATTATTTGTACTTACGCTTTCTAGCTGCTTCGGACTTCTTCTTTCTCTTTACGCTGGGCTTTTCGTAGCATTCTCTCTTGCGAAGCTCGGCCTGGATTCCGGAACGCTGACACAGTCTCTTAAAACGACGAAGAGCACTGTCGAGAGATTCACCATCTTTAACTCTGATTTCTGCCATCTGTATTCCCTCCCTTCGCTTTTGGCAAAGGTAAATTTCTTAATTTTTACCCTTTGTATATTATACAGTAATTTTATTACTTTGTCAATATGTTTTTGAAATAAATCCTTCAAAAACCGATATTATTTTGCAACAATGTTGACAATCTTTCCGGGAATATAGATTTCCTTAACAATATTCTTACCTTCAAGGAGAGATGCGATTCTTTCATCGGCCTTAGCGAGTGCTATTGCTTCTGCCTGTGTTGTCTCAGGAGTTACCATAATAGTACCCTTGAGCTTACCACAGATTTGAACAGCGATCTCGATCTCGTTGTCCTTTGTCTTTTCTTCGTCGTACTCGGGCCACTTAGCTGCAGAGAGGAATCCTTTTCCACCGAGGCTTTCCCACATTTCTTCACAGATATGAGGAGCAAACGGGCAGAGGATGCCGATGAACTGCTTGAGCTCGTCTGTTGTAAGTGTACCGTAATCGTAGATCTCGTTGAGAAGTGACATCATAGCCGCGATCGCGGTATTGAACTTCATATCTTCGATATCTTCTGTTACTTTCTTGATCGTCTTGTGGATGGAGTTTTCAAGTTTCGGTGTAGAACCGCTTCCCTTTGCAATGTCGGAAAGACCTGCAACTCTGTCAAGGAATCTCTTACATCCCTTAACGCTGTTCTCACTCCACGGTGCTGCAGATGCGTAGTCACCCATAAAGAGAATGTAAACTCTGAGTACATCGGCGCCGTATTCGTCAACAACATCATTGGGGTCTACAACATTTCCCTTAGACTTGGACATCTTATCTCCATCAGGACCGAGAATGAGACCCTGTGCTGTTCTCTTTGCGTAAGGCTCATCTACCGGAACTTCACCGATATCATAGAGGAATCTGTGCCAGAAACGAGAGTAGATCATATGACGGGTAACGTGCTCCATACCGCCGTTATACCAGTCAACAGGGAGCCAATACTTAAGGCTTTCCTGAGATGCAAATTCATTATCGTTTTTCGGATCGATATATCTGAGGAAGTACCAGGATGATCCTGCCCACTGAGGCATTGTATCTGTCTCACGCTTTGCAGGAGCACCGCACTTGGGGCATGTACAATTTACGAAGGATTCGATCTTAGCAAGAGGACTCTCGCCGCCTTCACCGGGTTCGAAGTTTTCAACGTTCGGAAGCTTGAGAGGAAGATCTTCGTAAGGCACACCAACCATACCGCAATGCTCGCAGTGAATGATCGGAATGGGTTCACCCCAATATCTCTGGCGGTTGAACGCCCAGTCCTTCATCTTATACTGAACACCTTTTTCACCAAGTCCGTTTTCACGAAGGAATTCGAGCATCTTCTCAATAGCTTCCTTCTTGGTTGCGATTCCGTTGAGGAATCCGGAGTTGACCATCTCGCCGTCGCCTGTGTAAGCTTCCTTTGAAATATCTCCACCCTTGATTACTTCGATGATGTCAATACCGAATTTCTTCGCAAATTCGTAGTCTCTTTCATCGTGTGCCGGAACAGCCATGATCGCGCCTGTGCCGTAACCCATCATAACATAGTCGGAAATATATACGGGAATTTCCTTTCCGTTTGCGGGATTGATCGCGGCGATACCGTCTATTCTGACACCTGTTTTATCTTTAACGAGCTGTGTTCTCTCGAACTCAGTCTTCTTTGCACATTCTTCTTTATATGCGTCAAGCTCTGCGATGTTACTGATCTTGTCTCTGTACTTTTCGATAACAGGATGCTCGGGAGCAATAACCATAAATGTTACGCCGAACATTGTGTCGCATCTTGTTGTATAGATTCTGAGCTTTTCGTCACAGTTTGTGAGAGCGAAATCAACAAATGCGCCCTCAGATCTGCCGATCCAGTTTTCCTGCTGGAGCTTAACGTTAGGAAGATAGTCAACCTTTTCAAGTCCTTCGAGGAGCTTGTCAGCATATTCTGTAATGCGGAGATACCATACGTCCTTTGACTTCTGAATGATGTCGCTGTGGCAGATATCGCACTTACCGCCCTGTGAGTCTTCGTTAGAAAGAACTACCTTACAGTGAGGACAGTAGTTAACAAGAGTTGTTGCTCGGAAAACGAGTCCTTTATCAAACATCTTGCGGAATATCCACTGAGTCCACTTGTAGTAATTTTCCTCGGTTGTATCAATTACTCTTGACCAATCGAATGAGAAACCAACTCTCTTGAGCTGAGATGTGAACTTCTCAATATTTCTATCGGTTACTTCTCTGGGGTGAGTATTAGTCTTGATCGCGTAGTTCTCGGTAGGGAGACCGAATGCGTCAAATCCTATCGGGAAAAGAACATTGTATCCCTGCATTCTTCTCTTTCTTGAAACTACTTCAAGACCTGAGTATGCTTTGATGTGTCCAACGTGCATACCTGCACCACTCGGATAAGGGAATTCTACGAGTGAGTAGAACTTAGGCTTGGAATGATCTTCGTCAGATGCTTTGAAAATCCCTGCCTCTTCCCATTTCTGCTGCCATTTATTCTCAATTCTGTCAAAATCGTATTTCATGACCGGCTTCCTTTTTTTGTATAATTATTTTTAGTCTTCTGTAATAAGTGAGGAGATATCTCTCTCCGTTGTATCCTGATACAGCTTTTCAAGCTTGTAGAAATCTCTTGCTTCGTCAGTGAATATATGAACGATAACAGAGCCGAAATCCTGAAGTACCCAAATACCGGAATCTGCACCTTCTGTGTGACTCGGAACTACTCCGTAAGGCTCAAGCTTATATTCGATCTCATCAACGAGAGCGCGGATCTGTGTTCTTGATGTACCTGTGCAAATTACAAAATAATCTGCAATGATCGTCTGTTTTTCAACGTGAAGGAGCTTTATATCGCGAGCTTTCTTTGAGTCAAGAACAGCAACGATAAACTCAGCGAGCTTTTCAGAAGACTCAAGATCTTCGTTTTTAAGTCCTTCTTCTATCGGGAGTTTGGTCTTTTCGATATCCATATTGTTCTCCATTTTATTTTATAGCTTAATCTAATGTGGGAATCTGCATTTCTCCGTCATCGATATCCCCTGCGTTGTGCACTTCATCGAGCACATTTTCCGCGTTATCAAAATACACATCGCAAATGTAGTCTTTTGATACAAAACAGAAAAGATAATTTCTGTCAAAGATCGAATCGGTTATTTCCTTTGTGTATATATTGAAGTACTGGTTTATTACCTTGAGAGTTGCAGCACGATTCATAACGTAGTATGATCCGGCAAGGTTTCCGGGCATTGTCATCATATTTATAGATTCAAGATCTACGTCCATGAGGAACTTCGCATAATAGACAATATCCGAAATTGTAAGGTCTGTTGTTACGTTATCAAATACTTCATTCGCAAGAGCAGTGATCTTTGTAACGTCGGCAGACTTGATCGTTGCTTTTACCTTATTGAACATAGCTGTGAGGAATATCTTCTGTGCATTTACTCTGCCGAGGTCAGCCTGAACATATCCGCTTCTGAATCTTACAAATCCTTCCGCAGTAGCTCCATCAAGGTGCTGGTAACCTGCGGGAATACTGATATACAGATCCTGCTCGGGATCTTCGTAGTACATCTCATCGGGAACATACACGTCAATTCCCTCGATCGCATCAACTATTCCACGGAATCCTGCGAGATTCATCTTGACTGTATGGTGTATATTGATACACAAGCTCTTCTCAAGCATTGTAGCATAGTCATCCATTGCAACCTGATACGGATTTTCCTTGCCTGCTCTGTATGCGTCAATATAATATGAAGAGAATGCTTCGTTTGTTTTGTTGGTATAAAGAGTACTTATCGTAACAAGTGTATCTCTCGGAATCTGCATTATAGAGATAGTTTTGTCAACAGTATTACAGTTCACGATCATGGTTACATCTGCAAGATGAGCCGCATCATCATGACCAACAACAAGGATATTGTATATTCCTTCCTTCACGTTGTAGGTATCACTGTTAACTCCACTATGTCCCTGATTGTTCGGATCGTTTTTATCAGTCTGATCGGGGTCGTCACCGTTCACAATAGGATTAGTATCAAACGGGATATCCGTACCACCGGGATTGTTTGGCTTATACAAGGCTACCCACACGATTGCAAAAATTATCGCGGCACACAGTACAGCGGCAATTACTATAAGTGTGATCTGTCCCTTAGTCAGCCTTGCGTTTTTCTTTCTGTTACGCATTTTTTTCACTCTGTTTTTGTTGAGAAATGAATCATCGTGATCATCTCTGTCAATATTGGCGGCATCGCCATCAGGATAGTATTGAGAAAAATCTTCTTCGTTATTATTTATATTATTATTTTGGTTCTGCATTTAAGTTTACCTTTCACCATCAAGACTTTACGTTTTTCTTCAATCTCGTTACTAAGTAATAATTTCTTGCTTTTACTGTGTTTTCATCTATTACAGCTCCATCATTGATCAGAAGCCCAATTGTCAAATCAAATGAATAGATCATTGTATCCGTGAGAACATCGAGCTTATCTTCTCCTGCGCTGATCTTATCCCAAAAATATCTGCGAAGCTTGACACAATCATCAAAATCTCTTGTTTCTTCAATAAAATCTGAGAGATAAATAATCGCATCAAATATGCTCATATTCTCTCTTCCGGTTGTATGCCAGCGGATGCCGGATACAATGTCATCGTTTACATATTCTGAAAAATCACGTCTTGCTACCTCAGCCGCGGTCTTTGAATGAAACACAGCGGGAGACGCGATTTCTTCAGCACTTATCATTATACCAAATTCTTCGCAATATTGCAACTGCTTTTTTATATCTTCTCGTTTTGTTATGTCATGAAGAAGCGCAGCCGCGCGAAGATCGTTAATTCTTTCGGGAAGATACAGCTCACCGAGCTTTACAGCCTCTCTCTCAACTGAGAGTGTATGCTCATATCTCTTCCCTGTCAGATACGGTCTGATCTTTTCGCTGAGATCAGCTATATCATCTTCAGTGAGTATTTTTTCTGTAATCTTATCTTTATTATCGCTCATTTTCGATATAATTTTTCGTCATTAATTATTTTGATAACTTCACGCGGGATATATTTTGAAAGATCGTCTCCACGCTCGACCAGATCTCTGATCTCGGTTGACGATACTTCAAACGGATCCTCTCCTATTACGATCACATCCGCCGAAAAATTATTTTTGTATTCTTCGGCTTTTTCTGTAATTTTCTCAAATCCCCCAAAGTATCTCGGAACACAAACGATTTTTGCAAGCTCAAAAATTCTCTCGGAATTCTTCCACTTGTCGATCGTTAAGAACATATCGGTACCGCAGAGGAAGTAGATTTCCCTGTTCTCTCCGCAAAGGTACTCGAGAGTTTCATAAGTGTAGCTGATACCGCCTTTTTTTATCTCGAAATCGGACACTTCAACCTTATCTATCCCACAAAATGCTGCACGGCACATCTCATATCTTGTCTCAGCCGCATCAACATTAAGCATAATTTTGTGCGGGGGAATAGATGCGGGCATAATAAGTATTTTGTCAAGCTCGAGATGCTCGCTCATTGTACGTACAGCGTGTACGTGTCCGAGATGAGGGGGAGCAAATGTCCCCCCAAACAGTCCGATTCTTTCGGTTTTATTCATATCAGATAAGTGTGGAAATTTTTCTCTTTTCAGGCTTAGATGATTTCTTGAAGAGGATTATCTTTCGTCCGATCACGGCAACAACTTCTGACTCTGTAAGAGCAGCGATATTTTCTGCCGCATCTCTTGCATCCTCATCGGAATTGTCGAGAACACTGATTTTGACAAGCTCTCTTGCTTCAAGTGCATCACCGATAGATTTTACCGCAGCCTCTCCAACTCCGCCTTTTCCAATCTGGAAAATCGCGTCCATTTTTGATGCCACAGATTTGAGCGTAGCTCTCTGTTTACTGTTAAGCATTTTTTTACTCCGTTTTACTGCTTATGATTTTTACGATTTTTTCTGTAAATTCGCGCATCGCAATACCTCTGTGCGACACGGTATTCTTTTTCTCCTGCGGAATTTGAGCAAATGTCGCATCGAACTCGGGATAGTAGAACAGTGAATCGTAGCCGAATCCGCCCTCTCCTCGCTCCGATGTGAGAATCACTCCGTGGCACTCTCCTCTTACGACCATAACACGATCAGCGGAGATCCCAACCTTTTCCGCAAGAGCATCGGGAATCTGCCATTCCTTCGGAACCTTGTATGGTGAGTTCTCAGGGAGTACAACAGATGCGGTACATACGAACTTCGCACCTCTCTCACATTCTGCGACACCGTCAAGATTTTTCAGAAGAAGACGTCTGTTGCTTTCGTCATCAGCATCCTCTCCGGAGTATCTTGCAGAATAGATACCGGGTGCTCCGTCGAGATAATCTACGGCGAGTCCGGAGTCATCGGCGATTCCGATATACCCAAGTTTTGCCGGAACTGATGCTTTGATTATTGAGTTTTCTTCGAATGAAAGCCCATCTTCAATAATTTCATCGGTAAATCCGATCTCCTTCAAAGACATCAGCTTTACCATATTAGACGTTTTTTCACTGAACAAAGTTTCAAGTTCAGCGATTTTTTTCATATTGTTGGAAGAGAGTACAATATTTACCATAATAAGCTTTCCTAATCAATCGTCTATTTCGTTCTGATCTTCTGATTCGTCTGATTCTTTTTCCTCTTCTGCCATAAGAGCTTCAACGAACATTTTCGAATCAAACGGCTGCATATCGTCGATCTGCTCTCCAACCCCGATAAACTTAACGGGAATGTCGATTTCATCTTTGATTGAGAACACAGCACCGCCCTTTGCTGTTCCATCGAGCTTGGTAAGCACAAGACCTGTGATCTCAGCAGCTTCCTTGAACTTTTTCGCCTGCATTACAGCATTCTGACCTGTTGTTGAATCGAGAACGAGAAGTGTTTCGCGCGCTGCATCGGGAAGCTCTCTTGAGATAATTCTATTGATCTTCGCAAGCTCGTCCATAAGGTTACTCTTATTATGGAGTCGGCCTGCAGTATCTATGATGAGGACGTCAGCTTTACGCTTGTTCGCTGCCGCAATAGCATCATATACAACTGACGCAGGATCGGAGCCCTCATTCTGTCTGATAAGCTCAACATCCGCTCTCTCGCACCAAACTGCGAGCTGTTCAATAGCTGCAGCGCGGAAAGTATCTGCTGCTGCGACGATAACGTGCTTTCCGTCTTTTTTGAGATTGTTTGCAATCTTTCCGATTGATGTGGTCTTACCAACACCGTTTACGCCGATAACGAGAATTACTGAAGGTGATGTTGTAAGATTCAAGGGCTCACCTTCTCCGACTTGCGCCATAAGAATTTCACCGAGTGCTTTCTTCACGTCGTCGGCATTCTTAATGTTGTTCGTTTTAACACGGTCGCGAAGCTCATCAATGATTTTTTCTGTAGTTGCTGCGCCCATATCCGCCATAATCATTATTTCTTCAAGTTCTTCGAGGAGATCCTCATCAACTTTTCTGAAATTCTTGACAACTTCGTTGATCTGTCCGAAAACGGCATTTTTGGTCTTTGCAAGTCCTTCTTTGAGTTTATCAAAAAATCCCATACTGATTCTTACCTTTCAACTTCAAGTGATTATTTTATAAATGATTCTTTATCGTCAGCTGCACCAAGTGTGAATACCTTTGACACGCCGCTCTGCTGCATTGTTACACCGTAGAGAGTATCTGCGATGTCCATTGTTCCTCGTCTGTGCGAGATCATAATGATCTGCATTTCATCTGAATATTTCTTGACGTATTTGCCGACTCTTGTTACGTTTACTTCATCAAGCGCGGCTTCAATTTCGTCAAAAATACAGAACGGAGACGGGTTTACCTTAATAAGAGCAAAGAGAAGTGCGATAGCGATAAACGCCTGCTCACCGCCCGAGAGAAGATTAAGATTCTTGATCGTTTTTCCGGGAGGAGCCGCATTGATCTCAATACCGGATTCAAGAGCGTTTTCAGGATCTGTGAGGATAACTTCAGCGTGTCCGCCTCCGAAGAGTTCTTTGAACACCTCGCCGAAATATTTATTGATCTTCGCGAAAGCGTCAAGGAACAATGCTTTCATATCGTCCTCAATACCGGAGAGTATCTTGAGAAGATCCTCTCGTGATGCTCTAAGGTCTCCAAGCTGCTCTTTAATGTACTCGTAACGCTTTTTAACTTCGTTGTATTCGTCAATCGCATCAACATTTACGTGTCCGAGGGCTCTTATCTTGTTTTTCAGCTCAGTCTGGGTTGCAACATAAGATGTTCTCTCACCCTCAACGATTTCGTGACAATCGTTTTCCTCAGCAAACTTTACAGCGGAAGCAAATGTAAGCTCATAATCTTCCCACATTCTCGCGCTGAGCTTCTGTTCATCGTTCTTAAGTGATTCAAGCTTTGTTTCGTTCTTAGAGTGCGCAATAAACAGAATGTCTTTCTTGCCTGTCTGCTCTTTTTCGGTCTGTCTGAGTTTTCCGATCTCAGTATCGATGTCATCTCCCGTTTCTTCGAGCTTCTTGCGCTTGCTGTTGAGCTCTTCTATCGCTTTGGAGAGTTCTTCATATTCTTTATCCTTGAGTGATGCTGATTCTTCAAGCTCTTTGATCTTTCCTTCAAGCTCCAGAGCTGCCAATCTGTGCAGTTCTCTGTCAGCACGGAATCCTTCAAGGCGAAGCATTGAATCGGAATAAGAATTCTCTGCGGCTTCACGGTCTCTGTCAAGCTCTGCCAAACGAATACGAACCTCATTCGACTGATCTGTGATCTCAGCGAGATCAAGCTCAGCAATTCCGCGTACTGCGGCAATTCCTTCTCTCTTGCCCGCAATCTCTGCTACCTTCTCAGTCTGAAGAGATATCATAGATTTAAGCTTTTCAAGATCCGCTTCGCTTCCCTTACTGCTCTCAACGAGACTTATGCTGTCGTTCTTCATATTTTCGACGAGCGCAATAAGTGCCTGGCGTTTTCCGTCCGCATCGCTGAAGTTTTTATTTTCAGCATTCATAAGCGCCTCGATAAGACGGCGTCTTTCTTCATGATTACGTCTGTCAGACACAAGAGATGCTGATTCTTCCTGAATTTTCTTAGCTTCTGCTTTTACTGCCGTAATTTCGCGTACTGCTTTTTCAAGCTCAGCACGCAATGATTCGATCTGTGCAGAACGGGAGAGCATACCGCTGTCACGTTTAGCCTGACCACCCGTGAACGAGCCACCAGAGTTGATCTGTTGACCGTCAAGCGTCACCGCGCGAATACGCCAGCCCTTAGCTTTTGCAGCTTTTGACGCATTGTCAATATTATCATAAACAACGACTCTTGCGAGAAGTGATTTTACGATATTTCTGTACTCGTGATCGCAGGAGACAAGCTCATCTGCCCAGCCAACAAAGCCTGTGCTGTTTTCAAGTCCGTCATAATCGCGGCCTCTTTCCTGTGCCTTGATGGTTGTAAGAGGATAGAATGTAGCACGTCCTGCGTTATTACGCTTGAGAGACTCGATAGACTTTTTTGCAGCATCCTCATCATCTGTAACGATGTTCTGAAGGGCCGCGCCGAGAGACGTCTCAAGAGCTACAATATACTTCTGTTCAACTTTAATGAGATACGAAAGAGGGCCTCTGATTCCTGAAAGTCTTCCCGCCTTTGATTCGTTCATAATGAATCGAATACTGTTGTTGTATCCGTCAAAATGCTCCTGCATTCTGTCAAGTGCGGAAATACGGCTCTCGAGTGAATCGATCTCGGCCTGCTTACGTCGTACATCTGAATCAACTGATGCAAACTTTTCGTTCTGCTCAGCCATTTTCGAGTCAACGTCTGCAATCTGCACGTCTATCTCACCTACAGCATTCTTGTAGATATCTATCTGATCTTTCGCATCGTTTGCGGTTTTATCGAGTGCGGCGATCTCTTCCTCATATTTATTTATATCGGAATTGATAGATTCGGTACGCTTTTGCTGGTTTTTTATATTACTTTCAAGTACATTGAGACGAACCTTAAGATCAGTGAGATTATTCTCTGCTGATTTCTGCTCAAGAAGAAGAGAATCAAGCTCTTCCCCTCGCTCGTCAATCTCACCCTTCAGCACCTCGATCTTTGAGGAATATCCGTCAAAATTCACCTTTTCTTCGCCGTAAGTTTTCTCGATTTTTTCGAGATTTGCCTTGATTTCGGTAACTCTGACAGTTTCATTGTTTATTGATGTCTCAGCGTAATCGCAAAGCTTTTTCTCGTTTTCGAGATTTGATTCTGCGTGAAGCTTTTCTCTGAGGAGTATCTTCTTCTCAGATTCAGCGGCAGACATTCTCTTTGTGGACTCTGACGTCAACTCATAGTTACGTCTTGACGCTTCCTTATTCTCGTGAGACTGCTCGTAAAGTCTCTCTATCTTAGCGGACGTAACTCTGATAGAGTCCTCGGCCATTTCAAGCTCGTGCGCTGACAATTTTGTATCGTTTTCAGTTTTTTCAATTGCCGTTTTGAGTCTCTGCGAATCATATATCCAAAGAGAAACGTCTGTTTTCTTTTTCTCACCGTAAAGCTCAAGATAGCGTCTTGCCTTCTGTGAATCTCTCTCGAGAGGACCTATGCGCATCGAAAGTTCATTCTCGATGTCAGCCACACGTTCCATATTAGCTTCGGTCTCAGCGAGCTTCTTTTCAGATTCGTTTTTCTTATATCTGTATTTGGAAATACCTGCACTCTCTTCGAATACACCGCGTCTGTCATCACTCTTCTTTGAGATGATCTCAGCAATCTTTCCCTGTCCGATAATAGAATATCCCTCTCGGCCGATACCTGTGTTCATAAAGAGCTGGTAGATATCCTTAAGACGAACTTTTTTGCGGTTAATAAAATACTCACTGTCACCGCTTCTGTAATAACGGCGTGTTACGGTTACCTCATCATATTCTGACTGAAGTGTGCGAGGCTCCTCGCTGTCATCAAATGTTACGGATACTTCCGCAAAGCTCATAGGCTTCTTGTCATCAGCCCCTGCAAAGATTACATCTTCCATTTTGCTTCCGCGGATGTTCTTTGACGAAAGTTCACCGAGTACCCAGCGCATAGCGTCTGTGATATTCGATTTTCCGCTTCCGTTCGGTCCGACGATTACCGTTGTGCCGCTGTTGAATTTTAACAGTGTTCTGTCGGGAAAAGACTTGAAGCCGTGAAGCTCAAGAGATTTCAAATACATTACATGTCTCCTCCCCTTCTTACCGATTTGCTTTTATTTTCATACTGTAATTCTATATTATACCTTGTAAGATTGTCTTTTTCAATGAATTTTATTTTATAAAGATTGAACTTATTTTCAATTTTTGTCTTATTGCATCTTTTTTGCCCGACCGCCATAGATATATCCCCTCTCGGAACAAAAACTGTAAGCGAGTCTCGCTCCGCAGGCGGATCCTTTATGATTGCATCGCAGATCACACGTCTGTATATCTCACCGTGAACGAGCTCTCCCAGAGAGGCGTGATTCGGTCCTGCGAAATATGTTTCGGATGAGTGAAGATTCTCGCTGTCGCACAGTCCGATGCGGATACACTGAACGTTATTTTCAAGAAAAACCTCAAGAACATCAGCACTTCTCTCGACAGCTTCTTCGATGCAGAGAGGCTTGTATTCTCCTCGTTTGGTCATCTCGCACAGCTCCGTATCACGAAAAACGATTGTCGGATATATTCTCGCGGCGTCAGCACCGAGTGAAGATATCATTTGTGCACAGTAGATCTCATCCTGCCGGGACGATCCGGGAAGTCCGATCATCATTTGTCCGACAACTGAGAAACCGTTATCCTTAAGCATCCTGATTGCATCGGCAGACTGAGATGCGATGTGCCCTCTTTTTGATGTTCTCAGAACCTCGTCAGAAAACGACTGAATCCCAAGCTCAACCGCCGAAATGGTGTAGTTTTTCAGAACAGATATAACACTTTCATCAATATAGTCGGGACGTGTTGACATTCTGATCGCGCTGACCTCACCTCGCTCTATGTAAGACTGAGCAAGATCAAGGAGCTCAATCATCAGATTTCTGTCAATTCCTGTAAACGATCCCCCGAAAAAAGCGATCTCACAATCAGCCCCCGTACCGCGAACGGTTGCAAGAACCTCTTCAATGTCAGACTTAGCCTTATTCGGTATAAAAGAACAGACGCCCGATATTGCGCGCTGATTACAGAACACACACATATTCGGACATCCGAGGTGCGGGATGAATACCGGTATATTCACATGAGTGTTTTTCATGCTTCTGCTTCACCGAAGAGTACAAGCGCCTCATGAGCTGCCTGCTGTTCGGCTTCACGCTTCGTTCTCGCACATCCTTTTCCGATCACATTTGAGTTGAGTCTTGCTTCAACCTTGAACTGCTTATCGTGATCCGGCCCGAACTCGTCAACAAGGACGTATTCGAGTATTTCTCCGCTTGCCTGCTGAACAATCTGCTGCAGTGCGGTTTTATAGTCGATAAATACTCCGTTCTCGGATATACGTTTTATTTCTGCGGAAACCAGTGGAATAACAAATTCTCTAACTTTATCAAAGCTTTCTCCCGAATCAATATAGATTGCCGCAAGAAGAGCCTCAAATGCATCTGCGATGATTGAAGGGCGGGTTCTGCCTTTGTTCATTATCTCGCCGTGGCCAAGATACATATAGTCACCGAGCCCGACCTCGAGAGAATACTTCGCAAGTGCTTTCTCACATACAACTGCAGCACGGATCTTTGTGAGATCGCCCTCCTGCTTGTTGTTGAACTTTTCAAAAATGTATGTGCTTACAACGATAGAGAGAACGGAATCTCCGAGAAACTCAAGTCTTTCGTTAAAGGGCACCTTCTCTCCCTTCGACTTCATCTCGTTGTGGTATGACGAATGGGTAAGAGCCTCTTTAACAATATTAGTATTCTTAAATTTATAACCGATTTTTTCTTCAAGCTCGCAAAGCGGCTTCTGTTCGTTGTTTATTTCCATATCCCTCATAAATAATTATTCTGCTTTATTATCATTCTTTTTTACAGTATATTCGCTCATTTTTTCTGTTACTTCAGCTATAACACCTGTATTCACAAATGAATATGCCTGCTTTACAGCACCGAGAATATCGCCGGCATCAGAGCTTCCGTGAGCCTTGATTACAGGCTTCTGAAGCCCGAGAAGGGGTGCTCCGCCATATTCTGATGTGTCAAACTGACCCTTTATCTCTTTAAGCTGATCCTTTACAGCGAGGAAAGACAGCTTTGTGATTGCATTTTTCGTGTACATATTCTTGAGCAGTCCGAAGAAATACTTTGCCATACCTTCGGTAAGCTTAAGAGTAACATTTCCTGTGAATCCATCTGTAACGATAACATCGCACGGACAGAAAGGAAGCTGTTTTCCTTCAACATTTCCAACAAAATTTATATCTTTATTTGCAACAAGCTTCTGATATGCATCTATCTGAAGCTGTGTTCCCTTATGTTCTTCGGTACCGTTATTGAGAAGACCGACCGTTGGGATTTCTATTCCGAAAACATTTTTCATATAGACAGATCCCATAATTCCCCACTGAACGAGGTAATCTGCGGTTACGTTTACGTTAGCACCCGAGTCAAGAAGAAGCATCGGATGCTCAAACGGAATGATCGTTGCAATTCCCGCACGCTGAACACCCTTGATCGCACGAACGATCAGTGACGCACCAACGTGAAGTGCACCTGTATTTCCTGCGGAAACAAATGCGTCAGCTCCATCCTTAAGAAGATGCAGTCCCGTTGACATTGATGAATCTTTTTTTGATCTGACGACACACATCGGATCGTCTTCCATTGTGATATGTGACTCCGCGTGAACAATATCTATTTTTTTTGTATCAGCCTCTGTATCCTTGAGGTGTTTTTCGATCAATTCTTTATTTCCAACAAGGACCAGATTAGCGTCAACCTTCTTTGTGGCAAGAGCCGCGCCTTTAACAATCTCGGATGGAGCGTGATCCCCACCCATTGCATCGATGATAATATTCATTGATTCTGCCTTTCATTCATCAGAGATTATTGATCGTAAAACCGATACTGAGTGATATGGCTGCTATACAACGTCAGATTACAAACACTCTAAAATCGGTACGATCTCGTCAATCTTATCAAGCGCACGTCGTGCGAATTCTTCATTTCTTGCTTTTTTGCCGCCCTTTACTTTGTATCCAAGCTGCGGTATAACACCGAAGTTTGCGTTCATCGGCTGGAAGAGCGTTTTCTCACCGTGAGATACATAATATGCCATAGCGCCTATCATTGTTTCCCGCGGAAACTCGAACGGGTCACGTCCGAGAGCGCGGAGAGCAGCATTTGTACCTGCCGCAAATCCTGACGCCGCAGATTCGATGTAACCTTCAACACCTGTCATCTGTCCTGCAAAGAAAATATTTCTGTTCGATCTCATTGAATAATCCACTTCAAGAAGATCAGGCGAACAAAGGTAAGTATTGCGGTGCATTACTCCGTAGCGGAGAAAATCTGCATTTTCAAGTCCCGGAATCATTCTGAACACACGCTTCTGTTCACCCCAAGTGAGATGTGTCTGAAATCCAACAAGATTGTACATTGTTCCGTCATCGTTTTCACTTCTGAGCTGAACT
>SVUC01000039.1 GCA_015063455.1 Oscillospiraceae bacterium
GCACCCAAATTTGAAGAAATATCAGACGACGAAGAATTACCGTTCTAATGTAATTCAAAAAATTTAACAGGAGGCTTTTAGTAAGCAATGGATACAGAAAAGATTGAAGTTGTTGCAGAAGAAACTGCTACTGCAACCGAAAGAACAGAATCCGCACCTCAGAGAATGGCGCGCCCCAATAACAGAAACAGAAGAAAGAAAGTATGTGCTTTCTGTGCTGACAATGTTGATTTCATCGACTACAAGGATACACAGAGACTCAGAAAGTTCGTTTCTGAAAGAGCAAAGATTCTTCCCAGAAGAATTTCCGGTACATGTGCAAAGCACCAGAGACAGCTCACAGTAGCTATCAAGCGTGCCCGCCAGGTTGCTCTTCTTCCCTACATCTCTGACTAATTAAATAGGTGTTTTGACCGCTGTCCGTTTGGATGGCGGTTTTTCCATTTGATCCAACACAAAAAAGCCGATACAGAAATCTGTATCGACTTTTTATTATAAGTGTAATTATTATTCTTCTGAGTCAGCGTAGTAAGGCTTGAGTGCTTCTGCGATCATACCTTCATACTTACCCTTGTTAGCTTTTGCACGGGATGCGAAGAGACCGTCTTCAATACATTCGATCCAAACACCGCCGGAGATACCTGCGCCGATAGCTGCGGATACATCATATACTCTGTTGTCAAGAACGTAACGGATAACTTCGGCAGACTGTTCGTCACGAGCACCCTGAGCTACAACTGAGAATTTAATGTAGTCCTCCATAATGTAATCGTAAGAGTATGCAGCCATCGCTGTGATAAGTGTAGAAACATTCTGCTCAAGCTTCTCGCCGGTTGTGTTAGCTGTAACAACTATACAGAAGGGATTTCTCATATGTACCTGAGAATCCATATTTTCAGCTATAGTGGGCCAGGTAATAACACCGTAATTGTCTTCCTTGTCACGAAGTGAACGGAATGCGCCAAGAATCATGCTGAGGAAAAGAACTTTGTCAGATTTGAAGAGATCTTCTTCCTGAGTCTTTGTTGTTCCGTCAGGTTGATTCCAAGGAGACTGGAACCAAAGCTTTCTTGTTGCCTTACCGATAGCCATAACATTTTCATCAGTAATATTTACTTTGAAAGTCTCGCTTGGTTCATCCCAAACCATAACATCATATCCTGATGCGAGGACGGGAGAAATATATCTGTAAGTTTCACCAACAACACCCAGAATATCGGTACCAAATGTATATTTAGCATCGTTGTTAACGTCTGTGGAACCCTGTTCTGTCATAGTCTGGAGAGCGTCCATTGTCCACTTCCCCTCTTTCCAGAGGTCGTAGGGAGACTTATTGATCTGCTTGTTATCGAGAATCTTACCGTTGAAGAAAAGAACACATCCCGCTTCGTTGTGAGACCAGGAAGCGTCGGAGTGGAGATAGAAATACTTTCCGTTGAATGTAAGAGCTTTCTGAGAATTCTTATCAAAGAACGGGAGGGAGAGATCCATAGGAAGATCGTTGAAATCTCTGACATAGTTACCGGTTACAAGCTCAGATGTTCCG
Source organism: Oscillospiraceae bacterium (assembly GCA_015063455.1). Classification (GTDB taxonomy): domain Bacteria; phylum Bacillota; class Clostridia; order Oscillospirales; family CAG-272; genus UMGS1696. The sequence goes on from SVUC01000039.1 coordinate 1,547, forward strand.
TGTTCAATGTATGTAAAACCAATGGAAAACTGATTTGTACCTGCCAAAACGTCAGTTTTGATCTCTTCGTATGCGACACCCGCATCAATTTCAGGGAATTCAATTTTAACATTATATTTTGTAGAAACATCAATAAGTCTATTGTAGATGCCTGCGTTGAAAGAGTCTTCAAGAAGCTCTTCTACGTGAATATGGGATGCTGAAACTTTGGCGTTATCCACCCAACCGTAACCGCCTGCACTACGGAATGTCCAGCCGTTCATATTGATGGCTTCCATAGAGTTAAAGTAACCGTCAATTTCAGGGTCACCAGTCAATGTTTCGGATTCTTTTCCGGAATCTTTTGACTTGTCCGATTCGGAGTCCTTCGTTGTGTCCGAGCACGCTACGAACATCGGAACAACCATAAGCAGTGCAAGGATGAGTGCCATTAACTTAGTTTTCATTTTTTCTCTCCTTAAATGATTGTTAAGAGGTCTCAAAGTGTGATTTTGAGCTTTAACTTATTATATCACCGCACTGAACAAAGTTCAATAGTTTTTTGGCAATTTGTATAATAAATGTTTTTTATTGAACCAAAAAATATTATTGATGATGTATGAAAGTGCAAATTTTCAGGGAGAAAATCAAAAACCGCATATAAAATGCGGTTTTTTGAGTTTTGTTTGCGATTCATATTATTACAAAAAATTATTCTGCATCACATAAATATTATTCTGTAAAGTACGGTTCGAGTGCTTCAGCGATCATACCTTCATACTTACCCTTGTTAGCTTTTGCACGGGATGCGAAGAGACCGTCTTCAATACATTCGCTCCAAACACCGTCGGAGATACCTGCCCCGATAGCTGCAGATACGTCGTATACTCTGTTAGCGAGGACGTAACGGAATACTTCTGCAGATTCCTGGTCACGAGAACCCTGAGCTACAACGGTATATTTTATGTAGTTTTCCATAATGTAATCGTATGAATATGCAGCCATTGCAGTAAATATTGTGCAAACCTTTTCTTCAAGATCATCACTGTCTACGTTAGCTGTAACAACAACGGCGGGGGGATTTCTCATATGGATTTTGGGATCCTTATTCTCTTCGAGCGTGGGCCACATAATGACACCGTAATCATCATCTCTGTCTCTGATGTCTCTGAATCCACCGGTAGACAGACTAAGGAAAAGAGTTTTTCCTGACTTAAAGAGTGCAATTTCATCTGCTTTTGATGTTCCGTCTGCCTGATTCCACGGAGACTGATACCAAAGCTTTCTTGTTGCTTTACCGATTGCCATAACATTTTCATCAGTAATATTTACGGTGAATGTCTGGTTATTTTCATCCCACACTATAACATCATAACCTGACGCCAGAACGGGAGAGATAAATCTGTAAGTTTCACCGACAATACCCAAATAATCTGCACCAAATGTGTATTTACCATCGTTATTAACGTCAGTGGAACCCTGCTCTGTCATAGTCTGGAGAGCATCCATTGTCCACTTACCCTCTTTCCAAAGGTCGTAAGGGGACTGAGATATCTGCTTGTTTTCAAGAGTTACACCGTTGTAGTAGAGAACGCAGCCACATTCATTGTGTGCCCATGAAATATCCGAGTGAAGATAGAAATACTTTCCGTTAAATGTAAGATTCTTCTGAGAGTTTTTATCAAAGAAAGGAAGCGAGAGGTCAAGCGGGAGAGCATTAAGGTTACGAACATAATTACCCGTTACAAGCTCACTTGAACCGTGCTCAAGATATGTAAAACCGGCAGTATACTGATTAGTGCCCGCGAAAATATCAGTTTTGATCTCTTCATACGCATCACCTGAGCTGATTTCAGCAAATTCAAGATTAACATTGTATTTGTTTGAAACAGCTAAAAGTCTGTTATAAACGCCTGAATTGAATTCATCATCAAGAAGCTCTTCTATGTGGATGTAACTCGCCCCGGATGCTGCGTTGTCTGCCCAGCCGTATCCGCCTGCCCATCTCATAGTCCAGCCGTTCATATTAACAGCTTCCATAGAATTGAAGTAACCGTTGTCTTCCTCCTCTGGCGGAGTAGATTCTTCGTTATTGGGCTTGGTCTCCGTTTCAGACTCACTTGTTGTGTCCGAGCACGAAACGATAGATAAAACGCTGAGTATCATAGCCAAAAACAATGAGAAAATTTTCTTGGTCATAGTATCCTCCTATATATTTTCATCTGAGTGTACAGTTATATATTAATTATATACGTTTTAAAAATAGTTGTCAAGGCTCCAAACAACACACAAGAGGTGTAAACTACAGAAACTTCTCCCCAAAACAAACAAAAAAGCCAGGTTTTCATATGAAAACATCTGACTTTTGTGTCAATATTACAATAAAGCGTTCGCCCAGTCGGCTTCCTTGAATCCAACAAGAACAGTGTCATCTGTCACAATGATCGGTCGCTTCACAAGCATTCCGTCAGTTGCAAGAAGCCTGAGCTTTTCTTCATCTGTCATCGTCGGGAGCTTATCCTTCAGATTCATTGATTTATAAAGAAGTCCGCTTGTATTAAAGAATTTCTTCAGATCAAGTCCGCTCCTCTTCCAAAAAGCCTCGAGCTCTTCGAATGTCGGATTCTCTTCCTTTATATGTCTGTCGGTATACTCTATTCCGTGATCGTCAAGCCATTTTTTTGCCTTAACGCAAGTTGAACATTTTGGATATTCTATAAAAATCATATTATTCTCCGATATAGATAAATCTTTTGTATGTAACCCCGTCCCTCACTACTTCTTCATTCCACATAGAAAGAGGACGGACCCACACTTCCCTATCTCCGTAAAGTGCACGGTAGACCACCATTTTCTCGGTAGTTTCGGAATTTTTCGCAAGCATTAATACTTCATATTCTCCGCCTTTGAAGTGACGGTATTTTCCAAGCTTGATCTCGTCCATATCAGATCTCCTTTATGCTTTTATAGATCTCCTGCATTCTCTTGTCTATATCCGCGATCTCATTGGCGCATGCGACCATTCGGTCCTGCAATCCTGTCGGGATATTCTTGTCTGACTTATATCTGAGGTCGTGCTCAAGACTCGCCCAGAAATCCATAGCTACCGTTCTGAGCTGAACCTCAACATTGACGTACTCGGTTTTCTCAGAAAGATATATCGGGATCTGTATATCAAGATGAAGGCTTCTGTAACCGTTATAATTCGGGTGCTTGATATAATCCTGCTCACAGATAAGTCTGATGTCTGACTGTCTGAGAAGCATATCGGCAACATCGTACACATCATCTATGTAACAGCAGACAACTCTGACACCCGCAATATCATTTACGTTCTTCATTGCAGATTCAGCTGAGAGCTCAACACCCTTCTTTTTCAGCTTTTTCAGTATACTTGCCTGCGATTTAAGACGCGACTCTATGTGGTGGATCGGACTGCGTTCGTATTTTACACGAAATTCATCGTTGAGGATTTCAAATTTTATGGTAAGCTGCTTTATTGCCGCATTGCACAAATGCTGAAGCTCGGCAAGTTCAACTGAATTCATAAATATTTCTTCAGACAAATCAGTTTTAATAACGTTTTCTCTGTTCAACACAACACCTCATCTCATTCAATATTCTACATTATATATTGTACCACGATATTATGAATAAAACAAGGCAGTTATCTTACCATATTTTTTATTTCCGATAAACAATGTTTAACCAAGCTTTTCGGCAACCGATTTCATCTGCTCGGGGATCTTGATATTCTGAGGGCAATGAGACTCACAAGCTCCACAGGAAATACAGTCTGATGCTTTTGAGTATCCCTTGGCTGCCTGTCCATATGCAGGCTTGATCTTCCAGCCTTCATTCGGGTATCTTGAGAGCTCGTTGAACATTTTGAAATAATCGGGAATTCGAATATTCATCGGACAATGATCGACACAGTATCTGCATCCTGTGCACGGTACGGCGGTGTTTCTCTCGATAATATCGCGGACATTCCATAAATATTCAATGTCAGATTCTGTGAGAACATCGAACTGACACATATTTTCTTCTACTTGCTCGACGGAACTCATTCCGCTGAGGCAAACTATTACCTCGGGTAACGACTGAACAAACCTCAGTGCCCATGAAGCTGAAGTCCACTCGGGATGCACAGATTTCAGGAGACTCTCCGCTTCCTCTGGAAGTGAGGCGAGAGTCCCACCTTTGATCGGCTCCATAACGATAACTTTTTTGCCGTGTTTCACGCAAGTTTCGTAACATTTGCGTGACTCTATTCCTGCTGTATCCCAATCAAGATAGTTTATCTGGAGCTGAACTACGTCAACCTCGGGATGCTTCGTAAGGATCTCATCAAGAAGAGATGCGCTGTCGTGGTATGAAAAACCGATCTGCTTTGCTTCTTCGCTTTCTTTTACTTCCCGCAAAAACCTGAACTGATCGTATTTTTCGGCAGTATTGTAATTCTCCTGATTCAGCCAATGCAGCATATAAACGTCAAAGTATGTCACGCCGCATCTTTCAAGCTCTTCATCAAAAAATTTGCGGCAATCCTCATAGCATTTGCAGTTATATCCCGGGAGTTTGTCCGCAAGAATAAATGTATCACGATCTTTTCTTTTGGTAACACACTCACGGATACCATACTCGCTGTATCCGTTCAGATATGTATAGCAGGTATCAAAATATTTACCGCCAAGCTCCATAAAAGAATCGACCATCTTATTTATCTCTTCCCAATCGTAGCTGTCCTTTATGTTTTTATCTTTTTTAGGTAATCTGAGAAACCCAAAGCCTGTTTTATTCATATAATCCTCTCCAAAGTGTATTTTTGTTTTATTTTATCATAAAATGCTGTCTTTTGCAAGTGAGTGTAGATCATTTCGGTTCGGCGTACGTAATACAGCACTCTTTCTGATTTTCGTACTTATATAAATCCTTTTTAAGTCCCAAAAGACTTGAAAAAAAACGAAAATAGTGGTAAACTATTTAGGTGAAGTTTTTTACATATCAGTGCGGATCACCATTACTGAAATCGCACAAATCCAAATATTGAGTCAAAGGAAAAAATCCCCATATATGAACAAAAACATAAAGAAAGTTTGGAACATCGCCGCGTGGTGTTTAGTTGCAATGGTTGTTATTCTTGCAATTCTGCTGGCAGGTGTCAGAGTTTTCGGCTTCAGGGTATTTGCCGTTTTATCGGGATCTATGGAGCCTGAATTTATGACGGGTTCGCTTATATACGTTCGCGAAGTTGACACAGATGAGCTTGAAGTCAAGGATGTCATTACATTTATGCTTGATGAAAATACGGTAGCGACACACAGAATCGTTGGTCTTGTTGAGTCAGAAGAGGAGCCGGGTCTTATGCTCTTCAAAACCAAAGGAGATGCAAATCAGGACGAAGACGGCACACCCGTACATCCAAAAAACGTTATCGGTCAACCCACTTTCACAATTCCCTATCTTGGTTATGTCGCGGCGTTTATTCAAAATCCCCCGGGAACTTATGTAGCGATATCAATCGGTGCGATCCTCGTTCTTCTCGTTTTTCTCCCCGATCTGATCGACAGTGAAGAAGAAAAAAAGAGAATGACAAAAAAACAAGCAGCTTCAAATCCGCGTCGGCAGACAAATCAAGAGAGGAGCTCTCAAAGTGCAAGTAAGATCCCCTGTTCGAGTACTGCAAACCAACAGCAAAGCCAAGACTTCGCACCGTCGGTACAAAATGAACAGGCAACAGCTCAGCCCAAAAAAACTCGTCAAGGTACTGAGCAGATCGACGACAGGCTGATCCGCGCACTTCGCAAGATGACACCCGAGCAGCTCAGCGAGTTTACAAAAAAACTCACGCCCGATCAAATGCAGGCACTCATCCGAAAGCTTGAAGAAAAAAAGCAGAATCATAATTAAATCAATAATAAACAGAAAACCATTCGTACTCCAAAAAATACGGATGGTTTTTTTGAAAGATTGATTTATATTATTTTCTCAAGCTTAAGGAGCACTTGTTTTTTGTCTGTACCTCCCGCATATCCTGTAAACGATCCATCTGTCCCGATTACCCTGTGACACGGCACGATTATTGAAATCGGATTCCGTCCAACAGCCCCGCCGACAGCCTGTGCCGACATTTTCTCTTTTCCGGTCTGTCTGCAAATTTCGTGGGCAAGCTGTCCGTAGGTCACTGTTTTGCCGTATGGGATCTTACGCAGAAGCTCCCAGGTCGAAAGCTGAAAAGGTGTTCCGCAAAGCTTGATCTGCGAAAAAAATCCCGGATATCTTCCGCAGAAATATTCGTCAAGCCACTTGGACGCTTCCCTAAAAACAGGAAGTTCCTTTTGAGTCGCGTCCCCCTCGAGATACACTTCACTGTATTTCTGTCCGTCGAAGAAGAGGTGGGTAAGAAATTCGCCGTTGCTGCACAAAATGATCTTTCCAATCGGAGACGCGTATGTACTGATATATTTCATAATTCCGCTGACCCATCATTCCAGAAATATTATTTTTCTACCAATGAGGTTTTTTCCATAGAGGTCTTATGATAATAAATGAGCATGAGGAGACTGCATACAAGCCAACCAGCAGGATAACCCATAGAGATCGGGACTACTGTGTTTGAGATAAAGTTAGCTACAACGTATAAATAAACCTGTCTGAATCCAACAAATGATACGAGCATTATTATCATAGGAACCTTTGAATTTCCTGCTCCTCTGAGTGCACCAGAATATATCTGGTTCACACAACAAAGGATATAGAAAGGCGAAAGAATTCTGAGGAACAGAGTACCGAATTCCACAACCTCTGCTTTACCGTTAAAGAACGCAACCAAGTTAGGTGCAAATATCATAACGGGGATAATCAAAATTACCGTTGAGATCATTGCGGCAGTAAGGCCGACTGTGACACCTTTTTTTGCACGTTCGACTTGATTTTTCCCAAGATTCTGACCAACAAACGTTGTTGCGGCAAGTGAGATCGACTGCATTGGAAGAAAAACCAGCTGGTCAATCTTCGCGTATGCTGTCCATCCGGACATACAGTCCGCTTCAAAGAAATTGATATATGACTGTACAAAAATATTTGAAAACGCTGTAATCGCCATCTGAAGCGCGGCGGGAATTCCGACTTTTACGATCTTTCCGAGCATTACAAACGATATTCTGAGGTCGCGGATAGAAACCTTGACACAATTATCTGCTCTAATAAGAGTAATCATTACAAGAACAGCCGATATTCCCTGTGCGATTATCGTTGCCAGAGCAACCCCAACAACACCGAGATGTAAAACAAGAACAAAAACGAGGTCGAGAACAATGTTTGTAAGGGCAGAAACAACCAAAAAATAGAAAGGCCTCTGTGAGTCACCTACTGCTCTCAAAATACCTGCGCCCATATTGTAGAGCATAAGCCCCATTATTCCTGCAAAATATGTAATAAGATACGCTCTTGACTGCGGCATTACGTTGTCAGGTGTATCCATCAACTCAAGCATTAATGGAGTCATTCCAATTCCGAGGACTGTAAAAACAATTCCCATGATAAGAGTCATAACGATTGCGGTATGCACGGCATCGTGAACCTTATCATTCATCTTTGCTCCGTAATATTGGGATATTACAACTCCTGCACCACTCGCAAGACCTGCAAAAAATCCAATCAGCATATTGATAACAGGGCCAACTGTTCCAACGGCTGAAAACGCTTCATTGCTTACGTAGTTTCCAACCACCCATGTATCTACTGTGTTATATAATTGCTGAAACAGGTTTCCGATAAGAAGAGGAAAGGCGAAGTTTATTATATGATTAACAATGTTCCCCTCGGTCATGTCGACATCTTTTTTTCTGAAGCGTGACACGAGGCTGTTTAGTTTTTGAGCTGTTGATGACATATTCACTTATCCAATTTTTAATTTTAATATTTCAACTTTAATAATACACCTTATATTTTTAATTGTCAAGCCGTTAAGCACAATAATGTTACTACTTTGTACAATTTTATAAGAAATAGGTTGAGTTTTAGTTCTGCATCTTTAAGTTTTTACAATTTGGGTAAAATTCCAAGAATCTTCTTACCTTTTGCTGATATAGGTATATCCGACAATCTCTTCGTAGATTTGTCGAAACATAAAGTTTTTCCGTTTTTTATAGGTATTGTATTATTTGTAATTATGTGATATTCTACTTATACCAAAGGATTAAATTACAAATTTCGTATACGTCAAAAAATATAAAAAATACACAAAGGAGGTTAAGTGTATGAGAAGAATTATTGTATTAATATTGTCACTGTTAGTATTGCTTGCAGGATGTAATAGTATCAAACCGAGCAACGATGAAACGGATCCCCACAACAACGAAAACGACAACAACGAACCACAAATTGAATTGGATGACGTTGTAAAAGCATATCAGACAGCCTCTGAAGCTACCTCATGGTTTCGAATTGCCAGTTTGCTTGAAGATGGAAGTCATGGCGCAATAGATATGACCACTCAAGTAACTTACAACGATTTCAACTATTTTAGAGCTAAGCAGTATGATACATATTCGGAATTTATTGATTACCTTGGGACACTGTTTAGTGATGAGCTGATAGAATCACTTCTTTCCTACAACGGAACAATGTACATAAATCACAATGGATATCTGTACGGCAGATTTGGAATTCGTGGCACAAATATTTTTATCGGTGATGAGTCATACGAAATCGAATATGTTAACGACAGTAAAATTAATTTACTTGTCAAAGTAGAAGTGATGGACGAAGATTTATCGACTGTGAAAGAGTACCAAACCTTTATTTTCCCATACGAAAACATAGAGGGAAAATGGGTGTTTACTGACTTTCCTGAAATACGGTAAATTCAAACATATCGAACAGTTTAATAGAGAAAAGGCGGGGGTTAAACTTCGCTTTTTCAAATTGTGCCTACAATAACTCTGCAGCTTATCTTAACATTTTTTCAGATTGCGGTTTGTGTTGCGGTATTATCTCCTTCAAATTAACGAAGAAATTGATGGATAAGACTATATCAGCACAAAAGCCAAATGGGATTTTTCAAAACCGCTATTGACATTAACACATTAAAGTGATATAATTATATAAATGTTACGAATTGGTGTAATTTTTTTAGCTCATCAGCATATTGAGGGTTCTATTATGACTTATTCCGAGAAAAACAATTTCCCTTTCAGTTTTAAGGGTTATCGAATGTTCTCCACCCGGATTTCCCGTCGGGTGTTTTAGTCATTGCCAATCAGATATGCAGGCTGACTGATTTTACTAATATGACGGAGTCCGGACGAGATGCTTTCGTTTCGGACGATTTTTATTTATGAGTCAGCAGAAAGGACAGACGTTTTGATAGAACTGAAACATGTAACAAAATCATTTCGGACCGATACGGGTGACATAGATGCGGTAAACGATGTTACTCTGACTATCGAAAAGGGAGATATTTACGGAATCATCGGTCTTTCCGGTGCAGGAAAATCTACTCTTGTCCGCTGTATTAATTTTCTCGAAGTCCCCACGTCTGGTGAAGTTGTCTTCAAGGGAACGCCATTATCTTCCCTTTCGAAGAAAGAGCTTCTCAGGACAAGACGTTCAATTTCAATGATCTTCCAGGGCTTTAACCTTCTTTCTCAAAGAAACGCTCTCGGGAATGTTTGTTACCCGCTTGAGATCGCAGGCGTATCAAAGAAAGAAGCTATCAAAAAGGCAAAAGAACTTCTGACAGTCGTTGGACTTGAGGATAGAATGAATTCTTACCCCGCACAGCTCTCGGGAGGTCAGAAGCAACGCGTTGCAATTGCCCGTGCTCTCGCCACAGATCCCGAAGTTTTACTCTGTGACGAGGCTACAAGTGCTCTTGACCCGAACACAACTCGTTCGATCCTTGAGCTTCTCAAGAAGATTAACGAGACTATGGGTGTCACGATCGTTGTCATTACTCACGAAATGAAGGTCGTTGAACAGATCTGTAACAAAGTAGCCGTACTCGATCACGGTGTTGTTGCCGAAGAAGGTCTTGTAAAGGATATTTTCATTGCTCCGCAGTCTGATATCGCAAAGGAGTTGATCCTTCCAAAGACTTCTGCCGTGTCAAAGGTTATAGGTGGTAAGACTATCAGAATCGTATTCGACGGTCAGGAATCATCTGAGCCTGTGATATCTAATCTGTCACTCGAATGCCGTACAGCAGTAAACATTATGGGTGCTGACACAAAGGATATTGACGGCCGTGCATACGGTCAAATGCTTATCCAGCTTCCAGACGATGAGACAGCTGTTGCACGTATCTATAACTTCCTTGACAAGCGGAATATTAAATATGAGGAGGTAGGTTGATTAAATGAAAGATTTTCTCATAGAATGTTTCGGCGGCGGTAATCTTGAGATGTACGGCGAAAATATTCTCCTTACTCTCAAGATTACCATAATAAGCACGCTCCTCGCTTATATTATCGGTATCCCGCTTGGTGTTATCCTATACGGAACATCAAAAGACGGAATTTTCCCCAATTCTCCCGTAAACGGCGTTGTCGGTTTTATAGTCAATATCCTCAGATCAATTCCGTTTATGATCCTTCTTGTAATGACGCAGCCCCTTGCAAAGCTTGTGATCGGCACAAAGATCGGTGACAACACTTTTATCTTCCATCTTGTTATTGCCGCCGCGCCGTTCGTAGCAAGAATGGTAGAGTCGTCCTTCCTTGAGGTTGACCGTGGTGTTATTGAAGCAGCTCAATCAATGGGATCAAACAATTGGCAGATCATAACAAAAGTTATTCTCCCGGAAGCTAAGCCCTCACTTATCATAGGTGGTGCTATTGCGATCACGACGATCCTCGGCTACACTCCGATGTCACAGCTTATCGCCGGCGGCGGTCTCGGTCAGCTCGCAATCCAGTACGGTTTATACCGGTACAACACGACGATCATGTATATTTCATCTATCTTGCTGATCATTCTTGTTCAGATAACTCAGGAAGTCTTAAACAGACTTGCTAAATCTTGTGACAAGAGAATCCGTAACAGATGATTATATAAATATTTATTTAAGGAGATAAAAACATGAAAAAAATTCTCTCTCTCATACTCGCTGCAGTGCTTTGTGCATTTGTATTTGCATCCTGCAATGCGAAGGAAAGCAACACTATCGTTGTAGCAGCAAGCTCAACTCCACACGCTGAAATTCTCGAACAATGTAAGCCCATCCTCGAGAAACAGGGTTACAAACTTGAGGTCATGGTTATGGATGACTATGTAACGCCCAACGAAGCTACTGAAAGCGGAGATGTTGATGCTAACTACTTCCAGCACCAGCCTTACCTTGATCAGTTCAATTCTGAAAAAGGCACAAAGCTTGTTTCTATCGCAAGTGTTCACTATGAACCCTACGCAATCTACGCAGGTACTTGTACATCCCTCGCTGATATCGCTGACGGAGCTATCATCGCTGTTCCTAACGATGCAACAAACGAAGCTCGCGCACTCCTTCTCCTCGAAGCTGAAGGCTTGATCGATGTCCGTGACGATGCAGGTCTCACTGCTACAAAGAACGACATCGTCTCCAATCCCAAGAACCTCGACATCCGTGAAATGGAAGCAGCTCTTCTTCCCACAGTTCTTGACGAAGTTGCAGTAGCGGTTATCAACGGTAACTACGCTCTCGGTGCCGGTCTTGACGTTTCCAAGTCTCTTGCAATGGAAAAATCCGATTCAGAAGCTGCTCAGACTTATGCCAACGTTCTTGTTGTTCACGAAAGCAACAAGGATAACGGAAAGCTCAAGGCTCTTGCAGATGCTCTTCTTACAGAAACAATCAGCAAATTCATCAGCGAAAAATACAACGGTGCTGTTGTTCCCATGAACTGATTCCCAAAAAAATCATAACCCTATGCGATGATCGCATAGGGTTATTTTTTATGTATAAGTTTTTGTTTTCGAATTAGGAAATCTTATCTTTGATCTTATTGTAAAGTGCAGCGATCTTCTTGCGGAGGAAGAAGCATACAATAATTACAACTGAAACTCCTAAGAAAATAATAGCTTCTGTCCAAGAACGTTCAGCAGCCCATTCAAGTCCTGCAACCTTGCAGCCAAAGAAAATGATGCAAAGAACAGCAAAAGCCCATGCGGTAGCCCAGATTTTTTCCATAATTAATCTCCTTATAGATATATTTAGGTGTATTTTACCACACCATTATGAACACAAAGTGAACTCAATATGTCTATTCATTGAAAACAATATATTATGACACGAATTGATAAAAACTGATACTTTTATTATTAAATTTAGTTAAATATTTATTGTGTGACACAAAAATATCTAATGTTCAAAACCATCCGTCTATCTCACGTCTTTCCATTGCACCGAGAATTCTTTTATAAGTTCCACGTTTTTCGACCTCAAACGGATGAAGGAACTCCTTCATTTTTTCTCTCTCCGTATTGTGATTTTCTGGACACGGACTGTGTGGGATCTCTATCGAATTTGCCCTCACAAAGGATTTTATGTCACTCTCTTTAGTATAGATGAGTGGACGAATCACCGAAATCCCCGTATCTTCATAAACTGTTACAGGAGAAAAACAGCCTATCCTTCCCTCGTGCATAAGCGACATCATAAATGTTTCTACCGCATCGTCGAGGTGATGGCCAAGCGCAATCTTTTTCGCACCGAGGGATGCTGCCTCGTTATTCAGCGCGCCCCGTCTTAACTTAGCGCACAGAGAGCACGGGTTCTTCTCTTGTTTTTCGTTGAACACGATCTGTGCGATCTGTGTTTTAACTATATGATATTCCACATCAAGATCAGAACAGAGCTTTTTCATCGGATAGAAAAAATCATCCGCACCCGCAAAGCCCATATCTACGGAAACCGCACACAAATCGTACTTTTTAGGATAAAAATCCTTCATTCTCGCGAGAGCGCAAAGAAGTGCTGCCGAATCTTTTCCGCCCGAAAGTCCGACAGCTATCTTTTCCCCTTCTGATATCATATTATAATGATCGAGTGCCTGACGTACAGATGACAGCAATTTCTGCAAATTCTTCATTCTGTCTCTCCTGAACTATACTTATTTTTGAAAGGATCATACTTATGGCGACAAAAATCTACATCGACCAAGGTCACAACCCCGTAAATCCAAATGCGGGAAGCGAGGGCAATGGATTCCGTGAGCAAGATATTGTTTACGAGATCGGGCAACGGACTGCTGAACTTCTGCGGGATTATGGGTTCGATGTTCGTCTGTCACGTCCTACTCCCGAATCTCAGCTCGGTACTTCCAACACATCCTCGCTCGCGGCTCGCGTAAACGATGCAAATGCCTGGGGAGCTGATTATTTCATAAGCCTACACACAAATGCTTCAACGATTACATCAGCCTCAGGAAGTGAAGCGTTCGTCTACCGACGTGACAGCGATGCAGAGGTTCTTGCCGAAAATATCCTTGAACAGCTGAACAATGCAACGGGTCTGCGGAATCGCGGTGTTTTCTCACGCCCGGGACTATATGTACTGCGAAGAACGAGGATGCCTGCAACTCTTGTGGAGCTTGGGTTTATTTCGAACCCAGCTGACGCCGAGCTTATGGCGTACAGTCCACAGCTATTCGCGGCAGGTGTTACAAACGGTATCCTTGCTTATCTCGGTATGCTTTGATGATTATTCTTTTTCGAGAAGATCGGGACGTCGAGCCGCCGTGATCTCTCTCGCCTTTTCTTCACGCCATTTCTCAATATTTGCGTGGTGTCCTGAGAGGAGTACATCCGGCACTTCACGTCCCATCCAAACGGGAGGACGCGTGTATTGAGGGTATTCGAGAAGTCCGCTCTCAAAGCTCTCTTTTTCATGACATTCAGGAAGTGTGAGAACACCGTCAACAAGGCGACCGACTGCATCCGCGACGATACAAGCAGGCACTTCTCCGCCCGTGAGAACATAGTCCCCGATAGAGAGTTCTTCATCAACTATCTCCTCGATTATCCTCTCGTCAACCCCCTCGTAATGTCCGCACAAGATCACAATGTTTTTGTATTCCGAGAGTTCAATTGCAATGTCCTGATTGAAAACTCGTCCGCGCGGTGACATATAAATAACGTAAGGCTTTTCTTGTGCTGCAATTTTCTCTTCTATCGCTTTATAGCAGCGGTATATCGGAGGTGCAGCCATAAGCATCCCACGACCGCCGCCGTACGGCGTATCATCAACTCTGCGGTGCTTATCTTCTGAATAATCTCTGATATTGTGAGTGTTTATTTCTATCTTTCCCGCACGTCTCGCACGTCCGATAATACTCTCGGACAAAATATAGTCGACAAAGTCGGGAAAAAGTGTCATTATATCTATTCGCATCTGTACCACCGTATCAGTATGTTTCTCTCATTCCTTCGATGAGTGTGACATATATACCTTCTCTCTCCCCTTCATCAATTATCTCTCTGACAAACTCATCAACAACGGGAATCATAAATTTCCCGCCGTTTACGTCATTAACAACGTAGACATCACGTCCGCCGGGAGTGATCACATCATCAAGTGTCCCGTATTTTTCACCGCTTTCGTAGTCGATCACATCAAGCCCTATAAGATCTGCAATAAATCTTTCACCCTTCTCAAGCTTCATATCGTTTCGATCGGCGTAAAACATTGTTCCTTTGTATGCGATAGCATCCTCGAGAGTGGTTATTTCTTCAAAAGTACACAAAACCATATTTTTTTGAACACTTGCGGCGCGAACCTTCATTGGTACAAACTCACCTGCAGGTGTTTTTCTGTATATTTTCCTCATTTTTGCAAGTTTTTCAGGTGTGTTGCAATATGATTCAAGTCTCAATGTACCTCTTACTCCGTGTGTAGATACTGCTTTTCCACATTCAAGATACTTCTGTTTAGCCATATTAGTTCTCCATCCGTTACGTACATTTTGGATTTATTATACCATATATTTTATAAAATCTCAATATCTATGTCAGATTAACTATACAAAAACGCAGAGATACTTCTCCGCGTTATGTCATTCATTTATTAAGTTTATCTGCTATTCTGCAGAAGTCCGATATCGAAAGCTTCTCCCCGCGCACATCTGCCCTGATTCCACATTCCTCAAGGACAGCAAGCGTTTCTTCTTTCGAATACTTTGATCCGACAGAATTGATAAAGGTCTTGCGTCTCTGAGAAAATGCAAGGGTGATCAGCTCACTCGTTAGCTCGGCGAGTCTCGCGCAGTCCTCTTCCGATTCGGGAGAATCGGGATATACCTCTCTGATTCCCCCGTGAGGGATGATTCCGACAACGGCTGAAGCTACCTTCGGAACAGGGTGAAAGTTCCCTGCCGACACATCAAGGAGCTTTTCTGTATTCGCTCTGAGTGCGATCTGTGCTGAGATTGCACCGTAATCAGATGACGTTTCCTTTGCGGCAAGACGTCGTGCAACCTCAAGCTGAACCATTACAACTATAGATGAAAAAGGAATTCTCTCGCCGTACGGAAAAGATTCAAGAAGCTTCATTATAACGGGAGTTGTGATATAATACGGAAGATTTGCACAAACACCAACAGATCCGCCTGCATCAAGAATATCTCCGAAGTGTTCTCTGACAAACGCAGGGAGGTCGAGATTCATAAAATCGCCTTCAACTACGGTAACGTTATCGAAATCTGCAAGTGCTTCATCAAGAAGAGGAATCAATCCTTTGTCGATCTCCACCGATACTACCTTATCGTATTCTCCGCAGAGATACTGTGTGAGCGCACCGACTCCGGGACCGATCTCAAGAACTCCGCACGGTTTATCGCCTGCGGCAAACGATGACGACAGCTCAGCGATCCTCTCAGGTATCATCGGATTAATAAGAAAGTTCTGTCCATACCCTTTTTTAGGTGCAAGAGAATACTTTTGAAGAAGATCTCTTACAACTGCAGGACTGCAAAGATTCATTATTCTACCTCACATCACTTAATAAGCTCAACCGAATACTCGACAACATATTCTTCGTCGGGAGCAATTGTTTTGGCGTATTTCTTACTTTTTGCATCTGTAGTTTCAGACACATCTGCAGGAAGTCCGTTCCAGGGCTCGAAGCACACGAGTGGAGAATTCTTCTTTGGAGGAGTCCAAACGCCAAGAACGTCAAATCCGTTGAACGTGAATCTGAAGCCTTTTCCTGTTTTTCTTGAGATCAAACGGGCAGACTTTTGCGGAAGATTTTCAATCACCAATGCATCATTATCAAAATCAGAATACAAAAGCGGAAGCTCATTTGTTCCTTTGAGTCTGTCAAGCTTCGGCACAGATGCATCCATATATCCGTCTTTATTGCAGACTGATACTGTACATCCCTCAGCATCATCGAAATAGATCGAATAATCCTCAAAGCCGCCGTCCTCTTCTCTGAGGGGACAATTGAATCCCGGGTGTCCTCCGACACAGAATGTCATTTCATTTTTATCAAGATTTTTTATGATAAACCGAGTTGAAAATCCATTATCGGTAACAGTATGCTCTGTTTTGAAAGAAAAACAGAACGGGAACATTTTGAGAGTTTCCTCTGATTCTCTCTGTTCAAGGATAACCTTTGACTTAGACATAAGTATGGGTTCAAACTCCCTTTTGTGCAGGAATCCATGCTTTACCATTGGATATTCTACTCCATCGTGTGCCATTTTTCCATCTTTAGGAGAGCAGCACACGGGAAACAGAATCTTAGCCTGTCCTTCCCAATGCATAGGATCTATCTGCCATACATATTCTATACCATCATTCTTATATGAGATAAGTTCACCGCCGAGTGTTCGAACGACACCTACCGATTTTCCTGATGTAATATTGATAGTCATAATTTCAGCCTCTTTCGGATGATTTTTATGAGTTATGTCTAATCTGCAAAGGAGCCGGAATTCCGCCTATTCGGAACATCCGTGCTCCTTTTGTTTATATCTTTAATTAAAACTCGAGTCTTTCGGAAATGTAAGCCTCAACCTCAGAAATGGGAAGTCTTACCTGTTCCATAGTATCGCGGTCACGGATAGTTACGCAGCCGTCTTCAACTGAATCGAAGTCGTAGCAGATGCAGAACGGTGTTCCGATCTCGTCTTCTCTGCGGTATCTCTTACCGATAGTACCTGCGTCATCGAAGTCGACCATGAATTTCTTTGCGAGGGATTCGTAGAGCTCAAATGCCTGCTCGGAGAGCTTCTTTGAAAGAGGAAGAACAGCAGCCTTGAAGGGCGCGAGAGCAGGATGGAAGTGCATAACAACACGAGTATCGTTCTTTTCGGGATCAACGCTCTCTTCGTCATAAGCATCGCAAAGGAATGCAAGAACTGATCTTTCTACGCCGAGAGACGGTTCAACAACGTAAGGAATGTAGTGTTCGTTTGTTTCGGGATCGAAGTATGTGAGATCCTTTCCGGATATGTTCTGATGCTGTGTAAGGTCGTAGTCTGTACGGTCAGCAATACCCCAAAGCTCGCCCCATCCGAACGGGAAGAGGAATTCGAAGTCAGTTGTAGCCTTTGAGTAGAAGCAGAGTTCTTCGGGATCGTGGTCACGGAGACGGAGATTTTCTTCTCTGAGACCGAGGGAGAGGAGCCAATCACGGCAGAATGATCTCCAGTAGTTGAACCATTCGAGGTCTGTACCGGGCTTACAGAAGAATTCAAGCTCCATCTGTTCAAATTCACGAACACGGAAAATGAAGTTACCGGGAGTGATTTCATTTCTGAAGGACTTACCGATCTGACCGATACCGAAAGGCATCTTCTTTCTCGATGTTCTCTGTACGTTTACGAAATTAACGAAAATACCCTGTGCTGTCTCGGGACGGAGATATACAGTATTCTTTGCGTCTTCTGTAACCCCCTGGAATGTCTTGAACATAAGGTTGAACTGACGGATATCAGTGAAGTTATGCTTTCCGCAGGTAGGGCAAGGAATGTTGTTGTCTTCAACAAAAGCCTTCATTTCGTCGTGTGTGAAAGCGTCGATCGGCTTATCAAGAGTCTTGCCGTTTTCGTGGCACCAGTCTTCGATGAGCTTGTCAGCGCGGAATCTTTCCTTACATTCGCGGCAGTCCATAAGGGGATCGGAGAATCCGCCGAGG